>NZ_POUB01000298.1 GCF_003236335.1 Micromonospora deserti
GGTGGCCGTCGGCGGGCGGCGGCCGGCCCGGCGGCGCAGCACCCGGCGCGGCCGGGTCGCCTGCTTGAGCCGTTCCTCACCGGCGTGCGCGAGGATGTCCCGCTGGAAGAGCGCGGCCTGCATCTTGGCCGCGATCTGCCGCTGCTCGCTGGCGATGGCGGCCTCGCGGGCCTTCATCTCCGCGATGGACCGCTCGATCTCCGCCAGGTGCTCGACCCACTGTGGCTGGTCCGCGCCGCAGTGCGGGCAGCGGACGGCCGGCTTGATCTCCTGGCCGCACGAGGAGCACTGAAAGGTCGCCACGACACCCCTCCACCCGCACTGTGGACTCCCACTGTCGCAGCATGCCGAAAGCCGGCGCGGAATTCGACCGTTGTCGGCGGGTCCGGGGTGAACAACGAGACGACCGGCCGTGGAGCGCGCTCCACGGCCGGTCGTCGGCGTCGAGGGGGACGGTCAGGGGCGGCCCATTCCGCGGTACTCCCAGCCGGCCTGCGTCCACAGTGCCGAGTCCAGGCAGTTGCGGCCGTCGACCACCTTCCGGCCGGCGACCAGGTCGCCGAGGGCGACCGGGTCGGCGTTGCGGAAGTCGGCCCACTCGGTGAGCACGCAGACCAGGTCGGCGCCGGTCACCGCCGCGTTGATGCTGCCTTCGTAGGTCAGCTCGGGCACGGCGCGGCGGGCGTTCTCGGTGCCCTGCGGGTCGTAGACGTGTACGTCGGCGCCGGCCTTGTGCAGCAGCGCGGCGACGGCGAGCGCGGGCGCGTCGCGTACGTCGTCGGTGTTGGGCTTGAAGGTGGCGCCGAGCACGGCGATCCGGGTGCCGGACAGGTCCGGGCCGGCCGGGCCGGAGCGGCGGCCGAGCAGGTCGGCGGAGAGCTGGAGCACCCGGGTGCGGCGGCGCAGGTTGATCAGGTCGACCTCGTGCAGGAAGCGCAGCGCCTCGCCGGCGCCGAGCTCCTGGGCGCGAGCCTGGAAGGCGCGGATGTCCTTGGGCAGGCAGGCGCCGCCGAAGCCGAGCCCGGCCTGGAGGAACCGGTTGCCGATCCGGGGGTCGTAGCCGATGGCCCGGGCGAGCTGGGTGACGTCACCGCCGGCGGCCTCGCAGACCTCGGCCATCGCGTTGATGAAGGAGATCTTGGTGGCCAGGAAGGCGTTCGCGGCGACCTTGACCAGCTCGGCGGTGGCGAAGTCGGTGACCACCAGCGGTACCTCGCGGTCCTCGGTGGCGGCCAGGTCGAAGACCCCCTTGTGGGCGGCGTAGAGCATGCCGTTCGCCCACTCGCTCTTGACTCCCACCACGATTCGGTTGGGCCGCAGCACGTCGTCGACGGCGAAGCCCTCCTGGAGGAACTCCGGGCTCCAGGCCACCTCGACGCCGAGATCGGCCGGGGTGTGCTTGCCGACCAGCTGCTCCACCCACTCGGCGGTGCCCACCGGCACGGTGGACTTGCCGACGATCAGCGCCTTGCGGGTCAGGTGCTGGGCCAGGCTGGTGACCGACGCCTCGACGTACGACAGGTCGGCGCCCATGCCGTCGGCCCGCTGGGGGGTGCCGACGCAGATGAAGTGCACGTCGCCGAAGTCGGCGGTCTCGGCGATGTCGGTGCTGAACCGCAGCCGCCCGGCGGCCAGGTTGCGCTTGAGCAGCTCGTCCAGGCCCGGCTCGTGGATCGGCACCTCACCGGCGTTGAGCATGGCGATCTTGTCGGCGTCGACGTCGAAGCCGAGCACCTCGTAGCCCAGTTCGGCGTAGCAGATGGCGTACGTCGCACCGAGGTAGCCGGTGCCGAGGAAGGTGACCCGCGGCCGCTGCGCGCCCGACGGGGGCGTCACCGCCGCGATGGCGGGCATCGGCTGGGTGTTCGGGTACGGGATCGTCACGCCTGTCTTCTCCGCTCGCACTGGCGGCGCGTCGTCGCGTCGCATTCTGCTGCGGCGCCTGGCCGGGCACCGGAGGGGGTGGCTCTCTGTCCGTCATCCATCATCGCCCACCGACATCGGTGCCCTGTCATGCCCGGGCCTACGCGCCGGTAACATCAGCCGAACTGTGGTCGTTATCCTTCAGTCTGCGCGGTCGGCGGTCAGGAGACGCTACAGACTGCGCATGATAGCGGTGAAGGGGAGGGCCGACATGGCCGCAGAACAGTCGTTCGACGTCTACCGGTTGCCGGAGGAGCACGAGGCGATCCGGGAGGCGGTCCGTGAGGTCTGTGCGGCAAAGGTGGCTCCGCACGCCGCCGAGGCCGACGAGACAGGTGAGTTCCCCAAGGCGTCCTACGACGCGCTGCGGGCCGCCGACTTCCATGCCCCGCACATCCCCGTCGAGTACGGCGGTGCGGGCGCCGACGCCCTGGCCACGGCCATCGTGATCGAGGAGGTCGCCCGTGCCTGCGCGTCGTCCTCGCTGATCCCCGCGGTCAACAAGCTCGGCACCATGCCGGTGCTGCTGGCCGGCTCCGAGGAGCTCAAGCGCCGCTACCTGACCCAGGTCGCCGCCGGCGAGGCGATGTTCTCGTACTGCCTGTCGGAGCCGGAGGCGGGCAGCGACGCCGCCTCGATGACCACCCGCGCCGTACGTGACGGTGACCACTGGGTGCTCAACGGCGTGAAGCGGTGGATCACCAACGCCGGCGTCTCGGAGTTCTACACCGTTTTCGCGGTCACCGACCCGGCCGCCCGGTCCCGGGGCATCTCCGCCTTCGTGGTCGAGAAGTCGGACCCCGGGGTCAGCTTCGGCGCGCCGGAGAAGAAGCTCGGCATCAAGGGCTCGCCGACCCGCGAGGTCTACCTGGACACCGTCCGCATCCCGGCGGACCGCATGATCGGCGCCGAGGGGAGCGGCTTCGCCACCGCGATGCGCACCCTGGACCACACCCGGGTCACCATCGCCGCGCAGGCCGTCGGCATCGCCCAGGGCGCGCTCGACTACGCCAGGGGTTACGTCCAGGAGCGCAAGCAGTTCGGCAAGCCGGTCGCCGACTTTCAGGGCATCCAGTTCATGCTCGCCGACATGGGCATGAAGCTGGAGGCGGCCCGGCAGTTGACGTACGCGGCGGCCGGCAAGTCCGAGCGGGGGGACGCCGACCTGACCTACTTCGGCGCGGCGGCGAAGTGCTTCGCCTCGGACGCCGCCATGGAGATCACCACCGACGCGGTGCAGCTGCTCGGCGGCTACGGCTACACCCGCGACTACCCGGTGGAGCGGATGATGCGGGACGCCAAGATCACCCAGATCTACGAGGGCACCAACCAGGTGCAGCGCATCGTGATGGCCCGCCAGCTGCTCAAGGGCTGACGGGTCGGCGGGCGGGCCGGCTCTCCCCGGCCCGCCCGCGGTTCATCGGATCCCGGTCGTGTCCTCCGGCCGGTTGGTGCGCGGGGGCGCCGACCAGGGCGACTCGCCACTGGTCCGCCTGGGCAGCGGCTCGGTCGGGGTCGGGTCCGGGTCCGGGTAGCCCAGGGTCGGTGGGCCGGTGTCCCGGTCCGTCGAGTCGGTCGGCGGCCAGTCGGTCAGCGTGAAGTCGCTCTTCGTCGGGCCGTGCGCCGAGGTCAGCTCCGCCTCGGCCGCGGGCTTCGGCCACCGGCGCCAGCGCTGCCCACTGAAGGTGGCCACCAGCAGCAGCAGGCCGATCAGGAAGAGTGTGCCGTTCTCCACCGGCAGGTCGAGGGGCAGCGGGTCCCCGAAGACCCGCCCGCCGTCCGGGATGCGGTCCCGCACCGTGAACGGCGCGACGAACATCCCCACGTACGGGGCGGTGAGCAGCAGCCCGGCCACCAGCGGGCCGAGCGGTGAGATGCGCAGCGTGCCGAGCAGACCGAGCAGGACGCCGCCGACGGCCAGGTAGACGGCCGGCTCGATGAGATTGGCCGAGTTGAATGTGCCGATCTCCACCCAACGGTCGACGGTGCGGGTCGAACCGTCCTGCCCGAGGGCGACCAGCACCCAGGTGACGGGCGCCACCACCAACCCGGCGAGGAAGCTCCAGAGATGTCGCATCCGCGCACCGTACCGTTTTCGCCATGACAGATCACCCCTCCGCTGTCCCGGCCGGCAAGCCCACCTCGTACTCGCGGGTCACGCTGAGCCGGATCATGACCGCCGTCGACGTCAACCTGTACGGCACCGTGCACGGTGGTGTGTTGATGAAGTTCGTCGACGACGTGGCGGGCGCGGCGGCGGCCCGGCACAGCGGCGGTACGGCGGTCACCGCGGCGATCGACGAGATCGTCTTCTCCGAGGCGGTCCGGGTGGGTGACCTGGTCCACGCCCACGCCCAGGTCAACTGGACCGGGCAGACCTCGATGGAAGTCGGGGTCCGGGTGGTTGCCGAGCGGTGGGACTCGGCCGAGGACGAGGCGGTCCGGGTGGCCACCGCGTACCTCGTCTTCGTCGGGGTGGACGTCGGCGGCGCGCCGCGCGCGGTGCGGCCGGTGCTGCCGGAGACCCCGGAGGACGAGCGCCGGTTCCGGGAGGCGGAGATCCGCCGGGCGCACCGGCTCGCCCGCCGCCGCGCCATCCAGGCCCACCGCGCCGGCTGACGGGCCGCCCCGCCCGCGCCGCTGTCTGCGCCGCGCGCCGCTCTGTGCCGTGCCGCGACGCTCCCTGTGCCGCGCCGCCGCCCGGCAGCCGGCGCGCGCTCTGCCGGGCCGACCCACACCGGCGCCGGGCCGGGCGTGTGGGCCGGCCATGCCCCCTGACCGGCACCCGGTGCGGAGAATGGCGCTTCGAGGTAGGGCAAGATGGCGCCACGGCCCATGCACAGTGTCGTGCCAGGGCCTGAGGGAGGGGTGGAGCAGTGGGTGACGTGCTGTGGAGGCCGCCGGCGGACGTACGCGAGCGGTCCCGGATCGGGAGCTACCTGCGCTGGCTGCGGGAGCACCGGGGGCTGGACTTCGCCGACTACGACGAGCTGTGGCGCTGGTCGGTCACCGACCTTGACGCGTTCTGGCGGTCCGTCTGGGACCACTTCGAGGTGGTCGCGCACACCCCGCCGACCGCGACGCTGGCCGACCGGGGGATGCCGGGCGCCCGCTGGTTCCCCGGCGCCACCCTCAACTACGCCGAGAACGTGCTGCGGATGCCCGGTCGGGCCGACGACGACCCGGTGGTGATCGCGCACGGCCAGAGCCGGCCGCCGGTCACGCTGACCGCCGCGCAGCTGCGGGAGCAGGTCCGCCGGGTGGCGGCCGGGTTGCGCCGGCTCGGCGTCACCGCCGGAGACCGGGTGGCCGGGTACGCACCGAACATCCCGGAGACCTACGTGCTGCTGCTCGCCACCAGCAGCCTCGGCGCGATCTTCTCCTCCTGCGCACCCGAGTTCGGCACCCGCAGCGTCACCGACCGGTGGCGGCAGATCGAGCCGAAGGTGCTGGTGGCCGTGGACGGCTACCGGTACGGCGACAAGCCGGTCGACCGGCGGGGCGAGGTGGCCGCCATCCGGGCCGCCCTGCCGTCGCTGGCGCACACCGTCGGCATCGGGTACCTCGACCCGGCCGGCCCGCCACCGGAGGGAGCGCTGACCTGGGACGAGCTGGCCGCGGACACGGACGAGCCGCTCACCTTCACCCCGGTCGCCTTCGACCATCCGCTCTACGTGCTCTACTCCTCCGGCACCACCGGGCTGCCCAAGCCGATCGTGCACGGCCACGGCGGCATCCTGCTGGAGCACCTGAAGATGCTGGCCCTGCACCACGACCTCGGCCCGGCCGACCGGTTCTTCTGGTTCACCACCACCGGCTGGATGATGTGGAACTTCCTGGTCTCCGGGCCGGCGGTGGGCGCGACGATCGTGCTGTTCGACGGCAACCCGGGCCACCCCGACCTGGGCGCCCTGTGGCGGCTGGCGGAGCGGACCGGCACGACGTACTTCGGCACCTCCGCGCCGTTCCTGCTGGCCTGCCGCAAGGCTGGGCTGGCGCCGCGGGAGGTCGCCGACCTCTCCGCCCTGCGCGGGCTCGGCTCCACCGGCGCGCCGCTGCCCGCCGAGGGCTTCACCTGGGTGTACGAGGCGGTCGGCGGCGGCCTGCAGCTCCAGTCCCTCTCCGGCGGCACCGACGTGTGTACCGGCTTCGTGGGTGGGGTGCCGCTGCTGCCGGTGCACGCCGGGGAGATCACCTGCCGGGCGCTGGGCGCCAAGGTGGAGGCCCGCTCGGGCGACGGCACCCCGGTCATCGGCGAGCTGGGTGAGCTGGTCATCACCGAGCCGATGCCGAGCATGCCGGTGGGCTTCTGGAACGACCCGGACGGCACCCGCTACCGCGAGGCGTACTTCGACGTCTACCCGGGGATCTGGCGGCACGGTGACTGGATCACGATCAACGAGCACGGCGGCTGCGTGATCACGGGCCGTTCCGACGCCACCCTCAACCGGGGCGGCGTGCGGCTCGGCACCGCCGAGTTCTACTCGGTGGTCGAAGGGCTGGACGAGGTCGTCGACTCGGTCGTCGTGCACCTAGAGGACGACGAGGGCGGCGCCGGGGAGCTGCTGCTCTTCGTGGTGCTCGCCGATGGTCTGGACCTGGACGACGCGCTGCGCGCGAAGATCTGCCGGGAGCTGCGCACGGCGCTCTCGCCCCGGCACGTGCCCGACGAGATCCACCACGTACGCGCGGTGCCGCGCACCCTGTCGGCCAAGAAGCTGGAGGTGCCGGTGAAGAAGATCCTCACCGGCACCCCGGTGGACCGCGCCGCCGCGACGGGCGCCCTCGCCAACCCGGAGTCCCTGACCGCGTTCGCGGCCCTCGCCCAGCGCCGCGCCGCCGAGGACCACCCCACCCCGGCCTGACCCGACCGGTCGTGTCGATCATGCAGTTGTGATGGCGGAACGTGGCGATATGCCCCTCGGTGGGGCACCACAACCCCATGATCGGCATCAGGTGAGGGTGTGGGTGACCTTTTCCGTGGCACGGCGGTGGGGGAGGGCCGCGAACGCGGTCAGGGACTCCGGGTT
>NZ_POUB01000299.1 GCF_003236335.1 Micromonospora deserti
GGGGAGGAGGCCGGAGGTGGTCAGGATGACCAGACCGATGGCGATGAGGACGGCGGGGACCAGGCGGTGACCGGCACGTTCGACCAGGCGGACCACCCGGGGGTGGTTGCCGAGCCAGGCGCCGGCCGCGCACCACGCCGCGATGAGCACCACGAAGACCAGCAGGAAGACCGCGGTGTCGGCGGGGCCGAGGGCCCGGAAGACCGGCACGTAGACGGCGACGTTGTCAGCGCCGTTGGCGACCGTCACGCCGGCCACGCCGAGCGTCCCGGGCACCACCGCCGGCGCCTCCCCCTCGTCCCCGTCGAGTAGCGCGCGGACGCCGAGCGCGACTGGCAGCAGTCCGAGCAGACCGGTCCACGGGTCGGGCACCACCAGCAACCCGGCCGCGACCACCGCGCTGGCCAGGGCGAGCGCCCCGATGCCGAGGTACTGCCCGGCGACGATCTGCCAACGGCGGGGGCGGCCGGTGGTGCGCGCGGCGACGAAGAACAGGGTCAGGATGACGATGTCGTCGACGTCGGTGGCGGCGAACACCACGGCCGCGCCGGCCGCGGTGCCGAAAAGGTCGATCACGGCAGGGAGGCTACGGCCCGGCGGCCGGCGCCGCCCGTCGTGGGCGGGGCGGAGCCGCGGTGGGCAGGGTCACCCTATCGGGTAGCTGACATTGCATAGCGTGTCGGTTGGCGAAGAGTTGATATCTGGCGCATGATCGTTCGAGGCGGTCTAATAGGTGGGACCGTATCCGAACCGCACAGTCTGGGACGTGAGGACACAGCATGGCAGCCACTGGCACAGCCACCAGCACTGAGAAGGGTCGCCGGATCGTCGGAGCCGAGCGCCAGACGCTCGCCAAGGACCTGGTAAAGCGGTACACCTCGGGGGAGAGCATCCGCGCGCTCGCGGCCTCGACCGGCCGTTCCTACGGGTTCATCCACCGGGTGCTCACCGAGTCCGGGGTGCAGCTGCGGCAGCGTGGCGGCGCCCGGCGTCGCAAGAAGGCGTGACCCGCCCACCAGCGTCGTCCAGCAGCGCCGCGCCCCGGGCCGCCCGGTGACCGCCGAGGCGACTGGGGTACGGCTGGAATGCGACGGGCCGGTCGCGACAGTGACGTTGTGCCGGCCCGACGTGCTCAACGCCCAGACCCCGGCGATGTGGCGCGCGATGAGCGACTTCTCCCGGGAGCTCCCCGGCGACGTGCGCGTCGTGGTGGTACGCGGCGAGGGGCGGGCCTTCTCCGCCGGCCTCGACCTGTCGGTGGCCGGTGCGTCCGGTCCGGGCTCGTTCGCCGAGCTCGCCACCCTGCCCGAGCAGGAGTGCGCGGACCGGATCGCCGAGTTCCAGGGCGGCTTCACCTGGCTGCACCGACCGGACGTCATCTCCGTCGCGGCGGTGCAGGGGCACGCCATCGGCGCCGGGTTCCAGCTGGCGCTCGCCTGTGACCTGCGGGTGCTCGCCGAGGACGCCAGGCTGTCGATGGCCGAGGTGACGCTCGGCCTCGTCCCGGATCTCGCCGGCACCAGGCGCCTGGTCGACCTGGTCGGCTACGCCCGCGCGCTGGAGATCTGCGCCACCGGCCGGCGGATGGACGCCGCCGAGGCGGACCGGATCGGCCTGGCCACCCTGGTGGTGCCGAACGCCGAGCTGGACGCCGCGGTGCGGGACCTGACCGCCGGGCTGCTGGCCAACAACCGGGACGCCGTGGTGGAGATCAAGGCCCTGCTGGCCGGCGCCGCCGGCCGCTCGCACGCCGAGCAGCAGCGGGCCGAGCGGGAGGCGCAGACCCGCCGGCTGCGCGATCTCGCCGGGCGGGGAGAATAGTAAGGACCGCTCGGGAAGATCCGGGTTACGACCGAGGTTGTCACAGTCGTCGGGAGAATTGACCTGACGGTGCGGTCTGTCCGACGACCCGGAGGTGAGCGTGTCCAACTCGATGTCCGGCGGCGGCATGGCCGGTTGGAGCATGCTCCGGTCGATGCGCAACCGCGACGAGATCTCCGGTCATCACCTCAAGCGGGGCGTGGCCCGGCGGATCGTGGCGTTCGCCCGGCCCTACCGCCGCGACATCATCGTCTTCCTCGTCACCGTGGTGCTGGCCGCGATCATCGGGGTCGCCACCCCGGTGCTCGCCGGTAACGTGATCAACGCGATCAACCGGGGCAGCCCGGAGGCCGGTGCCGTGGTGGTCCGGCTGGCGCTGTTCATCGCCGCGCTGGCGGTGGCCGACGCGCTGCTCTCCCTGGCGCAGCGGTGGTATTCGGCGCGCATCGGCGAGGGCATCATCCTCGACCTGCGCACCCGGGTCTACGACCACGTCCAGCGGATGCCGCTGCAGTTCTTCACCCGTACCCAGACCGGCGCGCTGGTCAGCCGGCTCAACAACGACGTGCTGGGCGCCCAGCGGGCGTTCACCTCGACGCTGTCCGGCGTGGTCAGCAACGTCATCCAGCTGGTGCTCACCGCCGCGGTGATGTTCACCCTCTCCTGGCAGATCACCGCGCTCTCGCTGGTGCTGCTCCCGATCTTCATCATTCCGGCCCGCCGGGTCGGCCGGCGCCTCGCCGACATCACCCGTGAGGCGTACAACCTCGACGCCAAGATGAACGCGACGATGACCGAGCGGTTCAACGTCGCGGGCGCGCTGCTGGTCAAGCTCTTCGGCCGGCCGGAGGTGGAGGCGCGCCGGTTCGCCGGGCGGGCCGAGCGGGTGCGCGACATCGGCATCCAGTCCGCGATGTACTCGCGGACCTTCTTCGTGGCGATGCTGCTGGTCGCCTCGCTGGCCCAGGCCCTCACCTACGGCCTCGGCGGCTGGCTCGCGGTCACCGGCAACGTCAGCGCCGGCACCGTGGTGACCCTCGCGCTGCTGCTCACCCGCCTCTACGGCCCGCTGACCGCGCTGTCCAACGTCCGGGTTGACGTGATGAGCGCGCTGGTCTCCTTCGACCGGGTCTTCGAGGTGCTCGACCTGGCGCCCGCCATCGAGGAGAAGCCCGACGCGGTGCCGGTGCCCCGGGGCACCGGCCGGGTCGAGTTCCGAGAGGTGCGGTTCCGCTACCCCAGCGCCGCGGAGATCTCGCTGGCCTCCCTGGAGGAGGTCGCCACGCTGGACCGCACGGTCAACGAGCCGGTGCTCAGGGGGGTCTCGTTCGCCGTCGAGCCGGGGCAGATGGTGGCGCTGGTCGGGCCCTCCGGTGCCGGCAAGTCGACGCTGTCCATGCTCATCTCGCGCATCTACGACGTGACCGACGGGCAGGTGCTGGTCGGCGGCGTCGACGTGCGCGACGCCACCCTCGACTCGCTGCGCGACGAGATCGGCGTGGTCACCCAGGATTCGCACCTGTTCCACGAGACCATCGCCGAGAACCTGCGCTACGCCAAGCCGGACGCCACCGACGACGAGCTGTGGGCGGCGCTGGCCGGCGCACAGGTCGCCGACCTGGTCCGGTCGCTGCCCGACGGGCTGGACACCACCGTGGGCGAGCGCGGTTACCGGTTCTCGGGCGGCGAGAAGCAGCGCATCGCCATCGCCCGGCTGCTGCTCAAGGCCCCGTCGATCGTGATCCTCGACGAGGCGACCGCCCACCTGGATTCGGAGAGCGAGGCGGCCGTGCAGCGGGCGCTGTCGGTGGCGCTGACCGGCCGTACCGCGCTGGTGATCGCACACCGGCTCTCCACGGTCCGCGACGCCGACCAGATCCTGGTCCTCGACGAGGGGCGGATCGTCGAGCGGGGCCGGCACGACGAGCTGGTCGCCGTCGGTGGCCTCTACGCCGAGCTCTACCGCACCCAGTTCGCCGTCGCCGACTCGCCCACCCCGTACGTCGACGCGACCGGCCCGGAACCGGTGGCGCTGCCGATGCGGTCGTACGTCGCCGACGAGGCGCTGCCCCCCGCCGCCGCCAACTGAGCGGTCATTCGGTGGCGCGCACCGCGGCGCGCAGCTCGGCGAAGGCGGCGCCGAGGGTGTCCGGGGTGAAGTGCGCGTTCAGGCCGCTGGGGTTGGGCAGCACCCAGAGCCGCGCGCCAGCCAGCGGCTGCGGCTGCGGGCCGAAGGTCGCCTTCGGCCGGGCGAACCCGATCCGGTACGCCGTCACCCCCACCACCGCCACCCACCGCGGCCGGTAGTGGCTCACCTTGGCGGTGAGGACCGTCGCCCCGTCGACCAGTTCGGCGGCGCTCAGTTCATCGGCCCGCGCGCTGGCCCGGGCCACCATGTTCGTGACACCCAGACCGTAGCCGGGTAGCTCGTCCTGCTCGCTCGGGTGCAGCTGCCGCGGCGTGAAGCCGCCCCGGTGCAGCGCCGGCCAGAAGCGGTTGCCGGGCCGGGCGAAGTGCCAGCCGGTCGCCGCCGACCACAGGCCCGGGTTGATCCCGACGAACAGCACGTCCAGCCCCGGCGCGATGACGTCCGGCAGGGTGCGGTCCGCCGCGGCGGCCAACTCCTCCCGGGTCGGCCGCGGATGCCGGCCCGCCGCCGGCGGCCGGGCGGGCGCGCCGGAGCCCGCGCCCGGCTCACCACCGGCCGGACGGGAGCCCGGACCGGGGCCGGAGGCCGGACCCGGTCCGGCGCGGCGGCGGGTGGGGCCGGTCATCACAGGCCGCGCAGCGCGCCGCCGTCGACCGGTACGGTGACCCCGGTCAGGTAGCTCGCGGCGGGGGAGAGTACGAACGCGGCCACCCGGCCGAACTCCGCCGGCTCGCCGATCCGGCGCAGCGGGATGCCGGCCTCGGCCTCGGCGCGGGCTCGATCCGGGTCGCCGGTGGCGGCGAACAGGTCGGCGTTGCGGTCGGTCATGATCCGCCCCGGCAGCAGCCCGACCACCCTTACCCCGCGTGGGCCGTACTCGTCGGCGATGTCCTTGGCCGCGCCGGTCAGGCCGGGCCGCAGGCCGTTGGAGATGCCCAGGCCGGGCACCGGGCTGCGGGCCGAGGTGGAGAGCACCAGGCCGATCGCCCCACCCGTGCTGAGCGCGGCGGCGACCGTCCGCACCGCCCGCACGGTACCCAGGAACACCGTCTCGAACGAGTGCCGCCATTGCTCGTCGGTGACCGAGGCGGCGCTGCCGGGTGGCGGCCCGCCCACCGACACCAGCGCCCCGTCCAGCCGGCCGAAGTGCTCGCGGGCCGTGGCCACCAGGCGCTCTGGCGTCTCCGGATCGGCCAGGTCGGCGCTCACCCCGACGGCCCGCCCGGGCCCGCCGAGTCGGCGCGCTGCGGCGGCGACCGCGTCGGGGTCCCGGGCGGAGAGGACCACCCGGGCGCCGTCGGCGACGAGGCACTCCGCCGTGGCGTAGCCGAGACCCCGGGAGGCGCCGGTCAGTACGTACACCCGGTCGGTGAGTCCGAGATCCATACCGCGATCCTGCCCCACCCGGGCCGCTCCGCCAGCCCGGGGCCGCCGCCGGCCCGGCGCCAGCGCCCTTCGGGCCCGCGTCGCCCGGTCACTGCGCCAGTACCTGTCCTTCAGGGTCCGCGTTGCCCGGTCGCCCCGCCGCCTGTCATCCGGGGCCGCGTCGCCCGGTCACCCGCCGCCCACCCGGCGGCCGCCCGCGGGCCGGCGGAAGGCACGCGGCCGACGCGGGGGTGAAGGCCGGGCGGGTGGTCAGCGGCGGGCGGGGCGCAGCAGGCGTACCCGGCCGGCGAACTGGACAGCGACGGCCCCGCCGGCGCGCCCCCACGCCGGCCACCGGCGACGGCGCGGCGCCCGGCGCCCGTCGTAGCGCTCGGTCGCCTCCCGGACGGCCAGCTCCTCGGCGCCCAGCGGCGGCAGCGCGCCCCGCTCGCGCAGCTCACGGGCGAGGTCCCAGCCGTCCCGCAGCGAACCGGCGGTCGGCCGCCGGGCCGCCCACCCGGCGAAGATGCCCGGCCAGTCCGCACCGAGACCGGCGGCGAGCAGCGGCCACTGCCGGGCCACGTCCCCGGCCCGCTTGCGCAGCAGCGCGGCCCGGGCGGCGGCCAGCGGCGCCGGCGCGAAGCCGGGCGGGACCGGCCCGCCCGCCACCAGCGCCGCCACCAGCTCCGCCTGCCGGGCGGCCAGGCCCCCGCCCGACCGCTGCCCGCCGGGTGGGCCGGGGTCCGCGCGCCCGCCCGGATCGGGTCGCCGCCCGCTCATGTCACCACCGGGAACCCGGACGCGGCGGCGAGGGCGTCCAGCTCGGCGCGGAGCACCGGCGCGGGCGGGTAGTTCCCGTCCCGCTCCAGCAGCAGCGCCGGCGGGCGGTGCCGGGCGCACACCTCGCCCAGCAGGTCGAGCACGGCCGGCGGCACCCGGTCGGTGTGTGTGTCGTGGTAGAAGCCGCCGTGCTCCGCGCCGCCGGCCACGTGCAGGTACGCCACCCGGTCCAGCGGCAGCCGGTCGAGCAGCGCGACCGGGTCGGCGCCCCGGTTGCGGGCGTTGGCGTACACGTTGGCCACGTCGAGCAGCAGCCCCGCGCCGGTCCGGTCCAGGATCTCGGTCAGGAAGTCGGCCTCGTCCAGCTCCTCGTCGGGCCAGTCGAACAGCGCCGCGATCGGCTCCAGCGCCAGCGGCACCGGAAGCTCGGCCTGGGCGCGCGCGACGTTGGCGCAGACCACCTCGACCGCCTCCCGGCTGCGCGGCACCGGCAGCAGGTGGCCGGCCTCCAGTCCCCCGGCCCGGACGAAGGCGATGTGCTCGCTGACCAGCGGTGCGCCCACCAGCTCCGCCACCGCGGCCAGGTGGGCCACCCGGGCGGGGTCGACCGGCTCCGTGCCGCCGAGGGAGAGGCGCACCCCGTGGGGTACGACCGCCACGTCCCGCTGGCGTAGCGCGGCGAGGCCGGCCGGGAGCGGGCCGCCAGCCGGAACCGACTCGGCGACCACCTCGACGAAGCGCAGCCCGGGCAGGCCGGCGACGAAGCCGTCGATCTCCGACCGCCAGCCGATACCCACCCCGCTCGGGCCGGTCATCCGCCGCACCCACC
>NZ_POUB01000029.1 GCF_003236335.1 Micromonospora deserti
GGGTCGACGGGACCTCCCCCACTCCTGTCGAGCTGCCCCGCCCATGGGACCACCGGCGCCGGTCGACCTGCCACATCCGTGGCACCACCGGGCCCTGTCGAACTGCCCCGTCGATAGGACCACCGGCGCCGGACGCGACGGGACCTGGCGACGAGCCGCGCGCACCCGCCCCACGAATGAGGGCAGCTCGACAGCACCACACCACCGCACCCACCGGGGCGCCCATCCACGGGGGCAGCTCGACAGCGCCCGGGCACCTACCCGCCGGGCCAGCAGACGGGCTGCTGCGGCGCCGCTTCCAGCCCGGCGCCGGGGACGGGCACCGGACACCGGGAACGGGCGCCGAGCATCGGGCGTTTAGCACCGGGCACCGGACACGGGGCACTGGGCGCCGGGCACCGGACACGGGGCACTGGGCACTGGGCGCCGGCAGCCCGCCGGCGCCGGAGGCCGGCCGGTTCAAGTCCCCGTGCGCGGGTAGCAGACCGGGGGACGGGACCGAGAGGGGACATCCGGCATGAAGGCACTGACCTGGCAGGGTAAGCGGGACGTACGGGTCGAGGAGGTGCCCGATCCCCGGATCGAGGAGCCGGCCGACGCGGTCGTCCGGATCACCTCCACCGCCATCTGCGGTTCCGATCTGCACCTGTACGAGGTGCTCGGGCCGTACCTGGAACCCGGCGACGTGCTCGGCCACGAGCCGATGGGCATCGTCGAGGAGGTCGGGCCCGGGGTGACCCGGCTCAAGCCGGGCGACCGGGTGGTGGTGCCGTTCAACATCGCCTGCGGCTCCTGCTGGATGTGCCAGCGGCAGCTCTACGCCCAGTGCGAGACCACCCAGGTCACCGCCGAGGGCAAGGGTGCCGCGCTGTTCGGCTACACCTCGCTCTACGGCTCAGTACCCGGCGGTCAGGCCGAGTACCTGCGGGTGCCGCATGCCCAGTTCGGCCCGATCAAGGTCCCGGAGACCGGCCCCGACGAGCGGTGGCTCTACCTCTCCGACATCCTCCCCACCGCCTGGCAGGCGGTGCGGTACGCCGACACCCCACCGGGCGGCACCCTCGCCGTGTTCGGGCTCGGCCCGGTCGGCCAGTTCTGCGCCCGCGTCGGCCGGCACCTCGGCGCCGGCCGGGTGATCGGCCTGGACCTGGTGCCGGAGCGGCTGGAGCTGGCCCGCCGGCACGGCGTCGAGGTGCTCGACGTCCGCGAGCTCGACGACGTGCCGGGCGCGCTGATCGACCTGGTCGACGGGCGCGGCCCAGACGCGGTGATCGACGCGGTCGGGATGGAGGCGCACGGGGCACCCGCCGGCAAGCTCGCGCAGGCCGCCGCCGGGCTGCTGCCGGACAAGCCCGCCCAAGCCATGATCGACAAGGTCGGCGTGGACCGGCTCGTCGTGCTCAACGCCGCACTGAAGGCCGTCCGGCGCGGCGGCACCGTCTCCGTCTCGGGGGTGTACGGCGGCGAGGTCGACCCGCTGCCGCTGAAGGAGATGTTCGACCGGGGCATCCAACTGCGGATGGGGCAGTGCCACGTGCGCCGCTGGACCGATGAGATCATCCCGCTGCTCTCCGGCGACGACGACCCGCTGGGTGTGGCGGACCTGCGTACCCACCGGATGCCGCTGGAGCAGGCACCGCAGGCGTACGAGATGTTCCAGGAGAAGCGGGACGGCTGCGTCAAGGTCGTGCTCGCGCCGTGAGCCGGACAGTGCCATCACCGGCGCGACCAGCGGGATCGGCCCGGCGGCCCGAGCCTTCACCCGGCGCGGTGGTCGGCTGGTTCGCGCCACCCGCTCCCCGGAAACCCCGCGCGGCCGGCCCGCACGACCGGATCGTGTTCGCGGCCAACCCGGCCGGCGAGTTGGTACGCGGCGGCTGGCTGCCCGAACCCGGGCAGGTGGCGCCGGCCGTCGGGGAGCTGCCCGCACCGGTCGGCGACGCGACACGGCGACGGCTGCGGTGACCGGCGCACGGGATCGCCGCCGTCGATCGGTTCGCCTAGGGTGGTGGGCCGGAGATCATTCCGGCCCACCACGACGGGAGCGACGATTGACCATCCGGGTGAACCGCAGGAGCGCGCTGGGACTGGGCACGGTGGCCACGGCGGGGACGGTGCTCGGCGCCGCCCCGGCCGCCTCGGCCGCCCCCGAGGTCGCCGCGCCGACCACACCCCGCCAGGCCGCCCGCCGGGTGGCCGCCGCGTACGCGCGGGAGACCACCCGCGCCGGCGGCAACTGGCAGGCGTACGTCAGCGTGGCGGACCCGGCCGGCGGGCCGGCGGTGGCGGTGGCCGACGAGCCCGACCGGCGGATCGAGGCGTACAGCGTCAACAAGATCGCGGTGGCCACGGCGGTGCTGGACAAGGTCGACCGGGGGCTGCTGGCCCTCGACCAGCGGGTCGAGGTGAGCGCCGCGATCGTGGTTCCCGGCGGGGACGGCATCTTCAGCCTGGACAACGCCTATCCCAGCTCGGTCACCCTCGGCCACGCACTGGCCGCCCTGCTGACCGTCTCCGACGACACCGCCGTGCGGCTGTGCGGCCTGGTCTGCCCGGCGGCCGAGCTCAACCAGATCCTGCGCGACAAGGGCTTCCCGAACACGCAGGTCCAACCGGTGGCCAACCCCAACCGGTTCTACCTCGGCACCAGCACGCCGCGGGAGACCCACGAGCTGCAGCGGGCCCTGGTCGGCGGGGCGCTGCTGTCGCCGGCCTCGACGGCGTTCGTGCTCGACCTGCTGCGCTCCCCCGTCGCCTTCACCGACGGGATCCGGCGCAGCATGTCCTCCGCCGAACGGGCTCGGATCGCCACCAAGGCGGGCTGGTTCGGCGACGCCCGGCACGAGGCGGGTGTGATCTTCGACGCGGCCGGGGCGCCCCTGCTGACGTACGCGCTCTTCGCCGACGGGCAGGCCGACCCGGGTAACTACGGCGCGACGCATCCGGCCGTCGAGGCCCGGGCCCGGCTGGGTCGCCGAATGCTGGACCAGACGGCGGCGCTCACCGGCGCCGGGGCGACCCACCGGCTGGCCCCGCGGCGGCCGAGCAACGGCGGCTGAGCCGGGTGCGCCGCCGCCCCCGGTTCGCCGGGGCGCGGCGGACCGGGGTGGCTACCGTTGGTGCGGGAGACGGCGGAGGGATGAGGATGCGGCAGCCAGTGGAGGGATCGGACGTCGAGCGGGTACTCGGGCGCCGGCTGCGGGGCGCCGCCGGGCTGGCCGCGCTGGCCGGGCTCGCCTGGGCGGCGCGGGACGTGCCGGTGTCGCTCGGCGGGCGGCTGACCGGGGCCCGGGCCGAGCGGGCGGCCCGCTCGCCCCAGTTCCGCGACGGCACGTTCCACAACCCGGCGAGCACCCGGTCGATGGCCGGCGCCCCGGACCGCAACCTGATCCGGGAGCTGATCTTCGGCAAGCAGAAGCGTCGGCCGAGCGCCCCGGTGCCGCTGCTGCGCCCGGCCGACGCCCCGGCCACCGCCGTCGACCGCGAACTCAACGTCATCTGGTACGGCCACGCCTCCGCGCTGATCGAGGTCGAGGGCCGGCGGGTGCTGCTCGACCCGGTGTGGAGCGAGCGGTGCTCCCCGTCCCCGCTGGTCGGCCCCCGACGTATCCACCAACCGCCGGTACGCCTGGACGAGTTGCCGCCGGTCGACGCGATCCTTATCTCTCACGACCACTACGACCACCTCGACCTGGCCACCGTGCGAGGGCTGCTGACCGGCCAGTCCGCGCCGTTCCTGGTGCCGCTCGGGGTGGGTGCCCACCTCGACCGGTGGGGCGTGCCGGCGGAGCGGATCGTCGAGCTGGACTGGTCGGAGACCCACCGCGTGGCCGGGTTGGAGATCACCGCCACCGCCGCGCAGCACTTCTCGGGGCGCGGGCTGCGCCGCGACGGGACGCTCTGGAGCTCCTGGGTGGTCGCCGGCGCGCACCGGAAGGTCTTCTACACCGGCGACTCCGGCTACTTCGGCGGGTACGCCGAGATCGGCGCGGCGCACGGGCCGTTCGACGTCACGCTGATGCAGATCGGCGCGTACGACCGGGCCTGGCCGAGCATCCACATGTTCCCCGAGGAGGCGGTCGCCGCCCACCTCGACCTGCGTGGCGGGCTGTTCATCCCGGTGCACTGGGCGACGTTCAACCTCGCCCTGCACGACTGGTCGGAGCCGGTGGACCGGCTCTGGGCGGAGGCGAAGGCGCGGGACGTGCGGCTGGCGGTGCCCCGCCCCGGCGAGCGGGTGGTGGTGGACGACCCACCGGCGGTGGACGGCTGGTGGCAGGCGGTGGCCTGAGCACCGCGGCCCGGCGTCGGGCGGCCGGCCAGGGGCTGGCGCCGGCCGGCGCGGGCGCGCCCGGTCAGAGCACGAAGGCGTCGGTCCAGAGGGCGCCGGAGCGGCCGGAGAGGGCGTCGAGCATGGCCACCGCCTGACCGTCGGTGAGCTGGGCGACGAAGTCCACGATGGCCCGCCCGCGGGCCTTGCCGATCCGGTCCGGGGTCCGCGGGTGAAGCTCCGCCTCGGCCAGTTCCACCAGGTCGTGCAGGCGACGCGGCAGCCGGGACTCCTCCGCCGGGTCGAGCAGCCAGTCCAGCAGCGCCTCCACCAGGGTGCCCAGCAGCCGCGCCTGACCGCGCTGGTGCAGGGCGAGGTCCGGCCGGGCCAGCACGAACCGGTGGTGGACGAACTTGAGCACCTGCACCTCGTGCCACCGCGGCGGGGTCAGCAGCACGTGCCCGGAGCGCACCGGGGGTGACTCGACCACGGTGATCGCGTCGACCAGGCGGGTGGTCCACCGGGCGGAGAACCGGGCCACGTACTGCTCCGCTTCGATGGAGCCGTCGAAGGGCATGGCCAGCAGCCCCTCGACCAGTTCCTCGCGGACGTGTTCCACAGCGGCGGCGAACGCGTCGTCGGCGGCGATCCAGCCGTCCTTGCGGTGCAGCTGCCGGCGCAGCCGTTCGATCGCCGAGCCGGGGCGGCGGGCCGCACCGGCCAGCGCCGCGTCGGTGATGGCCCGGAGGTGCCCGCTCTCCCGCTGCCAGGCCATCAGCTCGGCGGCCACGGCGCTCTGCTGGAGCACCCCGACCCGGTAGAAGTCCTCCACGTCGTGGATGGCGTACGCGATGTCGTCGGCGGTGTCCATCACCGACGCCTCGACGGTCTGCTGCCAGTCCGGAATCCGGCCGACGAACGGCTCCCGGGCCTGCCGCAGGTCATCGACCTCGGTGCGGTACGCCCCGAACTTCGCCGAGCCGCTGGCCGGGTCGTCCGGCGGCGGGGCGGCCCCGCGCGGCGGCGGGTCCATCAGCCGGGGGTGCGGGTCGGGGTGGTCCAGCCGGGTCCACGGGTACTTCAGCATCGCGGCGCGGACCGCCGCGGTGAGATCCAGGCCGGTGGTCGCGGCACCGCGGATCTCGGTGCTGGTGACGATCCGGTACGACTGGGCGTTGCCCTCGAAGCCGTCGGCGAGACCGAGCCGGCGCCGGGCCAGCCGGTCCAGCACCCGTTCCCCGAGGTGCCCGAAGGGCGGGTGGCCGAGGTCGTGCGCGAGCGCGGCCGCCTCCACCACGTCCGGGTCGCAGCCGCCGAGCTTCTCCAGCAGGTCCCGGTGGCCCTCGTCGGCGGTGAGCCGCTCGGCGATGGCCCGCGCCACCTGCGCCACCTTGAGGCTGTGGGTGAGCCGGTTGTGCACCAGCAGGCCGGACCCGCCCGGGCTGACCACCTGGGTGACGCCGCCCAGCCGGGCGAAGAACGGGGAGGCGACGATCCGGTCCCGGTCGGCCCGGAACGGGCTGGCCGCGAGGTCGCCGAGGGCCCGGGCGCTGCCGCCGAAGAGCCGCCGCGCCCGGGGCTCCGCAGGTGGTTCCATGATCGCCACGCTAGCGCAGCGCACGCGGGCCGGCGACGGGTCGCGGCCGGTACCGCCGGGCGCGGCGGCGGGGGCGGCCATCGGCGGGCGCGGCGACGGCGAGCCGGCCAGGCGCGGCGACAGCGAGCCGGGCGGGCCGGCACAATGCACAGCGGAACCCACACCCGAAGGCGGATCGAGATCGTGACCCTCTCTGTTCATCAGCGGATCGCCGAGGAGCTCGGCGTGGCCGAGCGCCAGGTACGCGCGGCCGTGGAGCTGCTCGACGGTGGCGCCACCGTGCCGTTCATCGCCCGCTACCGCAAGGAGGCCACCGGCCTGCTCGACGACACCCAGTTGCGCACCCTGGAGGAGCGGCTGCGCTACCTGCGCGAGCTGGACGAACGGCGGGCCGCGGTGCTGGAGTCGATCCGCAGCCAGGGCAAGCTCGACGAGGCCCTGGAAGCGCAGATCATGGCGGCCGAGTCGAAGTCCCGCCTGGAGGACATCTACCTGCCGTACAAGCCCAAGCGGCGGACCCGGGCGCAGATCGCCCGCGAGGCGGGGCTGGAGCCCCTCGCCGAGTCGCTGCTGGCCGATGCCACGCGGGACCCGCGGGAGGCGGCCGCCGGCTACGTCGACGCGGACAGGGGCGTCGCCGACCCGGCCGCCGCGCTGGACGGAGCGCGGGCCATCCTGATCGAGCGGTTCGCCGAGGACGCCGACCTGATCGGGTCGCTGCGCGAGCAGATGTGGTCGCGGGGGCGACTGGTGTCCCGGGTACGTGACGGGCAGGAGGCCGCCGGGGCGAAGTTCGCCGACTACTTCGACTTCTCCGAGCCCTACCCGAAGCTGCCCTCGCACCGGATCCTGGCGATGTTCCGGGGCGAGAAGGAGGGCGTGCTCGACCTCACCATGGAGCCGGACGAGGCAGGCGACGCGGACGCCGGGCCGAGCCGGTACGAGGCGGCGATAGCCGCGCGGTTCGGCGTCGCCGACCGCGGCCGGCCCGCCGACCGGTGGCTGGCCGACACGGTGCGTTGGGCGTGGCGTACCCGGATCCTCATCCACCTCGGGGCGGACCTGCGGATGCGGCTGTGGCAGGCGGCCGAGGAGGAGGCCGTCCGGGTGTTCGCCACCAACCTGCGCGACCTGCTGCTCGCCGCCCCGGCCGGCGCCCGGCCGACGATGGGGCTCGACCCGGGCCTGCGTACCGGGGTGAAGGTGGCGGTGGTGGACGCCACCGGCAAGGTGGTCGCCACGGACACCATCTACCCGCACGAGCCGCGCCGGCAGTGGGACGCCTCGATCGAGACCCTGGCCCGGCTCGCCGCGGCGCACCGGGTGGAGCTGGTCGCCATCGGCAACGGCACCGCCAGCCGGGAGACCGACAAGCTGGCCGGGGAACTGCTCAAGCGGCACCCGCAGCTGAACCTCACCAAGGTGGTGGTCTCCGAGGCCGGGGCGTCGGTCTACTCCGCGTCGGCGTACGCCGCCCAAGAGCTGCCCGGGCTGGACGTCTCGCTGCGCGGCGCGGTCTCCATCGCCCGCCGCCTGCAAGATCCGCTCGCCGAACTGGTCAAGATCGACCCGCGCTCGATCGGAGTGGGCCAGTACCAGCACGACCTGTCGGAGGTGAAGCTCTCCCGGTCGCTGGACGCGGTGGTCGAGGACTGCGTCAACGGGGTCGGCGTGGACGTCAACACCGCCTCGGCGCCGCTGCTAACCCGGGTCTCCGGCATCGGCGCCGGCCTGGCCGAGAACATCGTGCTGCACCGGGACGCCCACGGCCCGTTCCGCTCCCGCGCGGAGTTGCGCACGGTGCCCCGGCTGGGCCCGAAGGCGTTCGAGCAGTGCGCCGGCTTCCTGCGCATCCCCGACGGCGACGACCCGCTGGACTCCTCCAGCGTGCACCCGGAGGCGTACCCGGTGGTGCGGCGGATCCTAACCAGCACCGGGCAGGACCTGCGCTCGCTGATCGGGAAGTCCGCCATCCTGCGCGGGCTGCGGGCGACCGACTTCGTCGACGAGACGTTCGGCCTGCCCACCGTCACCGACATCCTCGCCGAACTGGAGAAGCCCGGGCGCGACCCGCGACCGGAGTTCCGCACCGCCACCTTCGTCGAGGGGGTGGAGAAGATCGGCGACCTCACCCCGGGGATGGTGCTGGAGGGTGTGGTCACCAACGTGGCCGCGTTCGGCGCGTTCGTCGACGTCGGGGTGCACCAGGACGGCCTGGTGCACGTCTCGGCCATGTCCCGCACGTTCGTCAAGGACCCCCGCGAGGTGGTCAAGTCCGGTGACGTCGTCCGGGTGAAGGTGCTCGACGTTGACGTGCCCCGCAAGCGGATCTCGCTCACCCTCCGGCTGGAGGACGACGCGGCGGCCGACGCCGGGCGCGGCGGACCGGACGGTGCACGCCGCGAGCGCGGCGGCCAGGGCGGACCGCGTGGTGACCGGGGCGCCTCCCGGGGCGGTAAGGGCGGCGGCCGGGACGGCCAGGGCGGCGAGCGCGGCCAGGGCGGTGGGCGCGGCGGGCCGCAGCGGCAGGGCCGCGGCGGCGGCGCCACGCCGGCACCGGCCAACGGCGCCATGGCGGACGCGCTGCGCCGGGCCGGCCTCGCCTGACTTTGACGCCGGTCGGGGAGACGCATCCGGGTCGCTGTGGAGCTGGTGTCGCAGACGATTCAGGCATCCGCCTGATGCCGCGGACGACTCAGCTCCACAGCACCCGCGCGGATCCGGGGGCGGGCCGGCCGGCGCCTCGCGGGTGGCGCGGTCAGCGCCTCCGGAGCGGCGGACTGGCCGACGACGGCGGCGTGGCGGGCGACGAGGACGGTTTCGGGGGCGGGAGTCGGGGCGTACCGTCGCGGTCGTGGGTGAGGACGACGGCCTGGAGTGGCGGGAGCGGCAGCGGCGGGCGGTGCGGGCGCACGCGGCGGCGGACGAGCGCCGCCGGGCGGCCGAGCGCGCCGAGGCGGCGGAGCTGGTCGCCTGGTTCGTCACCGAGGCGACCCGGCGCGGGCTGCGCCCGGACCGGCTCACCGCCCGCGCGTACGACGGTCGCGGCCGCTACCGGACCCGGCTGCGCGGCTGGTATGTCGATCGGGCTCGCACCCGGGCGGTCGACGTCGACGGGCGGTTCCACCTGCTGACCGTGCCGGGCGGCCTGCGCGCCCGGCTGCTCGGGGCCGAGCCGCAGCCCAGTCCGCCGCCGCTGGTCATCGGCGCGGGCGGCCGGGACGGCGAGTCGATCCCGCTGCGGGCGCTGCTCGCCAGACGGCTGGACGCGGGCGACGACGGGCCCTGACCGGGACCGGGCGGTTCGGAGCGCCCGTCTTCACGGCCGGCCACGTCCCGACGGGCTGTTCCTAGGTTGACCTGTCGGGATCAGCGACGAGTGTCGCGATTCCAGCGCGATGGCGGGTTTTTACCTGCTACAACGTGTTTGTCGCGCTGTGACCGATTCGTTGCTGGAGGTCGAGACCTTGCCTGGTTCCGTGAACACGCTGGCGGACCTCGCGGAGCAGGCCCGGCCGGAGGGCCCCAAACGGACGATCGACCTGGTGGCGGCGGCGGTGCTGCTGCTGCTCGCCGCACCACTGATCCTCATGGTGGCGGCGCTGGTGGCCGCCGGCCTCGGCCGGCCGGTGCTGTTCCGGCAACGCCGCGCGGGACGGCACGGCCAGGTGTTCGAGCTGGTCAAGTTCCGCACCATGCTCCCGCCCGATCCGCAGCGGGGTCGGGTGCGGGACGGGGACCGGCTCACGCCCCTGGGACGCTTCCTGCGCTCCACCAGCCTGGACGAGCTACCGACGCTCTGGAACGTGCTGCGCGGCGACATGAGCCTGGTCGGCCCGCGCCCCCTGCTCACCGAGTACCTGGAGCGCTACTCCCCGAGGCAGGCCCGGCGGCACGAGGTCAGGCCGGGCATCACCGGGCTGGCCCAGGTGCGCGGGCGCAACAGCCTGAGCTGGGAGGAGAAACTGGACCTCGACGTCTGGTACGTCGACCACCGCAACCTCCGGCTGGACCTGTCGATCCTCGCCGCCACGTTCCGCACGGTGCTGCGCCGCGAGGGGATCTCCGCGGAAGGCTCCGCCACCGCGCCGGAGTTCCTCGGCACCCCGTCGCTGGTCCCCGCCGCCCCACCGCGAGCGGACGCCAGCATGACGATCTCCACCGGAGGTGGCCGATGAGCCGGACCATCTATCTCTCCTCGCCGGACGTCGGGCCGCTGGAGGAGTCCTACCTGATCGCGGCCCTGCGCTCGGGTTGGGTCGCGCCCGTCGGGCCGGACCTCGACGCGTTCGAGCACGAGGTCGCCGCGCGGGTGGGCACCCGGGGAGCCGTGGCGGTCAGCTCCGGCACCGCCGCGCTGCACCTGGCGCTGCTGGGTGTGGGGGTCGGCCCCGGCGACGTCGTCATCGTGCCGACGCTGACCTTCGTGGCCACCGCGAACGCGGTCCGGTACACCGGCGCCCGGCCGGTCTTCGTCGACTGCGACCCGCACACCGGCAACGTCGACGTCGCGCTCGTCGCCGACCTGATCCATCGCCTGACCGCCCGAGGGGAACGGGTCGGCGCGGTCGTGCCGGTCGACCTCTTCGGCAGCTGCGCCGACTACACCGCGCTGGCGCCGGTCTGCGCCGCGGCGGGTGTTCCGGTGGTCGAGGACGCCGCCGAGGCCCTCGGCGCGACCCACCACGGCCGGCCCGCCGGCTCCTTCGGCCAGGCGGGTGTCCTCTCCTTCAACGGCAACAAGATCATGACTACCTCGGGCGGCGGGATGCTCGTCTCCGACGACACGGCTCTGCTCGCCCGGGCCCGGCACCTCTCGACCCAGGCCCGGGAACCGACGCCGCACTACGAGCACCGTGAGACGGGCTACAACTACCGGCTGAGCAACCTGCTCGCCGCGCTGGGCCGCGCCCAGCTGGTCAGGTTGGACGGGATGATCGCCCGACGCCGGCAGTTGCGGGACCGGTACGCCAAGCTCTTCGCCCCGATCCCCGGGGTGCGGCTGCTCGGCCTGGAGGACATCGACTCCAACTGCTGGCTCACCAGCATCGCGGTCGATCCGGAGCGGTCCGGCTGGCGGGCCGCCGACCTGGCCGCCCACCTGGCGCGGCAGGACATCGAGACCCGTCCGGTCTGGAAGCCGATGCACCGGCAACCGGCGTACGCCGATGCCGAGCGCCTCGTCACCGGGGTGGCGGAGCGGCTGTTCGCCGACGGCCTGACCCTGCCCAGCGGCAGTGCCCTGAACGAACGGCAGATCGCCCTCGTACTCTCCGCCGTCGACGAGTTCCTGACGGTACGGGCGGGAGCGTCGACGGCGTGACGATCCCCCTGGTGGTCGTCGGCTGCGGTGGCCACGGCCGGGAGGTGCTGACGATCGCTCGGGCGATGGACGCCGCAGCCGGCCGGCCCCGCTGGCGTCTCCTCGGGTTCGTCGACGACCGGCCGTCGGAGGAGAACCTGAAGCGGGTGCAGCGGCTCGACGTCCCCTACCTCGGCGGCGTCGCCTGGCTGCGGGACGCGCCCCCGGACACGCAGCACGTCATCGGTATCGGTGACCCGCGCGTCCGGCGTGCCGTCGCGCGGCGCGTCGACGCGTACGGCATTCCGGCGGCGAGCGTCGTCCATCCCGCCGCGACGATCGGGGCCGACATCGTGCCGGGCCCGGGCTTCGTCGCGTTCGCCGGGGCCCGGGCCACCACGAACATCACCGTCGGCCGGCACGTGCACCTCAACCAGAACGCCACCGTCGGGCACGACTGCACCCTCGCCGACTTCGTGTCGGTCAATCCGCTCGCCGCCGTCTCCGGGGACTGCGAGCTGGCGGAAGGGGTGCTCGTCGGCACGACGGCGGCCGTGTTGCAGGGCCTGCGGGTGGGACGGGACAGCACTGTCGGGGCCGGCGCCTGCGTCGTCCGTGACGTGCCGGACGGCGTCGTCGTCAAGGGAGTGCCCGCCCGCTGACCGACGTCGGTCCAGCACCCGCTGTTTAAATCCGGGCATCAACGCCAAAACCCCAAAAAAGGCACTCCAGGGCATGTATCAACTAGAGGAGCCCAAAGCTCCTTTCGCCCTGCGGCGGAAGCGGTCGGAGACGGACAGGGAGCCACAGATGCCGCCGGAAACAGAGAGCACCCGACGCACGGACGAGAGAGCCCACTGGGCCAAGGCACGCCGGGCCAGGGCCCGCCGCCGTACCATCGGATTCCTCGCCACCGACAGCACGGCCTGGGTCGGCGGGTTCATCGCGGCGGTCTGGTTCCGTTACGAGTTCGACCTGGCGCCCGACCAGCTCTCCCGCGCCGCCGCCTGCGGCGCCCTCGCCGCCGTCGTGCACGTCGCCGTCGCGGCGGTGCGCCGGATCTACTCCGGGCGCCACCCCCTGGGCAGCCTGCAGGAGGTGCAGGGGGTCGCCGGCACCGCGGCCAGCACCGCCGCCATCCTGCTCGTCGGCCTGCTGCCGGCCGGCGTGCGACCAGTGCCGGCGAGCGCGCCGCTGGTCGGGGGCGCCCTGGCTCTGCTGTTCATGCTCACCGCCCGGTTCGCCTACCGGCACCGTCGGGACCTCGCCATGCGGCCCGACGTTCGGTCCTCGAACCCCGTTCTGCTGTTCGGGCTCGGCGACGCCGGGCAGGGGCTGCTGCGGGCCATGCTCAGCGACCCGCGCGGGCGGTACCGGCCGGTGGGCGCTCTCGACGACGACCCAGACAAGCGGGATCTGCGCATCGGCGGGATACGTGTGCTCGGCGGCCGCCACGACGTGGCGGCGGCCGTGCGGCGCACCGGCGCCACCACGGTGATCTTCTCCGTCGCCAACGCCGACGCCGCCCTGATCCGGCAGATCCGGGAGGCCACCCTGCAGACCGGGGCGGCGTTCAAGGTGCTGCCCCCGGTCCGGGCCCTCGTCGACCACCGGATCACCGTCACCGACGTCCGGGACGTGCAGATCAGCGACCTGCTCGGACGCCGGCAGGTGGTCGCCGACCTGCCGTTGAGCACCAACAGCCTCACCGGTCGGCGGATCCTGGTCACCGGCGCGGGCGGCTCCATCGGCTCGGAACTCTGCCGACAGGTGATGAAGGCGGACCCGGGCGAGCTGATGATGCTCGACCGCGACGAGTCCGCCCTGCACAGCCTCCAGATGTCGCTGGCCGGCCGGGCCCTCCTGGACGGACCCGAGCTGATCCTCGCCGACCTCCGCGACGACGAGGCCATCCGACGGATCATCCGCGAGCGCCGCCCGGACGTCATCTTCCACGCCGCCGCGCTGAAGCACCTCACCCTGCTCCAGCGGCACCCCGGCGAGGCGGTCAAGACGAACGTCTGGGGCACCCTCGCCGTGCTCGACGCCTGCCGCGACGTGGCCAAGTTCGTCAACATCTCCACCGACAAGGCGGCCGATCCGGTCAGCGTTCTCGGCTACTCCAAGCGGATCACCGAGCGGCTGACCGCACACGCCGCCTCCCGCTTCCCCGGCACCTTCCTCAGCGTCCGCTTCGGCAACGTGCTGAGCAGCCGCGGTTCGGTGGTGACGGCGTTCCAGCGGCAAATCGAGCTGGGCCGCCCGCTCACCGTCACCCACCCGGAGGTGACCCGCTACCTGATGACCGTGCAGGAGGCGGTGCACCTGGTGTTGCAGGCCGCCGAGATCGGCCGCGACGGGGAGGCGCTGGTGCTGGACATGGGCGAGCCGGTCCGCATCGCCGACCTGGCCCGCCAGATGGCCGCGCAGGCGGACAGCAGCGTGCCGATCGTCTACACCGGACTGCGCCCGGGCGAGAAGCTGCACGAGGACCTGTTCGGCGCCGGCGAGATTGACAGCCGCCCGCTGCACCCGCTGGTCTCGCACGTGACGGTGCCGGCCCTGGACCCGATGGAGGTCAGCGGGCTCGACCCGTACGACGACCCCGACAAGGTCATCGCGCAGCTCGCCCTGCTCTGCGCCCAGCCCACCGGCCCGGTCCGCGACGGCTCGGTGCAGGTGCCGCTGGCCCGCTGACCCAACCCACACCGCTACCCGCCGCCTCGGTACTGACCGGGGCGGCGGGTCACAGTGCGCGAACGCCGAGAAGGCGAGTGGTGGCCGACCCGGGTGCAGCTGTCCTCGTGCCCTCACGGCCGCGGGCCAGGCTCACCCGCAGGTCGCGGTCGGAGCTGCGGTGCCTCCGACACGAAAGTCGACTGGCCGGCGGTGCCGGGCACCGAGGGGCATGCGGTCGGTGGGCGGCAGCGCGGCGGCGATGGAGGATCCGGGGTTGTGGAGGCGATGGGAGGAACCGGGGCTTTGGAGGCGGGGCGGCGACCGCCGTTCCGGTCGTCGGCCACGGCCCCGTGCGGGTCAGCGCCGGATGCCCGCCCAGTCGTGGTGCCGGCGGACGGTGGAGAGGATGAAGTCGACCACCCGGCGGGAAGTGTCCGGGACCCGGTAGTCGGCCGGGCAGGGCACGCCCTGCGCGGCGACCTGGTCCACGGTGACCTCGACCGCCTCCACCACGCCCTGCGGGTCGAGGCCGGTCATGATGATGCCGCCCGCGTCCAGCGCCTCCGGACGCTCGATCGACTCGCGCAGCGTCACGGCGGGGAAACCGAGGATGGCGGCCTCCTCACTGATCGTCCCGCTGTCGGACAGGGTGCAGTACGCCCGGGTCTCCAGGTGCACGTAGTCGATCAGGCCGAACGGCTCGTGGAACGCGATCCCGTCCAGGGCGGTGGCGTCCGGCGCCAGCGCCTCCAGGCGCTTGCGGGTGCGCGGGTGGGTGGAGACCAGCACCGGGTAGCCCCAGCGGTCGCGGACCGCGGCCAGACAGTCCAGCAGCCGCCGCAGCCGGGCCGGATGATCGACGTTCTCCTCGCGGTGCGCGCTGACCACGAAGTACCGGCCGGGAGTCAGTTCGAGCTGGCGCAGCACCGGCGACGCGGCGATCTCCGGGCGGTAGTGCTCCAGCACCTCCCGCATCGGCGAGCCGGTGTGCAGGATCCGCCGCGGGTGCAGCCCTTCGGCCAGCAGGTTGCGGCGGGCGTGCTCGGTGTAGACCAGGTTGAAGTCGGCCACGTGGTCGACCAGCCGGCGGTTGGTCTCCTCCGGGACGTTCAGGTCGAAGCAGCGGTTGCCGGCCTCCATGTGGTAGACCGGCACCCGCATCCGTCGGGCCATCAGCGCGGCGATGCAGCTGTTGGTGTCGCCGAGCACCAGCAGCGCGTCCGGCCGGTGTTCGGCGATGGCGGCTTCCATGCCGACCAGCACCCCGCCCAGCACGCGGCCGAGCGAGGAGGTGTCGACCCGCAGGAATCGGTCCGGCTCGCGCAGCCGCAGCTCGGTGAAGAAGACGTCGGAGAGGGTGCTGTCCCAGTTCTGACCGGTGTGCACCAGCACGTGGTCCACCGTGTCGTCGAGCCGGGCGATCACCCGGGACAGTCGGATGATCTCGGGTCGGGTGCCGACCACCGTCATGATCCGGGTCATGACCGTCCTCTCTCCGCGGCCGCCTTAACCAGAATGTCCTCGAACTGGTCGACGCCCACCCGCAGCGACATCCGGTCCCGGTAGACCTGACGGGCCCGCCTGCCCAGCTCCGCCCGGGCCGCGGCCGGTCGGGCCGCCGCCTCGATGAACCGCCCGGCCAGCGCGCGCCAGTCCTCGGGCGGGCAGACCAGACCGACGCCGGTCGAGCGGACCAGGGCGGCGGCGTCGCCACCCACCGCGGCGATCACCGGAGCGCCGCAGGCCAGCGCGGCCTGCAGCTTCGACGGAATGGTTCCGCGCAGGGCGGGCAGGTCGCGCAGGCAGACCAGCTGCCAGTCAGCGGCCGCGTACAACTCGGCCATCTGCTCGGGCGGCCGGCGGCCGACGAACCGGACGTTGTCGGCACCCAGCTCGGCGGCGAGCCGCCGCGCGGCGTCCTCGTCGGCGCCCGAGCCGACCAGCACCAGGTCGATCCGGTCGCCGACGGCGGCTGCGGCCCGGATGGCCGTCTCGATGCCCTGGAGCAGGCCCAGGTTGCCGGCGAACATCACGGTGCAGCGGCCCCGATGGCCCAGCACGGCACGGGCCTGGTCGGTGGCCGGCACCGGCCGGAACAGCGCGTCGTCGGTCCAGTTCCACACCACCCGCACCCGGGCCGGGTCGGCACCCCGCTCCACCACCAGCTCGGCCATCGCTGGCGAGATCACCACGATCGCGCCGGCCAGTCGGTACGTGGTGCGCATCAGCGCGGTCAGGCCGCGTTCCAGGGCGCGGCCGCGCTGGCCGGTCGGGGCCATTCCCGACTGCAACACCGACTCAGGCCACATGTCCTGCACGTGCAGCACGATCGGGGTGCGCCGGGCCGCCCGGAGCAGCGCCGCGGCGGCGATGGCGGTCGGCGGAGGATGGTAGACGTAGGTGACGTCGACGCGGCCGAGCCAGCCGAGGCCGGCCAGCGCGCTGCTGGCCCCGAAGGAGAGGTGGCTCAGCGCCCGGCGGACGGCCGAGGTGTCGTGGCTCGGGTACGCGGGCACCCGGCGGACCGCCACCGGCCCGTCCACCTCCCGGTACCGCCAGCGCTGCCGCCAGCCCGGGTAGGTCCGTCCGTGCGGGTAGCTCGGGAAGGTGGTCAGCACCCGCACCTCGTGGCCCCGCTCAGCCAGCTGGTGGGCGAGGTTGCCCGGGATAAACACGCCCTCGGGCGGATACCACTGACTGACCAGGCCGACCTTCACGCGGCGACCGCCACGGGCGTCGGTCGGGCCGGCCCCTCCACCGGCTCGGGCCAGGTGTCCGGCCGGGCCGGGTCGAACAGCTCGTTCGTCCAGAACATCGTGACCAGCTCGTCCGGGCCGGTGTTGACCAGCTTGTGCGCCCACATCGTGGGCATGTCGATCAACACCGGCTCGGCGCCGGAGACCAGGAACCGGAGCACCTCCGTGTCACCGACCCGGCGCAGGCTGATCTCGGCCGAGCCACGCAGCACCACAAACCGTTCCACCTTCGCCAGGTGGAAGTGTTCGCCCCGGGTGATCCCCGGCCGAGTAGTAGAGCAGAAGGTCTGGCCCGGGCCCCCGTGCACCTTAACCGTCTCGACCAGTTCACCCCGGGCGTCCGCCCGCCCCGGCAGCGCCAGGGGGTAGCGCGCAGGGAAGCAGTGCGACCGATACGTGTTGAACAGCCGCACGTCGTGCCGGTCCGACAGGGACGGGATCTCCCCGGTGCGGTAAACGGCGGCGACCTCGGTAAGCCGGTCGGCGAGTGCCCGGACGCCGACCCGCAGCGCCGGCATGGCCGGGTCCCAGGAGCCGCCAGCGGGGACCCCGGCCAGCCGGGCCGCCGCGTCGGTGACGTGCACCAGGGCGAGTTCCCGGTCGACGTGCACCTCGGGCCGTCCCCCGTCGGCGAGCACCCGGCAAAAGGTGGCCACGGCGGAGTTGTAGTGCGGCCGGCCGTGCTCGCCGTAGAGGTTGGGCAGGAGCACGTCGTCCAGCGGCAGGCCGGTGTCGGCGAGGACCCGCGCGGCGGCGGCCTTCGCGTCGCCGTACGGAGTGCCGTTGCCGGCCTGCACCGAGTTGGCGAAGACCAGCGCCCCGGGCGGGACCGGACAGCGCCGCAGCCCCTCGGCGAGCTGCGCGGCGAGCCGGATGTTGCCGGCGGCGATTTCCGCCGGCTCCCCCCGGTTCACCCCGGCCAGGTGCAGCACCCGGTCGACCCCGGCGACCCTCGCGGCGACCCGCTCCGGGTCGGCCAGGTCGGCGCGGGTGACGACGACCGGCTCGGGCCAACCGAGGGCGCGCAGCAGCACCCGTACGTGCCAACCGAGGAAACCGCCGGCACCGGTGACCGCGAGCCTCAGCATGCCAGCACCGGATCCCGCAGGGTCAGCTCCGCGCGGACCTCCGGCAGCGTCTTCAGCAGCTCGACGATCTCGGGAACGCCCAACCGCGGCGCGTTGGCCGAGTTGAAGTCCTCGGTCGGCCCCGCGTCGAGCTCGCCCTCCGAGACGTAGAGCGCGTAGTTCAGGTCGCGGGCGTCCAGCGGCACCCGGAGGAAGTCGCCGAAGTCGTCGGCCTGGGCGAGTTCCTCCCGGCTGGCCAACGTCTCGTCCTGCTTCTCGCCGTGCCGTACGCCAATCACGTCGAGCTTGGCCGGCACGTCGAACAACTGGCAGACGGCCTCGGCCAGATCCCCGATGGTGCAGGCCGCGGCCTTGCGGATGAAGATGTCACCGGCCCGGGCGTGCTGGAAGGCGTGCTCGACCAGCTCCACCGAGTCGTCCAGCGACATCAGGAACCGGGTCATCCCCGGGTCGGTCACGGTGGGCGCGCGCCCGGCCTTGATTTGCTCGATGAAGAGCGGGATCACTGAGCCGCGCGAGTACATCACGTTGCCGTACCGGACGCAGGAGACGGTGGTGGCGCTGTTCGGGCTGTTCCGGGCGTGCGCCTGCGCCACCTTCTCCATCAGCGCCTTGGTCATGCCCATCGCGTTCACCGGGTAGACGGCCTTGTCCGTGCTCAGCACGACCACCGAGCCGACTCCGTTGCGCTCCGCCGCCTCGACGACGTTGGCGCTGCCGATCACGTTGGTGCGGACCGCCTCCAGCGGGAAGAACTCGCAGGACGGCACCTGCTTCAGCGCCGCCGCGTGGAAGACGTAGTCGATGCCTCGGCTGGCCCGCAGCACGGAGTCGTAGTCCCGCACGTCGCCGACGTGGTAGCGGACCCGGTCGTCGCCGAGCAGCCGGCGCATGGCGTCCTGTTTGGCCTCGTCCCGGCTGAGCACCCGGACCTCCCCGACGCCGCGGTCGAGGAGGCGGCGCACCATCGTCTGGCCGAAGGATCCGGTGCCGCCGGTTATCAACACCCGACATCCAGCAGGTAGCGCAGTCACCCAGGGCCCCCGTTCCGTTGGCGTAGTCTCAACCTCCCGAACTAACGAAACAAACGCGACAAAGGGAACGCCGGTGTGCAAATCGCCGACTACCGCCCGTCCCCACCGGGCGCCACCGGTGACACCGCCGGCCCCGCCCCACGCTCCCCCTCGGGGCCGGAGGCCAACTGCCGGACCAGCGACTGCAGCCGCGGCGCGCAGGTCCGCTCCCAGGACAGCTCCCTCCGGGCCCGCCCGGCGGCCCGGTTCACCGCCTCACAGGTCGGCCCGGCGTCCGCAATGAGGTCCACGATCGCCCGGGCGAACAGGTCCGGTCGGTGGGCCGGCACGCACCGCCCCACCGATGACGTCTGCACGAAATGCCGCGCGGCGGGAAGGTTCGAGGTCACCACGGCAAGCCCCATGATCGCGTACTCATAGAACTTGGTGTTGACCGCGAGTGGAGCCTCCCCCACGTCCTGCATCAACGACAGGCCGATGCCGCAGGTCGCGAGCAGACCGGCGACCTCGTGCGCCGGCATCGGGTCGAGCATGGTGAGGTTCGCCGGCCGGCCGGCACGTTCCAGCGACTCGGCGAACCGCTGACGCGCCGCGTCCGAGGGAAACCGCGAGATGGCCAGCACCTCCACCCCCGGCGCGATGCGCGCCAGCTCGGCGGCCAACCCGACGAGCACGTCGGCCCCGTACTGGGTGGTCAGGTTGCCGGTGTGCACCACCCGGTGCAGCAGATCGGGAGTGAGCTCCCGCGGCGGGTGGTGGAACGCGTCGACGGAGGGGTAGTTCGGCGTCGCCACCGCCGGCACGCCGAACGCCCGGAACCGGTTTGCCAACTGCTCGCTGACCGCGTTCACGGCACCGAGGCGGACGGCGTGACGCCGCTCCACCCCGGCCACGAGCCGCCGCGCCAGGCCCTGCATCCAGGATGGCGCGGCGAACCGCTCGGAGTAGTACTCGGGGTAGTACTCGTGGACGTCGTACAGCACCGGCCGCCCTGTGCGCCGAGTCCAGCGTCGCGCGTGCGGCAGCAGGTAGTAGTCGTGGATGTGCCACAGGTCGGCCTCCACGTCCCGGGCGACGGCCGCTACCTTCGGCACCGCCCGGAGACGGTCGGTCAGCGAGGCCGGCTCGGGCAGCCGGGTTTCGCGCAGCCGCGGGTGGTGCCGGAACGCGCCGGGATCCCCACCGAGCCAGATCAGGTGGACGTCGAAGCCCGCGTCGAGCACCGCCTGCGCGCACCGCAGCACCCGCCGGTCGCCGGTCGGGTGGACGGTGGGCACGCACACGGTGCGACCGACGCGGGGCGCCGTCGGCACCCGCAGTCGCCAGTGCTCCGTGACGATCATCTCATTGACCGCGCTCACTGGTACCTCCATGGTGGATCGGACAACGGGATTGCCAGGGACGTCGAGCCGCCCGACATCGGCCGATGGCCCCCGCCGAACGCGGTTCCGTCCCGGCGATGCCGGCCACGCCGCGTCGGGCCGTCCGGAGGGCTGCCGCCGGACCGCCCACGGCCCTCCCGGCTCCAACCAACCGCGGGCAGGCAGGCCATCAGCAGGATCGCGTAGGCGAACCCGTTCGACAGAATGCTGGTGAAGACGCTCGTGTTCGCCAGCGCGACGGTGGGGACGAGCAGGATCGCGCTGCTCACCCCCAACGGCAGGTGCCGCGCCGCCGCGTCGACGAGCCAGAGCAGCAGGACGAGAACGGCCGCCTCGATGAGCACTCCGGGGTAGCCGAAGTTGCTGTAGCCGTCACCGAAGAGGCTGGCGTTCGCCGAGGTCTGTGGCTGGCCGAACATCTGGGCCCCGACCATGAACTCAGGCGTCTCGGCGTAGGGATAGGTGACGAACGGCGACAGAAAGCTGTATCCCCAGTGGGCCTTTGGCAGGTCGGTGAAGACCATGACGTGCGCGGCGGTGAGGATCCCGGGCGAGAGCAGCAGCCGGTTGACGAAGACCTGCGTGTAGAGCATGCCGTTCAGCAGGTGGTCCACCGCCAACACGGCCACGATGAGCGCGACCACCCCGAGCAGGATGGTGCTGCCCCGCGGGCGTGTCCGCCAGCGGAAGAGCAGGGTGAGCGCGATGATCGCCGGAATCGACAGCAGGGTCAGCTTGAACCCCGTGGCGGCGTAGATCGGAATCTGCCCGAGGCAGCCGAGCAGCACCATCCACCACCGCCGGGTGTAGATGCCGCGGACGATGAGCAGGGGGTTGACCACGTTGCCCTGCAACCGGACCAGGTAGGCGAGCAGGGGACCGTGGACGGCGATCTGGTCTCGGTACACCGACCGGATCTCCCACACGTCGCCGAGCCCCACCATCCGAAAGCTGAGCCCGGTGGTGATCGCCATGTAGCCGTATGTGAGAAGCGAAACGACCAGCAGAAAGGTCCAGAGATCCGAGGTGGGGAGCCGGGCGACCCGCAGCGCCCACGACGGACCAACCCGGGCTCCCCAGATCACCAGTAGGAACACCACCGCCACCACGACCGCGAGTTCCAGCGCCTTGGTGGCCGGCAGGATGTCGGCGTACTGCGGGACCACGATGCTCGGCGTCGCGACCATGACGAACATGGCCCAGAGGATCAGGTCCGAGGGCCGACGAATCCGGCGCGGCATCGCCAGGGCCGTCACCGCCACGAGGACGAGTGCGACCGTATAGTTCAGGCGGTCCGGACTGCGGTAGAGCAGGTTCAGGTACTCGAACACCGGGGAGACCTTGTCCCGGTACACCACCTGTAGCAGTGCGACGTACGCGGCCAGCAGGACGAAGAGCACCGCCCAGTGCGTCACCCGCCGCCGTTCCGGCGGCCGCCGGTGCTCCCGGCCGGGCTCCGCAACCGGCGGTGCGAGAATCGGCCGCGCGGGCGCGCGGGACAGCTCAGACGTGAGCATGGGTTGCATCACTCCTCACCGGCACGGTTTCGCCGGAGGTCGGGGTGCCCGCTGCGCGTGCCGCGCTGCCGAGCGCGGCGCGGGTGAGCACGACATGTACCGCGTAGGTGGCGACCATCGCGGCCGAAAGCGAGATCAGGCACGCCAGGGGCCCGAGCCACCCGACGGCGACCGCCGCGAACACGGCCACCGTCATCGCCAGCCGCCCTAGGTCCCAGCACAACTGCTGGCCGTTGCGGCCAGCCGCGTTCAGGCTCTGGCTCAACGGTGACACCGCGAACTGGCTGACCATGTACGGCACCAGTAGCAGCAGAGCAACGCCGGCACCACGCCACTGCGGCCCGAACAGCATCGGCGCCAACCACCAGGTCGACAACGCCAGGCCGGTGACGGAGACCGCACCGCTGGCGAGTAGCCCGAGCAGCGCCCGGTCGTAGGCGCGCAGCACACCCGACGGCGCGGCCCGGAGCCGATGGGCGATCTCTCCGAACAGGATCGGCATCAACGCCTGCCCGAACAGCGCGGACGGGAGGGCACCGATCCGCAACGCCAGCGCCAGGTCGCCGGCGGCAGTGCTGCCCAGCAGCGTTCCGGTGGCCAGCACCGGCAGGTTTACCGCGAGGGCGCTGATCAGGCCGGCCGGAGCGGACGCCAGCACGAAGCCGCGGTGCCGCCCGAGTACGTCGCGCGCGGTGGGATGGGCTGACCCATGCCCGGGGCGGTCGCCCCGGGCCAGGGCCAGCGCGCCCGCGCCGTAGCCGAGCGCGCTGGCGAGCAGCAGGCCGGTCGGCTGGGGCAGCACCACCCCGGCGAGCAGCAGAGCGATAGTCTGCACCGCCGCGGTCAGCAGCTTGCCACCGGCCACCCTGCGGTATCGGCCCTGCCGCACCCGCGCATAGGTCAGAGTGGCGCTGGCAGCGATCGCCGCAGTCACCGCGGCCAGGGCCAGGCACTCGACGAACCCCTGCCCGTCAAGCCGATCGAGGAACGCATAGCAGGTCACGGCGACAAGGCCGGTGCCGAGTGCGACAGCAGTGTTGGAGCGAGCCGCCAGACGGAACAGCACCGCGGCGTCGGCATTCCGGGCGGTCGTCGCCGCCACGTCAAGTCGCAGGGAGCTGGCACCTCCGACCACCGAGGCGATCGCGAAGAGGACGGCGAAGGCACCGAAGGCGGCGGGCGTGTAGAGTCGGGCGACCAAGGCGACGCCGACCAGGTTGACCAACTGGGCGCCCACCAACAGGGCCATGATCACCAGCCGGCCGCGGGGCGGAGCGGAGCGGCGGCCCAGGAACAGCCTCACCGCCGGCGCGCCCGACCAGCGGCTTCCGGCAGCCGGCCGACGGCCGGCAGCACTGAGCGCAGACTGGTCACGCCGGACAATGGAACCCCCGCTCCCGTCAACACCGAACATGTCCCGTTCCATCGGGACGGAAACCCATGGCGAGTCGGAGCGACCGGTGTGCCCGAGAGGGAGTCACCCGTACGTCAGCCGCCGCCAGCGGTCCTACGATGGACCCGCCACAGTTGTCGCAACCCGACCAACGACTCGACCACGAGCGGGTGACGTGGGTTCGCCGGCACGGGTGAGGAACACGGGTTCCCGGCCAGGATCGCCCGCGCTTCTGCTAGCGGACCCACGGGCGGTCAGGGCAGCGACGCCGGCCGGTACGCCCGTGCCGGCCCTGGAGATTGTGGTGAGCTGTGGGTATGGATCGTTTCCGGCTCGGGCTGGTGCTGCATCCCACCCGGGACGTCTCCGAGGTGATCGCGATCGTCGTCGACTGGGCGGTCCGGCAGCGGATGAGCCTGGCGGTACGCGCCGAGGACCGGCACCGGGTGCCGGCGCCGGTCGAGCCGCTGCCCGCCGACGAGGTGGCCGCCGCGTCGAACGCCCTGATCGCCATCGGCGGGGATGGCACCATGCTCGGCGCGCTGCGCTCCGCGGTGCGCGACCCGAAGCCCGTACTCGGCGTGCACGTCGGCAAGCTGGGCTTCCTCGTGGAGGTGGAGCCGCCGGACCTGCCACGCGCGCTGGACCGGCTGGCCGCCAAGGACTTCACCGTCGAGCGGCACAGCTGCCTGGCCTGCGACGTGTGCGGCGACGACGTCGTCGCGTTCAACGACGTCGCGCTGGTCCGCCAGCCCGGCGCGGGTTTCGTCAACGCCACCCTCGCCGTCGACGAGCAGCAGTACGGCTACTACCGCTGCGACGCCCTGGTGGTGAGCACCCCGACCGGGTCGACCGCGTACAGCTACGCCGCCGGCGGTCCGTTGATCTCCCCGGCCACCGACGCGGTGGTGGTGACTCCCTCCGCCCCGATGGCCGGGATCTCCCGCGCGGTGGTGCTCTCCCCAGAGGAGACCATCCGGCTGGAGCTGCGGCCGGGCTCCGGGCCGGTCGCCGTGGAGATGGACGGCCTGGTGATCCGCGACGCCGCGACCGAGGGCGCGGTGCAGGTCCGCTACCGCCGCGACGCCGGCCTGGTCGTCCGCCTCGACCCGCGCCGCTACCAGGAGCGCAACCAGCTCAAGCTGAGTCTGCTGGACCTGCCGCTGCTGCCCGAACAGCTGCGCGAGTTGCTGCCGGAGTCGCTGCGCCGGCAGCTCAACCGCCGGGAACTCCCTCCGCCCCGCTGAGCGGGCTCAGGCCCGCTTGAGCACCTCGGTGATCAGCTGCTTCGCCTCGGACTGGATCCGGGTCAGGTGCTCCGGCCCCTGGAACGACTCGGCGTAGATCTTGTAGACGTCCTCCGTGCCGGACGGGCGGGCGGCGAACCAGCCGGACTCCGTGGTCACCTTGAGGCCGCCGATCGGGGCACCGTTGCCGGGGGCGGCGGTGAGCGTCGCGCTGATCGGCTCCCCGGCCAGCTCGGTCGCGGTCACCTGCTCTGGCGAGAGCTTGGCGAGCACAGCCTTCTGCTCCCGGGTCGCCGGCGCGTCGATCCGCGCGTACGCGGGCGCGCCGAAGCGCCCGGCCAGCTCGGACCAGTGCTCGCTCGGGGTCCGCCCGGTGGTGGCGATGATCTCGGCGGCGAGCAGGCAGAGCAGGATGCCGTCCTTGTCGGTGGTCCAGGTGCTCCCGTCGCGGCGCAGGAACGACGCGCCCGCGCTCTCCTCGCCGCCGAAGCCGACGGCCCCGTCGAGCAGCCCCGGCACGAACCACTTGAAGCCGACCGGCACCTCCAGCAACGGCCGACCCAGATCGGCGGCGACCCGGTCGATCATCGAGGAGGAGACCAGGGTCTTGCCGACCGCGGCCGCCGGGCCCCACTGCGTCCGGGTGCGGAACAGGTTTGCGATCGCCACCGCCAGGTAGTGGTTGGGGTTCATCAGGCCGCCGTCGGGGGTGACGACGCCGTGCCGGTCGGCGTCGGCGTCGTTGCCGGTGGAGACCTGGTAGTCGGCGCGGGCTGCGATCAGCGACGCCATGGCGTTCGGCGAGGAGCAGTCCATCCGGATCTTGCCGTCGCCGTCCAGGGTCATGAACCGCCAGGTCGGGTCGACCGTCGGGTTGACCACGGTCAGGTCCAGCCGGTGCCGCTCGGCGATCTCGCCCCAGTAGGCCACGCTGGCTCCGCCCAGCGGGTCGGCACCGATGCGCACCCCGGCGTCCCGGATCGCGTCGACGTCGATGGCCGCCGGGAGGTCGTCGACGTAGCCGGCGAGGAAGTCGTACGTCCCGGTGGTGTCGGCGGCGCGGGCCCGCGCGTACGGGATCCGCTTCACCTCCTTGAGCCCGGCGGCGAGGATCGCGTTGGCGCGGTCCTGGATCCACTTCGTGACGTCGGTGTCGGCCGGCCCGCCGTGGGTGGGGTTGTACTTGAACCCGCCGTCGTCGGGCGGGTTGTGCGACGGCGTGATCACGATGCCGTCGGCGAGCGCGCTGGTGCGCCCCCGGTTGTGGGCCAGCACGGCGTGCGACAGGGCCGGGGTGGGGGTGTAGCCGTCCCGGCTGTCCACCAGCACGGTCACCTCGTTGGCGGCGAGCACCTCCAGCGCGCTCACCGCGGCGGGGGCGGACAGGGCGTGGGTGTCCCGGGCCAGGAAGAGCGGGCCGTCGACGCCGCGCTCGCGCCGGTAGTCGCAGAGCGCCTGGGTGACCGCGAGGATGTGGTCCTCGTTAAACGCGTTCCTCAGGCTCGACCCGCGATGGCCGGAGGTGCCGAAGGAGACCTGCTGCGCCGGGTTCTCCGGGTCGGGGTGCTCGGCGTAGTAGGCGGTCACCAGCCGCGGCACGTCGACCAGGTCGGCGGGCTCGGCGGGCTGGCCGGCGCGGGGGTGGGTCACTGCGGCAACCTCCTGGAGCGGGACGGACGTCGACTCTTTCCCGGCGAAGGGCGGGTCACACGTGGCGGATGCTCACGGCTCGACCCGCTGCCCCTTGCCGATCACCACGATGCCGTTGTCGGAGACGGTGTAACGCTGCCGGTCCTTCTCCAGGTCCACGCCGATCTCGACGCCCTCCGGGACGAACACGTTCTTGTCCAGGATGGCCCGGCGGACCACCGCGTGCCGGCCGATCTCGACACCATCCATGAGTACCGCGCCGTCCACGTGCGCCCACGAGTGGACCTTCACGCGCGGCGAGACGATGGAGTTCTCCACCAGCGAGCCGGAGATCACCGCGCCGGGCGAGACCATTGAACCCACCGCCCGGCCCACCCGCTCCCCCCACTGGTGGACGAACTTCGCCGGCGGGTACGGCGGCTGGTTGCTGTAGATCGGCCACTCGAAGTTGTAGAGGTTGAACACCGGGTGCACGTTGATCAGATCCATGTGCGCGTCGTAGAACGAGTCGAGCGTCCCCACGTCGCGCCAGTAGCCGCGGTCCCGGTCGGTGCTGCCGGGAACCTCGTTGTCCTTGAAGTCGTAGACGTTGGCCTCGCCCCGCTCGACCAGCATCGGGATGATGCTGCCGCCCATGTCGTGCTTGCTGGTCTTGTCCTCCGCGTCGCGCTCGACCGCGTCGCAGAGCGCGCCGGTGGTGAAGACGTAGTTGCCCATCGAGGCGTAGATCTGGTCGGGGGCGTCGGGCAGGCCGATCGCGTCGGTGGGCTTCTCGCGGAACGCCCGGATCCGCCGGCCGTCCTCGCCCACCTCGATCACGCCGAACTGGTCGGCCGTCGACAGCGGCTGCCGGATCCCGGCAACGGTCACCCCGGCGCCCGAGGCGATGTGGTCCTCCACCATCTGCCGCGGGTCCATCCGGTAGATGTGGTCGGCACCGAAGACGATCACGTGGTCCGGCTGCTCGTCGTTGATCAGGTTGAAGCTCTGGTAGATCGCGTCGGCCGAGCCGGCGAACCACCACGGGCCGCGGCGCTGCTGCGCCGGCACGGGGGTGACGTAGTTGCCGAGCATGGTCGACATCCGCCAGGTCTGGGTGATGTGCCGGTCCAGCGAGTGCGACTTGTACTGCGTCAGCACGACGATCTTGAGGTAGCCGGCGTTGGCCAGGTTGGAGAGGACGAAATCGACCATGCGGTACATCCCGCCGAAGGGGACGGCCGGCTTGGCCCGGTCCGTGGTGAGCGGCATCAGGCGCTTGCCCTCCCCGCCGGCCAGGACGATCGCGAGCACCTTGGCAGCCATGTACCGACGCTATCCATCCCACCGCGACTTCACCACTCGTACAGGCGCGAATCTGCACTAGTGTGCGGGGGCATGACGGACTCCGCACGGCTGCGCGTCGACCTGCTCACCCGGGAGTACCCGCCGGAGGTGTACGGCGGGGCCGGGGTGCACGTCGAGTACCTGGCCCGGGAGCTGCGCCGGCTCGCCGACGTGCGGGTGCACTGCTTCGGCGCGTCGCGCACCGAGCCGGGCGTCACCGCGTACGCCGAACCGCCCGGCCTGGCCGGCGCGAACGCCGCGCTGCGCACGATGGGCGTGGACCTGGAGATGGCCGCGGGCTGCGCCGGCACCGACGTGGTGCACAGCCACACCTGGTACGCCAACCTGGCGGGGCACACCGCGAAGCTGCTGCACGGGGTGCCGCACGTGGTGACCGCGCACAGCCTGGAGCCGCTGCGGCCGTGGAAGGCCGAGCAGCTCGGCGGCGGCTACGCACTCTCCTCGTGGTGCGAGCGGACGGCGGTGGAAGCCGCCGACGCGGTCATCGCGGTCAGCGAGGGGATGAAGCGCGACGTGCTGACCGCCTACCCGGCGGTGGACCCCGACCGGGTACGGGTGGTCTACAACGGCATCGACACCGCGCAGTACGCCCCGGACACCGGCACCGACGTGGTGGACCGGCTCGGCATCGACCCGTCCCGTCCCAGCGTGGTGTACGTCGGCCGGATCACCCGGCAGAAGGGCCTGCCCTACCTGCTGCGCGCCGCGCGTGACCTGCCCGGCGACACGCAGCTCGTGCTGCTCGCCGGCGCGCCGGACACCCCGGAGATCGCCATCGAGGTGGAGGAGCTGGTCGCCGAGCTGCGCGCGAGGAGGTCCGGGGTGGTCTGGGTGGCCGAGATGCTGCCCAAGCACGAGGTGATCCAGGTACTCACCCACGCCACGCTTTTCGTCTGCCCGTCGGTGTACGAGCCGATGGGCATCGTCAACCTGGAGGCGATGGCCTGCGAGACCGCGGTGGTGGCCACCGCCACCGGCGGCATCCCCGAGGTGGTCGCCGACGGGGAGACGGGGCTGCTGGTGCCGGTCGAGCAGGCCACCGACGGCTCCGGCCGGCCGCTGAACCCGCAGCGCTTCGTCGCCGACCTGGCGGCCCGGATCAACGAGGTGCTGGCGGACCCGAAGCGCGCCACGGAGTTCGGCCTCGCCGGGCGGCACCGGGCGGTCAAGCACTTCTCCTGGGACGCCGTCGCCCAGCGGACGCTGGCGGTCTACCGGTCGGTGGGCGCGGCAGGCTGAGCCGCGCGCGAACGGATCTCGCGCAGTAGGTTGACGGGGTGACTGGACGGTTCCCGATCGAAGACGTCTCCCCCGTCGTCTCCTGCGGTCGCTACCCGGCCAAGGCGGTGGTGGGCGAGCTGGTGCCGGTGGCGGCCCGCGCCTACCGGGAAGGGCACGACGCGCTCGGCTGCAACATGGCCTGGCGCGGCCCCGACGGGCGGGCACGCCCGTTCACCCGGATGCGGCCCGGCGAGCCCGGGCAGGACCGCTGGCACGCCGTCCTGCGGCCGGACGCGGTCGGCGAGTGGGTGTTCGCGGTCGAGGCGTTCCACGACCCCTACCTGACCTGGCAGAACGCGGTGACCAAGAAGATCGCCGCCGGCCAGGGCCCGGAGGACCTGGCCAACGACCTGGCCGAGGGCGTGCGGGTGCTGACCACCGCCGTCGGGCTGGTACCGCCCGGCGAGCGCGACCGGGTGACCGCGGCGGTGGCGGCGCTGCGCGACGACCGGCTGCCGCCGTCCCGGCGGGTCGCCCCGGCGCTGGAGCTGGCCGGCCTGCTCTGGGAACATCCGGTCCGCGAGCTGGTCACCACCGGTGACGAGCACCGGCTGTGGGTGGACCGCGAGCGGGCGCTCTTCTCCGCCTGGTACGAGTTCTTTCCCCGCTCGGAGGGGGCGATCCCGGCGACCGTCGACGCGCCGGCCCGCTCCGGCACGTTCGCCACCGCCGCCGAGCGCCTGCCGGGCGTCGCCGCGATGGGCTTCGACGTGCTCTACCTGCCGCCGATCCACCCGATCGGCCGGATCAACCGCAAGGGCCGCAACAACTCGCTGACCGCGGGCCCGGACGACGTCGGCTCGCCGTGGGCCATCGGCGCCGCGGAGGGCGGGCACGACGCCATCCATCCCGACCTGGGTACGGCGGAGGACTTCCGCGACTTCGTCGCGGCCGCCGCCGAGCAGGGCCTGGAGGTGGCGATGGACCTGGCGTTGCAGTGCGCGCCCGACCACCCGTGGGTGACCGAGCACCCGGAGTGGTTCACCACCCGGGCCGACGGCAGCATCGCGTACGCGGAGAACCCGCCGAAGAAGTACCAGGACATCTACCCGCTGAACTTCGACAACGACCCGGAGGGGATCCGCGCGGAGATCCTGCGGGTGGTGCTGCACTGGGTCGGCGAGGGGATCCGGATCTTCCGCGTCGACAACCCGCACACCAAGCCGTTCGACTTCTGGCACTGGCTGATCTGGGAGGTCAAGAAGGTCGACCCGGACGTGCTCTTCCTCGCCGAGGCGTTCACCCGGCCGGCGATCATGCACGGCCTCGGCAAGATCGGCTTCACCCAGTCGTACACGTACTTCACCTGGCGCACGTCCGCGGCGGAGATGCGGGCGTACTGCGCGGAGCTGGTGGCGGCGGCGGACTACATGCGGCCGAACTTCTGGCCGAACACGCCGGACATCCTGCACGAGACGTTGCAGCACGGCGGCCCGCCGATGTTCAAGATCCGGGCGGTGCTGGCCGCGTTGCTCGCCCCCTCCTGGGGCATGTACGCCGGCTACGAGCTCTTCGAGCACGTCGCCCGCCCCGGCGCCGAGGAGTACCTGGACAACGAGAAGTACGAGCTGCGTCCCCGGGACTGGGCGGGCGCGCAGGCGCAGGGCCGCTCGCTGGCACCGTTCATCGCCACCCTCAACCGGGTACGCCGGGACAACCCGGCCCTGCGCCGGCTGCGCAACCTGGTCTTCCACGACATCGACAACCCGGCGCTGCTCTGCTGGTCCAAGCGCGACCCGGAGACCGGCAACACGGTGATCGTGGTCTGCTCGTTCGACCCGCAGACCGTGCAGTGGGGCAACACCACGCTGGACATGCCGGCGCTCGGCTTCGACTGGCACGAACGCTTCACCGTGCACGACGAGCTGACCGGGGCCGGCTACGACTGGGGGCAGCGCAACGCCGTCCGGCTCGACCCGTACCTGCAACCCGCGCACGTGCTGACCGTGCGCCGGCCGGCCCCGCCCGACCTGGTGACCCGCGCCGCGACCGGCCCGGCGGGCCGCACCGTCGAAGACGTCCCCGACGAGTTCTCGGGCGGCGCCGCCCCGACCGTTCCGGCCCAGGAGGACGACCCGCGATGGAGCAGCTGATCGCCGGCCACACCCACGACCCGCACGCGGTGCTCGGCGCGCACCCCGCCGACGGGCGCACCGTCATCCGTACCCTGCGCCGCGGCGCCGGCGACGTGGCGGTGCTGGTCGGCGGGGAACGGCACCCGATGACGCGGGTGCACGACGTGGGCGTGTTCGAGACGACCGTGCCGGGCGAGGTGCTCGACTACCGGGTGGAGGTCGACGGGCGGGCCCACGACGACCCGTACCGGTACCCGCCCACCCTGGGCGAGCTGGACCTGCACCTGATCGGCGAGGGCCGGCACGAGCGGCTCTGGGAGGCGCTCGGCGCCCGGGTCTTCGACGAGGGTGTGGCGTTCGCCGTCTGGGCGCCCAACGCCCGGGGCGTGCGGGTGATCGGCGACTTCACCGGCTGGGCGCCGGACGACGGCTGGCCGATGCGCTCGCTCGGCGCCAGCGGCGTGTGGGAGGTCTTCGTGCCGGGCGCCCGGACCGGCGCCCGCTACAAGTACCGCGTCCTCGGCGCCGACGGGCACTGGCGGGACAAGGCCGACCCCCTCGCGGCGTACACCGAGGTGCCGCCGGCCACCGCGTCGGTGGTGCACCACTCCCGCTTCGAGTGGACCGACGCCGCCTGGCTGGAGCGGCGGGCGCGACGGGCGCCGCACCAGGAGCCGATGAGCATCTACGAGGTGCACCTCGGCTCGTGGCGACCCGGCCTGGGCTACCGGGAGCTGGCCGACGAGCTGACCGCGTACGTCACCGAGCTGGGCTTCACCCACGTGGAGTTCCTGCCGGTGATGGAGCACCCGTTCGGCGGCTCCTGGGGCTACCAGGTCACCGGCTACTACGCCCCGACGGCCCGGTTCGGCGACCCGGACGACTTCCGTTACCTGGTGGACCGGCTGCACGCCGCCGGCATCGGGGTGATCCTCGACTGGGTGCCGGCGCACTTCCCCCGCGACGAGTGGGCCCTGGCCCGCTTCGACGGCACGCCGCTCTACGAGCACCCCGACCCGCGCCGCGGCGAGCACCCCGACTGGGGCACGTACGTCTTCGACTTCGGCCGCCGCGAGGTGCGCAACTTCCTCGTCGCCAACGCGCTCTACTGGTGTTCCGAGTTCCACGTGGACGGGCTGCGGGTGGACGCGGTCGCCTCGATGCTCTACCTGGACTACTCGCGGCAGGAGGGCCAGTGGGCGCCGAACGTGCACGGCGGCCGGGAGAACCTGGAGGCGATCGCGTTCCTGCAGGAGGTGAACGCGACTGTCTACCGGCACCACGCGGGGGTGGTGATGGTCGCCGAGGAGTCCACCGCCTGGCCGGGGGTCACCCGGTCCACCGCCAACGGCGGCCTCGGCTTCGGGTTCAAGTGGAACATGGGCTGGATGCACGACACCCTGCTCTACACCTCGAAGGACCCGATCTACCGGCAGCACCACCACCATCAGCTCACCTTCTCGCTGGCGTACGCCTGGAGTGAGAACTACATGCTGCCGATCAGCCACGACGAGGTGGTGCACGGCAAGGGCTCGCTGGCCGGCAAGATGCCCGGTGACACCTGGCAGCGGCTGGCCACCGTGCGCGCGCTGCTGGCGTACATGTGGGCGCACCCGGGCAAGCAGCTGCTCTTCATGGGCTGCGAGCTGGCCGACGACCGAGAGTGGAGCGAGGAGCGCGGCCTGGACTGGTACCTGCTGCACGACCCGGCCCGGGCCGGGGTGCAGCGGCTGGTCGGCGACCTGAACGCGGTCTACCGGGACACTCCGGCGCTGTGGGCGCAGGACACCGAGCCGGCCGGGTTCCGCTGGATCGCCGGCGACGACGTCGCCAACAACACCGTCTCGTTCGTCCGGATCGCCCCCGACGGCTCCACCCTGGTGTGCGTGGCCAACTTCTCCGCCCTGCCGCTGCGCGACTACCGCATCGGCCTGCCCGCCGCCGGGACGTGGCGGGAGGTGCTGAACACCGACGCGCACCACTACGGCGGGTCGGGGGTGGGGAACCTGGGTGCCGTGCCGGCCGAGGACGTGCCGTGGCAGGGCTTCCCGGCTTCCGCCGCACTCCAGGTGCCGCCGCTGGGCGCGCTCTGGCTCCGCCGGGACTGACCGGCGGCTTCCGCACCACGCCGGCCGCCCCCGGTGGCTCTCCGGCGTCGCGGCCGGTGGTGTGGCCGTCGCGGTCACCGCCGCGGCGGCCTTCGCGGTGGCCACCGGCACCGGCCAGGCGGCCGAGAACTGCCAGGGCCTAAACACGGCGCTGCGCAACAACCTGACCTTCATCGCCGAGCAGCAGCAGAACCCGGATGCCAACTCGGCCGCCCGGATCGCCAACCGGCAGGCGGTTGTCGACCTCCTCCAGCAGCGCCGGGCCGCAGCCGGCTGCACCGCCGACATCGAGGCCGCGCAACCGGCCGGCACCGGGGGCTGACGGCCGTCGGGCGCGGGCCCGGTCGGGCGTACCTCAGACCAGGCCCACGTCCCGCAACAGCTTCCACAGGCCGGCGCCGTCGGGCGCGGAGAGCCACTTCTGCCCCACCGGCCCCTCGGAGGGGCGGCCGTGCGGGACGGGCATGCTACCGGCCAGCACCGCCTGGGTGGGCGAGAGGCGGCGGATCGCCACCCCGGCCACGTTGTCCGGGTGGGCGGCGGCGAACTCGCGGTAGATCTCCTGGTCGTGCTGCCCGTCGTCGCCCACCAGCAGCCACTTCACCTCGGGGAACTCCCGGGCCAGCCGGGCCAGCGTGACCCGCTTGTGTTCCCGGCCGCTGCGGAACCAGCGGTCCGCGGTCGGGCCCCAGTCGGTCAGCAGCAGCGGCCCGGCCGGGTAGAGGTGCCGGGACAGGAACCGGGTCAGCGTCGGCGCGACGTTCCAGGCGCCGGTGGAGAGGTAGAACACCGGCGCGCCGGGGTGCGCCGTGACCAGCCGCTCGTAGAGCACCGCCATGCCGGGCACCGCGGCCCGGGCGTGCTCGTCGAGGACGAACGTGTTCCAGGCGGCGAGCAGCGGGCGGGGCAACGCGGTGACCATGACGGTGTCGTCGATGTCGGAGAGGATGCCGAAGCGCACCTCCGGATCGAGGATGCGCACCGGCGCCTCGACCGGTTCGGCGTCCGGCAGGCTGAGCCGTACCGACCCCCAGCCGGGCGGCAGGTCGGCCTCGACCATGGTGTCGATGAAGCCGCTCCGGTCGGTCTGCGCCTCGTGCCGTACCCCACCCGCCTCGATGGTCACCGCCACGTGCTTGGCCGGCAGGGTGGTGAAGCTGCGCCAGCCGCGCACCTTGTCCAACCGGGCCCGCTGGCGGGTGTCCGGCCGGCCCAGCAGCACCCGGCACATCACCCGCACCCAACCGGGCGCGCCGTAGCCGGTGTACGCGACGATGTTGATCCGCCAGCCGGTGCGCCGCAGCCGCCGCTCGACCAGCTGATGCACGGCGTCCTCGATCCGTGCGGCCCGGTGCAGGTTGGGTACGGCCAACTGGCCTGCCGGAGTGGGTGGCACTCTGCAACCCTGCCACAACCCGGCGATTCCCGGCTACGCGGGACGTGGGCGCCCCGGTGCCGCCGAGTCGGCCGATCCGCCCCGCCCGGGCGCGGGCCCGTGCAAGACTCCGGTCGGGACGACGACGGGGGCGTTGGTCGTGTCGCAACCAGTGCAGCACCACGGGCGGTGGCGCCCGCAGCTCGACCGGCCGGCGCTCGTCGCGCTGCTGTTCGGGCTGGCCGGGGTCGGCTACCGGCTGGTCCTGACGCTGCATACGGTGCCGGCGTCGAACAGCGACGAGGCGACCTTCGGCCTGGCCGCGCTGCACATCGCGCAGGGCCGGGAGCTGCCGGTCTTCCTCTACGGCCAGCGCTACATGGGGACGCTGGAGTCGTACCTGGCCGCGCCGCTGGTCGCGCTGACCGGGCCGAGCTGGCCGGTGCTGCGCCTACCGTTGCTGCTGCTCTACGCGCTCTTCCTCTGGCTGATCCACCGGCTGACCCGGCGGGTCGGCTCGCCGTGGTTCGCCACCTTCGTCGTCGGCCTGCTGGCGCTCGGTTCGGAGCGGGTGGTGCGGGACCAGCTGACCGTGGTGGGCGGCCGGCCGGAGGTGAAGGCGGCGGTGCTGCTGATGCTGCTGATCGCCGTGGGGCTCGCCCGGGACAGCGTGCGGCACCGGCGGCTGGCCGTGGGGCTCTTCGGCCTGCTCGCCGGGGTGGCCGCCTGGTCGGACTGGTTGATCCTGCCGTACCTGGGGGTGGCCACGCTGGTGCTGCTCTGGGTGGCCCGCCGCGAGCTGCTCGGCTGGGCCGGGGTGCTGCTGGCGGCCGGGTTCGCCCTCGGGATCGCGCCGATGATCCGCGACAACCTGGTCGCTCCGCCGGGCGAGGACTCGCTGTCGGTGTTCCAGGAGATCAGCACCCGGGCCGGGCCGGCGCCGCCGTGGGCGGATCGGCTGCGCGGCGGGCTGGTGGAGGGGGTGCCGCTGGCCACCGGCGGCTGCCCGGTCGACGGCTGCGCCCGCTGGCAGGAGTGGTTCGGCCTGCTCTACCCCGTGCTGCTGGTGGTGGCCGCGGTGGTGGCGCTGGTCGCGTACCGCCGGGCCGCGGGTGGCGCGCGGAGCCGGCGCGTCGGGCCGGTGGTGCACCTCGCGCTGGTCGTGGGGGCGGCGCTGACCCTGCTGTCGTACGTGCGTAGCCCGCTGGCCGCCAACGACCCGCTGAGCAACGCGCGCTACCTGTCGGTGCTGCAGCTGTCCCTGCCGGCGGTGCTCTGGCCGCTCTGGCTGGCGGCGGTCGCCTGCTGGCGGGGCACGGCCGGCGCGCTCGGCCGGCTGACCGGGGCGGTCGCCACCGCCGGGCTGGCCGCGCTCGCCGCGACCATGGTGGTGATCACCGTGCTGTTCGCGACCACCGGCAGCGGGGCCTCCCGCACCGACGAGCGGCAGGCCCGCGAGCTGGCCGACGCGGTCCGCGCGGGCGGCCTGCGGGAGGTGTACGGGGACTACTGGACCTGCAACCGGTTGATCTTCAATACCGCCGAGGAGGTGGCCTGCGGGGTCATCGACGAGTGGTTCACCCCCGGGCAGAACCGGTATCCGGCGTACTGGCGGCAGGTGGGCCGGGCGGACCGGCCGGGTTACGTGGTGGAGGCCGGCTCGACGCTGGAGCGGCGGATGCGCCGGCTGCTCGGCGACGGGGCCGACGCCGCGCTGGTCGTCGAGGTGGACGGGTATCGCGTGTACCACCCGCGGACGCCGGTCCGGCCGTGGCGGTAAGGGCCGGGCCGTACGCTGGCCGGACCGGTGCGCGGGCGCCGGGCCGATCGAGGAGTCCCCGATGCTCATCCTGCTGCCGCCCTCGGAGGGCAAGGCCGACGCCGGCACCGGCCGGCGGCTGGACCTGTCCCGCCTCTCCCTGCCGGAGCTGACCGGCGCTCGGGAGGAGGTGCTGGCCGCGCTGGTGGCGCTCTGCGCCGGGGGCGACGAGGAGGCCGCCCGGTCGGCGCTGGGGCTCAGCGAGGGCCAGCGCGGTGAGCTGCGCCGCAACGCCCGGCTGCGGGAGGCGGCCAGCACGCCGGCCGGGCGGCTCTACACCGGGGTGCTCTACGAGGCGCTCGACCTCGACTCGCTGCCCCCGGCGGCGCAGCGGGCGGCCCGCCGCTCGGTGCTGATCAGCTCCGGCCTCTGGGGCGCGGTACGCCTCACCGACCGCATCCCGCCGTACCGCTGCCCGATCGGGGCGAAGCTGCCGGGGGTGGGGGCCCTGGCGGCGTGGTGGCGGCGGGCGCTGGCGCCGGCGATGACCGCGGCGGCCGGCGACGGGCCGGTGCTCGACCTGCGCTCCGGCGCCTATGCGGCTACCTGGACACCCCGGGGCGCGACGGCCGGGCGCACCGTGACCGTGCGGGTGCTGCACGAGCGGGAGGTCGACGGTGTTCCCGTCCGGTCGGTGGTGAGTCACTTCAACAAGGCGACCAAGGGACGGCTGGTGCGCGACCTGCTGCTCGCCGGCGCCCGGCCGCGCACCGCCGACGGGCTGGTGACCGCGCTGCGCGACCTGAAGTACCCGGTGCTGGAGCAGCTCGCGGTGGCCGGCCGGCCACGCCAGGTCGATGTGGTGGTCACCGAGCTGTAGGGCTGCCGCAAGATTTCCTCAAGGCTGGGGCGGATCGGTACCGCCGGTGGGGTCGAGGGGTCACGGTAGGGGCACCCCGACGCCGACAAGGAGTGCCTGAGTTGGCTCCCGAACCGACCCTGCTCGATCGGCCCCGCCGGCCGACGAACCCGCCGCCGCTGGACTGGCTGACCCTGGCCGACGCGTTCGAGGCCGCCTGCCTGCTGCGCTGCATGCCGCCGCCGGCCGTCGCGGGGGCCCGCCGACCGGCGAGCACGTACCGGCCGGCGACGGTCGAGTTCAACCGGGAGGAGGCAGCACAGCGGATGCGGCAGCTGCTCGCCCGGCTCGACGTTGCCGTCGAGCACGAACTGGCCGTCGGCGGGCTGCGCCGCCGCTACGAACTGCACCGACTCTCCGTGCCGCGCGCGCACCAGCCGGCGTACGCGTCGCTGCTGGCGGCCGGGTGGCGGCAGGGCCGGCGGGAGTTGCTCGGCGGCCCGGTTCCCGGCGCGTCGATGGCCCGGCGGGTGTGGCGGCCCCGGCTGGCCGCGGCGGCCTGGCGCGCCGCGCTGCTGGCCGGGGGCCGGCACGTACGCCGGCACATCCTCGGTGTCCGGCTCACCGACCGGGAGCTGGCCGCCGTCCTGGTCCGGGGCGCGGCTCTGCTGGACGTCCCGGCGCTGCTGCGCCCGGGTACCGGCTGCTTCCTGGTCAGCGTCGCCGACGGGCCGGACCGCCAGCGGATCCTGCACAGCGCCGCGCTGGGGCCGGCCCGGGCGTCGGTCCAGACATGACCGCCGGCTGAGGCTGATTGGTGTCGTCCGCCACGCCGACGACGGGTGGGAGGTGATCGACGCCGCTGTGCCGGCGGAGGCCACCCAGCCGGACCGGTGAGGCCGAGGGTTGCGGCCGACCGCCTCCGCGTCGCAGAGTGCAGCCCGTGAGTCGAACCCGGTCCCACCGCGCCCGGCCGCGCCCTGCCCGGCTGCCAGCGCTGCTGGCGCTGCTGCTGGTCGCGGCCCTGCCCGGCCTCGCCGGCTGCCGGGACTCGCCCGGCCCGCCCGTGCAGATCCGGATCGCCACCGGCAGCCCGACGGCGGTCTACCACGCGTTCGGGCAGTCGCTGGCCACCATCCTCAACCGGGAGCTGCCGGGGGTACACGCCAGCGTCGTGGTGACCGCCGCGTCGGCCGAGAACGTCCGGCTGGTCGGTGACGGCGCGGCCGAGCTGGGCTTCACCCAGGCCGACGTGCTGCCCGCCGCCCCGGCCGCGCACCCGTCGGTCGCCGCGGTGGCCCGGGTCTACGACGACCTGCTGCACCTGGTCACCACCGCCGGCGGCCCGGTCCGCACGCTGGCCGACCTGCGGGGGCGGCGGGTCTCCGTGGGTGCCGCCGGGTCCGGCACCGAGATCACCGCGTCCCGGCTGCTGGAGGTGGCCCGGCTGGGCGGCGCTGAGGTGCGCCGGCACCGACTCGGTCTCGACGACTCGGTCGCGGCGCTGCGGGCGGGCCGGATCGACGCGTTCTTCTTCTCCGGCGGGCTGCCGGTGCGGGCCGTCGAGGAGCTCGCGGCCGGCAGCGCCACCCGGATCGTCGACCTGGGCGGCTGGACGGAGCCGCTGCGGGCCAGCAACCCGGAGGTCTACGTCTCGCGGGACATACCCCGCTCGGTGTACGGCACGGACCCGGTGACCACGGTGGCCAACCCGAACTTCCTGATCGTCCGCGCCGAACTGCCGGAGCGGCTGATCAGGGAGGTGACCCGGCTGCTGATGGAACGCCGGGAAGAGCTGGCCGCCGCGCACCCGGCGGCCGGGCGGATGAGCCCCCGCTCGGCCATCGCCACCGCCCCCCTGCCGCTGCACCCCGGTGCCGCCGCCTGGTACCGCGCCGCCAAGCCCTGATCCCGTCCCGGTCTCCGAC
>NZ_POUB01000002.1 GCF_003236335.1 Micromonospora deserti
GCGCGGGGGTGGTCGGCGCCGGAGTGCCCGGCGCGCCGGTGCACGTCACACCGTTGAGGGCGAACGTGGCCGGTGCCGGGTTGCTCCCACCCCAGGAGCCGTTGAAGCCGAAGGAGGTGCCGGCTCCGGTGCCCAGGGCGCCGTTGTAGCTGACGTTGGTGGCGGTGACCCGGTTGCCGCTCTGGTTAACGGTGGCGTTCCATGCCTGGCTGACGCTCTGCCCGGCGGTGTACGTCCAGGCCAGCGTCCAGCCGTTGAGTGGATCACCGAGATTGGTGACGGTAACATCGGCGCCGAAGCCGCCGGGCCACTGATTGGTGATCCGGTAGTCGACCCGGCAGCCGGGTGCGGCAGCCTGCGCTCCGGTGACCGTGAGCGCCGCGCCGCCGGTGGTGGCCAGCGCAGCGACCACCGCGATCACCAGCCGTGCGCCTGTTCTGGGCAATGTCATGGGCTGTCCCTCCACTGTCAGGCCCGGGCGCCGCGGGCATCGACCACCAGGGCATAGATTGATTGTTGTCCATGCAAACTAAGTGGTGGCACGAGACGTCAGCAAGCAGCCCGCACCGGTATTTCGCAAGCATCGCCGTAGTTGGCGGTACCTCTTGCCGAAATAGTTTTCGTCAGCGAAGGTGGCGTACTTCCCTGACGCTGACCGGTGGCCGCGGGGCATACCGGGGTCGGTGCAAGCTCCCGGTAGGACAGCAGTCGACCATGAACGACCGCCCAGCACGGGAGCTTCGAGCGGTCTTTCGGATCGGCTTGCCCCGAAGCCGAGCGGGCTTGGACATCGTCAACGTCGGGCCGGTCGAGTGGTCAAAATCTCGTACGACCTCTTGCCGGACGGCAGGCATCCATTTCGCTGCAGCTCAGGACTGATCTGCGTTGCCGGTCAGGGTCTCCGGCGCGAGACGGACACGCGGCGCGTTCAGGACCGCCTGTATCGGCGAAGAGGCGTGACCTGTACTTCTACCCGCCGGCGCTGCTCTGCACCAGCGAGGAAGGAATCCACCTCACGGATATCGTGCCCATGCGCCGGACGCGCGGCCGCAATTGCGTGCTCGGTTCTCATGAGGTGGGGAAAGTGGAGAAAGAAGCGCAAGGTCAGCATCGGGTACCGCGGCGGCGGGGGCGACGGCCGACGCGCCCCGATCCTGATTCGGGCCCGGTGGGCGCCTTCGCCGACCGGCTGTGGCGATTGAAGCAGGTGGCGGGCGATCCCTCGTACGAGGAGATGTCCGTGCGCCTGGGTGCGGCCGCCTCGAAGTCGTCGCTGGCCGCCGCGGCCCAGGGCCGGATTCTTCCCAGCTGGGAGACGACATGGGAGTTCGTACGAGTTCTCGCCGTCGACCGGCTGGGCCACGACCCGCTGGACACCGAGAAGGAGTGGCGGGAGCGCTGGATGCAGGCCAAGGCTGCCGGGCATTCGGCGGGCACCGCGTCGGCCGCCGACGCGGTGCCCGAACCACCCGGGGCATCGGAGGCGTCCACGGCGTTCAAGGGGACGCCGCTGTCCGACACCAGCGAGATCCAGGAGCCCAGGCCGACCGGCGAAGCCGGCCGTACCGGCGACAGCAGATGTGGACGGACGGCTCCGGCCGTCGCCGTCGAGCCTTCACCGCCTTCGCCGCCTTCACCACCCCGGCTGCGCGGCCGTCGGCGCATCGTCATCGCCGGCGTGGCCGCGGCCATGGCTGTCCTCACCGGTGCTGTTCTCGCCTTCGTCGTGCTCGACCGGCAGGCAGGCAAGAGCAATGCCAGGGTGGCGCCAGGGGGCGCCGCGTCGCCCAATCATGACGACTCTCAATTCGAAGGCGACATCACCTATCCCGACGGGACTCTGGTGCCGCCGAACTCCTCGTTCACGAAGATCTGGAGGATCCGCAATACGGGCTCAGTGTTGTGGGCCAACCGCTTTTTGGCACGTGTGAACGAAGAGCCCTGCCAAGCGCCGAAGGCGGTCGCCATCCCGCAGACAAGGCCGGGAGAGGCCGTGGACATCGCGGTGACTGTCCGGACCCCCAGCAAGCCCGGAAGATGCAAAATCTACTGGAAGATGGCCGACGAGCAGGGACGAACGCATTTCCCGCTCAAGCGTCCGGTCTTCCTGGATGTACGGGTCGGTGGCCCGTGACTTCCGTACCGACCCGTACATCCCCGTTCACACATCGGTCCAGCTGGCTACGAACCACGCGGCGAGGCGGCGAAGCCTGCCGGTGCCGGATCGCACCGGCAGGCTTCGCCCCCGTTCACACCCCTCGCTCACATCCGGTGCGCAAGTTCGCCGGAGGGCCGGCTCACCTGGACATCGGGGTGGGTCAGCCGCAGTTGGTACCGCGCTTGCCGCCCTCGGTGCCGCTGATGCGGCCCATCCAGTCCACGCACTTGTCCGCTGCGGACAGGTAGATCGGACCGGCGTAGGACGTGAAGTAGCCGCCCTCGTAGGCCGTCCAGTGGTTTCCGACCGGGTGGACCGCCAGGCCCGCCTCGATGAGCACGGCCGAGCCGGCGGTGTTCCGCTTGGCGATCACGCAGTTCTTGCCCGTGGACGAGTTGTAGGTGAGGAACACGGTCCCCTTGGTGCCGATCGCGGCGGAGTTCACGACGCCGTAGCCGGACCCGCACTCGCCTCCGTAGGTGGCCGCGTACGCCGGGGTCGCCGCGGCCAACGCTCCGGCCACCATGGTGGCGGTGCAGGCGAAGGTTGCGGCGGTGGTCTTGACGAGCTTCATGTGGTTCCTCCGGTGCTTGCCGTCAGTCGGGTCTGTCGGTCGGGTCAGCCGCAGTTGGTGCCGTAGCGCGTCCTGGAGGCGGTTCCGATGGTGCCGCCCCAGTCCACGCACGAGCCTGCCGCCGACACGTAGACCGGCCCCGCGTAGGTCGTGTAGTTGCCGCTGTCCTTCACCCAGGACGAGGTGCCGGAACGGCGGAGGTACGCCTCCATGAGCGTGGCGGTCCCCGGGTTCTCCCGCACGGTAACGACGCAGTTCTTCCCCGTGGACGAGTTGTAGGTCAGGTACACCGTGCCCCGGCTGTCGGGAAGGTCGATCAGGTTGACGACGCCATAGCCGGAGCCGCACTGCCCGCCGTAGAGCGCAGCGTGCGCGGGTGCGGCATTGACCATGGCTCCGGCCGTCGCGGCGGCCGCCGCGAATCCCAGCGCGGCGACCTTCTGCGAAATGCGCACAAGTTTCCCTTTCTGCTGTGAGTGGTTGCGCATGACGCTGGCATGCGCGCTGGCCGACACCAAGCGATCTTCGTCCAGTGATCTTCCAGTGGATTATTCGGAGAACTAACCCCCAGGTCAGAGCCTCGACCGAGGGGAGCGGCGCACGGCTTCGGAGGCGTACTGACACGCGGGCCAAGGAAGCTACCGCTTCCCGGCCAATTCGTCCGGATGCTCCCGTGCGGCAGCCGTCAACGGCCCGGTCCCGGCTGCGGCGGTGGCGCACCGGCCGTCGTTGTGCCACACTCGGGTCAAGAGTTATAGAACTCTCTGGTGAGTTATAGAACTCAGTACTGATCGACTGGACCGCGCCGGCTGTGGCGCACGGTGAGGTGAGTTTCTTGACTGATGTGCTGTTGCCACCGCGACCCGGTGGGATGAGCGACCCCGGGCGGCAGGGAAGGTTCGGTGAGTACGGGGGCGGGTATGTGCCGGAGTCGCTGGTGGCCGCCTGCCGGGAGGTGGAGGAAGCCTTCCGGGAGGCCTGGGTGGACCCCGGCTTTCGGGGCAGCCTCGCGAGGCTGCTGGCGGTGCACATCGGTCGGCCGACACCGCTGACTCCGGTCCGACGCCTGTCCGCGGAGTTGGGTATCAACCTGCTGCTCAAGCGCGAGGACCTGGCCCATACCGGCTCACACAAGATCAACAACGTGACAGGTCAGGCGCTGCTCGCGAGTCGGATGGGCAAGACCCGCCTGATCGCTGAGACGGGCGCCGGGCAACACGGTGTGGCGACCGCGACCGTAGCCGCACTGCTTGGGCTGAAGGCGACCGTATTCATGGGCGAGCGTGACATCGAGCGGCAGGCGCTCAACGTGTTCCGGATGCGCATGCTGGGCGCCGAGGTGATACCAGTCGGGACCGGTAGCCGTACCCTCAAAGACGCCACCAGCCAGGCGATGCGCCACTGGGTCGGCGCGACGGAAGACTCGTACTACTGCGTCGGCTCGGTCATCGGGCCCCACCCCTACCCATGGATGGTGCGGACCTTCCAGCGGGTGATCGGTGACGAGGCACGCGGTCAGTGCGCCAGCGAGCTGAGCACCGGGGTGCCGGACTACGTGGTGGCGTGTGTCGGCGGCGGCTCCAACGCGGCGGGCACCTTCGCGGGTTTCGTCGACACGTCCGCCCGGTTGGTGGGCGTGGAGGCCGAGGGCGGCGCCGGCGCGGCTCTGGGCCGGGCCGGCGTGCTGCACGGTGCCCGTTCGCTGTTTCTGCAGGACGGCCACGGGCAGATTGTCGAGGCGCACTCCGTCGCCGCGGGACTGGACTATCCGGGTGTCGGGCCCGAGCACGCGTACCTGCGCGATCTCGGCCGGGCTCGCTACGTCACGGTGACCGACGACGAGGCGATCTCCGCCTTGGTACGGCTCGCCCGCACCGAAGGGATCGTCCCGGCCATCGAGTCGGCGCACGCGGTCGCCTGGGTGATCCGTGCGGCGGGCGCGGGCGAGCTGCCGTCCGGTGCGACCGTCCTGCTCACCCTGTCCGGGCGAGGCGACAAGGATGTTTCGACCCTGAAGGAGCAGCTGTGACACTCGAAACGCGCCTGCGGGACCGCCGCGACGCCGGCCGCAAGCTGCTGATGCCGTACGTCACCGGCGGCATCACCCCGACCTGGGTCGACTATCTGCGTGCCTTCGCCGACGCGGGCGCCGACGCGATCGAGGTCGGTCTGCCGTTCTCCGATCCCACGCTGGACGGTGTCACCATCCAGCAGGCGACCGACGCAGCGTTGGCGCGTGGTGCGACGGCTCGCGACATCCTCGGCGACATCAGCGGTCTCGAACACGACGTTCCGCTGGTTGCCAGCACGTACTACAACCTCGTCGTCCACGACGGTCCGGAGCGGTTCTGCGCGGCGCTCCGCGATGCCGGAGTCACCGGCCTGATCGTGCCGGACCTTCCGCTGGACGAGGCTGGCGACCTCGAGGATGCGGCCGCCTCCGCCGGCATCGACCTGGTCCTGCTCGCCTCGCCGGCGACGCCCCAACCACGACTGGACGAGATCGCCCGGCGCAGCCGTGGCTTCATCTACGCCGTGTCACTGATGGGTACGACCGGCGAGCGATCCGTCGTTGCCGAGTCCGCCACGACCCTCGCCAGTAGGATCAAGCGCAGCACGGAGCGCCCGGTCATGGTCGGGTTCGGCATCTCCACGCCGGAGCATGCGGTCGAAGCCGCCCGAAGCGCCGACGGTGTCATTGTCGGCGCCGCGGTCATGCGTCGGGTACTGGACGGAGCCATCCCGCACGACGTCGGTGCCGACCTCGCTAGGATGCGCCGAGCACTCGACCAGGAGCGTGACCGACGTTGACCAGCAGTTCCGGACACGAGGCGAGGTACCGGGCTATCGCCGCGGACCTCGCCGCGAAGATCCGGGCGGGCCACTACGCCCCGGGCGAGGCGCTACCAGCCCAACGTGAGCTGAGCGCCGCGTACGGGGTCACCCTGATGACCCTCCGCCAGGCGCTTCGGCAACTCAGCGACGACGGCCTCATCGTCCAGCAGCCGGGGCGGGGCACCTTCGTCGCCCCGCCCCACCTGGCGTACCAACTCGGCTCGCTGCAGAGCCTCGCCGACGATCTGAAGAAACAGGGCCACGCCGTGCGTACCGTCGTCCTGGCGCGCTCGATCCGCCGCGCGTCAACGCGCATCGCCGCCCAGCTCCGCATCCCGCCCGGCGACACCGCCCTGCGGCTGGAACGGCTCCGCGAGTTCGCCGGACGCCCCGCGATCCACCAGGTTTCCTGGATCCGCCAACCACAGGCCGACCAGATTCGTGATCGCGACTTCACGAACGTCTCGCTCTACGGCGCGCTCGCCGACGCCAACGTCGCGGTTGCCCGCGCGGCCGAGACGATCCGGCCCGGCCTGCTGAGCCCTGCCACGGCGCGTCATCTAAAGGAGACCGCTGGGAGCCCGGTCTTCGTCAGTGACCGAATCACGTACACGCTGGATGCCACCGCCGTCGTCGTCGACCGGGCAACGATCCTCGGCAGCATGATGCAGATCCGAACGGAACGGGCAGCCACCGGACTGTCCCTGGCATGGGGCGCGAGCGGGTGACTACGTGCGCAGCCCGTGGTGCCGTGCGTGCTCGGCCCTGGACGGCAGGTCCACGATGGACGTCCATCACCTGACGTACGGGTGCACCTCGCCGGCGGCGATGCGGCCCAGCGACTTGAGCGCGGCCAGTGCGGTGGCCCAGTTGAGGACCAGGCCGAGCGCCTGCTCGTCGGCCCAGCCCGCCGGCACCGGCGCCACCGCGACCGCGGATAGCACCATGTATTCGGCGAAGGCGCCGTACCCGGTGCCGATGATGTGGGCGCCGAGGGTCAGGCCGGTCACCTCCTCGCCCACAGCGACGATTTCACCAGCGGCCTCGAACCCCGCGGCCGCGGGCCGCCGTGGTACGTGCCGTAGGTCTGCATGACGTCGGCGAAGTTGACGCCTGAGGCGGTGACCCGGATCAGCGTGTGCCGGTAAGACGTGCCGCAGCTTGCCCTGGTAGTCGGCGGCCAGCCGTTCGGCCACGGCGTCTACCTTGTCGGGTTCCTTCAGGGCGAGCGTGACGACGTACTCATCCTTCCGCGTCCGCCTCGGCCGGCAGGAACTAGCCGGACGCCGCCACAGCCGGCGGCGCCACGAGCAGCGCGCCAGCCGCGAAGGCGAGGAGGGCCGCGACGGCCGCCGCCCTCCGCCGGCCCCGACCGGGCCCGGTCACCGGTCCACCCCCGGCGCGGTGAACCGGAGCCGCCGGCGGCGGACGATCATCAGCAGCGTCACGCCGGCCGCGGCCAGCATCGCGCCCCCACCGGCCAGCGCGGCGGTCTGAACCCCGGTCACCGGCAGGCCACCGCCGCCGCCCGGCCCACCGGCGGTGGGCTCGACGCTTGGCGCGGACGTCGGGTCGGCGCCGCCGGACGGCGTCGGGGTGGCGCAGCTCGCCTCGCCGACCGTGTGCCCGCCGAAGTCCAGGTTGCCGGTGACGTCGCGCAGCCGCAGCACCGTACCCGTCTCGACGGGCACCACGAAGGTGTGTGTGGTGCGCGCGGGCACGTTGCGGTGGTAGAAGTTGCCGCGCCCCTCCGCCCCGACTGCCAGCACGATCGCGCCGTCCGCGCCGTTGGCCACCCGCACCTGTACGCCCTGGCAGGCGTCGTCCACCTGCACGGTGATGTGGTCACGGTCGCACCCGTCCGGCAGGCGGTAGGTGGCCGCCAGCCACAGCGCGTAGCTGCCGTCGGGCAGCGTGGCGCGTAGGCCGTACCGGTCGCCGTCGGACAGTGGCAGGTAGCGGTACGAACTGCCCGGCGGGATGGAGATCGGATGCTGGCGCGGCGGCTCCGGAGACGCCACCGCGAACCCCTCGATCGGCGTCGAGCCGGAGTTCTCCAGCTTCAGCTCCGCCCGGAAGCAGTCGTGCTGCGGGGTGACCCGTAGCCGCGGCGGGTTGTCGCAGTCGCGCCGCACCAGGTACCGGTAGTCGCGGGACTGGCCGATGTCGGGCCAGCGCAGCTCGACGATGTCGCCGGGCGCCGCGCCGATCTGGTGGTTGCCGCGCGGCCCCATGTCGAACTCCTCGACCACGGCGCCGTTGCGCAGTACAAGGGTCCGTCCGAGGCCGGGGTCGCCGATCACGCGGCCGTCGGGCCCCCAGTCCACGCGCACCGCGCCGCACAGCGACGAGAACCGGACCTCCCTGGGGTCGGCGGCAGCGGCGGGCATGGCGGTGACGAGAACGAGACCAGCGGCCAAGGGCGCGGCCATCGCGGTGGCGGCGAGCGCGCGATGGAGCACGGCGGGACAGCGCATCGGGGACGGACCCTCCATAACCGGTACGAGGCGCCGGGATGGCGCCCCGAACACCCCAGCACACGTCACCCCGATCCGGCATGAGTGGCGCGATACTCAACCCCGCCGCTCCCGGTACTCAGTCGATCTGATCTCGACGTGCACGGCCACCACCAGGTCACAGCCGGCCGGCAGGGCCGGTAAGCCATCCGGTGAAGGGTGCCCAGGGAGTCACGTGAAGGGCTGCGCTTTGCTGGTGCCGGGGCCCCGGAGAGCGAGGACCAGGAACGCGTCCACTCGCGGTTCGATCACGTTGGGTGGCGGCGGCAGGAGACGGGAGGTGGCGGAGGCTGGCGGCCTGCCGGCTTACCCCGTAGGCGCTGGCCGTGGTGCCGCCGCCGAGGACCGCTGGTGCTTGTTGTCAGATGGTGGGCCGGGCGGAACGCCGAGGGTGGGGGACGCTCCGCCCGGCCGTGGACAGCCGCGCACGTCGGATGTCCACGGTTGGTTATCGTCGCTTGCCGACTCGGTGTTACATGTCGCCGGCTCGGCGTCGCGTGTTCGAGTGTGGTGGCGTACGCCGTCTGTGCCGACGTCGAGTGGCCGGGCCGCCGCCGGCCCCACCGCCGCGTCATGACCTCGGCGGTAGTGCAGGGGGCCGGGCGGCGGCCTCGCGGTCTCAGCGTCCCCGCCGCCGGTCAGCGGCGAATTGGACAGTGTAGGTGCGGGTCTGGCTGCCGTCCTCGCTGGTCACCGTGACGGTGGCGGTCCGGTCGGAGCCCACCGGGGTGACGGACACGGCCGCGTACGGGTCCCGCGTGGTGGCCGCCAGCGCGCCTCTGCGGGCGTCGACCGTGTACGCGAGGAGGTCTGGGGAGAAGCCGGCCACGGGCGCTCCGTCGACGGCCAGCGAGGACAGCGCCGCGTCCGGGGACTGCCCCGGTGTCGGCGCGAGGAGTTGCACCTCGCCGACGGTCATCCAGAGCCCCGGGCGGGCGGTGAGAACCAGGCGTACCCCGTCGGTCGTGGGGACGGCGGACAGCGGCACGGTGACCACCGGCGCCGGTGCGCCCGCCGGTACGGTGACCTCGTCGCTGGCGCGCACCCAGGCGCCGGTGGCATCGCGGACCTCGGCCCGCACCGACCGGGCGTACGTGTCGGCGTCGGCGTCGCGGTGGAAGTGGACCCGGACGTCGGCGATGCCCCGCGCCGCCGGCAGCAGGAAGGTCAGCGTGTCGGTGCTGTTCTTGGTTCCGGAACGCCAGTTCGACCAGGCCTTCTGCGCGGTGACGCCGTCGTGGAGCCGGTCGGCCGAGTAGCCGCTCTCGGTGTAGGTCGCGGTGGCCCGGACACCCGCGTCGGTGGCCGCGTTGACCAGGACCGGCGCGGTGACCTGCACGCGGAGGGCCGCCGGCAGGGTGCTCCCGTCGGGCAGGGCTGCGGTGCCGGGCAGGTCGAAGACCCCCGTCCGGTCGTAGGCCGGGGGAGCGGACCAGGTTACCGGCAGCGGGACCCGCGCGCCGTGGGCAGCCACGCCGGTCACCGTCGCGGGCAGGTCCGGCTGCCCGCCCGGGTACGCCTTGGCGCGGGCCGGCTCGGTGCCGACGACGGTGTCGACGGTGACGACGGCCCGGGCCTTGACCGCACGGCCGAGCGGATCGGTGGCGGTGCCGCGCACCGTGACCGTGCCGGGAACGGACCACCGGCTCTCCGGCGGCGCCTGCCACACGACCGGAAGCGAGCCCCGGGGACCGTCGCGGTAGACCGGCGTGACCGTGGCGGGCAGCACCGGCGGCGTGCCGGGGGTGGTGAAGACCTCGGCGTCGACAGTGGAGCGCACCGTCTCGTCCACGATCAACCAGCGCTGGTTGTCCCCGGAGGTCGGCGGGTAGGTTCCGACTGGCGAGGCCTCGGCGGTGGCCTGGCCGGTGACGTCGAGCAGCCGCCCGGTCGCGGCGTTGACCAGGGTGTACGTGCCGTCGCCGGTGGTGGAGAGGAGCCACTGCGCGGCCGGGTCGGCGGCGAGTTCCGCCGAGGACTGCTCCAGCGTGAGGGAACCACCACGCAGCACCAGCGTGCGGTCCCCGGTGGACAGCAGGTGGCGGGCCCGGTTGCCGGTGTCGGCGGTGATCGGGGAGATCCCCCAGAGTGGGGTGGCGCTCGGCTCGCTGGTGCGGATCACCAGGGACGAACCGGCGGGCGTCAACGACCTACCGCTCTGCACGCCCTGCAGCCGGTACACGTGGCCGTCCTGGACGAGGGCGGCGTCGCCGGCGACGCCCCGCACGCCGTCGACGACGAAGGTCGTCACGGACTTCGCCGGCACGGTGAAGGCGGCGGACTTCCGGTCGACCCGGACGGGTTCGTGTCGGACCAGGGCGCCGAAGGCGTCGGTGACGACCGGCGTGACGGTCGCTCCCGGCCTGACGTGGCCGAACCGGGACAGGTCGAGGGTGACCCGGCGACCCGTGTCGGAGCTGTTGACGTGTACGACGGTCGCGGTCCTGCCGTTGGCTGACACGGCGGCGAGGCTGGCGGTGTCGTCCACCTTGACGACATGGTCGCCGGGCCGGATGTAGTGGGTGAAGTGGCGCAGGGTGTGGAACTTGGTGTTGATCCGGACGGGGCAGGTCTGCAGCGTGTCCTGGGCGGTGCAGTCGAACGGGATCTGGATGGCGCCCCAGTTCTTGTTCGCGGCGTGCTGCGGGTTGTAGTCCTCGATGGGCTGCCACAGCACCCAGGCGGAGGGTTCGAGTTCGCGGACGTCGTTGACGATGCGCTCGGCGATGCCGAGGCCGGGTTCCATGCTGGTGAAGCTCTGCCCGTTGCCCCAGGTGCCGTCGACCTCGCTCATCCACAGCGGCTTGCCGGCGCCCTTGGCGATGTCGCGGACGGTGGTGCGCCGGCTGGTGCCGTAGGTGTGCACGTTGAGCCGGTCGACGACCGCGCGGGTCTCGGCGCTCCAGCCGTTCCAGTTGGTGGCGAAGCGCGCCGGGTCGGTCTCGTCCATGGCGGCGATCCGCGCCTGCGTCCCGGCGCCGTCGAGTCGACGGGCCAGCGCCAGGATCACCTGTTGCTGCAGGGCCGGGGAGGCGTGGGCGCCTTCCTGTCGACCGCCGGTGGGCTGGCCGTCGGGGCCCAGCTGGGTGCCCCAGTAAGGGGTGTTGGGCTCGTTGAGCGGTTCGATGGTGTCGAACCTGATGCCGTGCGTGGCCTCCAGGCGCTCCGTGACCCGGAGCAGGTAGGTGGCGAAGTCGTCGACGCGGTCGGCGCGGATCTGGTCGGTGCTGGAGTTGAAGCCGCCGGAGACGTAGCCGCTGACGGTCTGGAAGTACGGCGGGGAGTTGCTGAACGCCTCCCACTGGTCGACCCTGTCCTTGATCTGGTCGACCCACCAGCGTTGGTTGGCGTCGGCGTCCCAGTTCCAGTGCTCGGGGTTGTCCGGATCCCACCAGTCGACGTCCGTGCGGGTGGTGCCGGCGGGAGCCTTCCAGAAGCCGGGCATCGTGGCGCCGGCCTTCATGTAGTCGGTCCGCACGTCGGGGGCGTTGCCGCCGCCGATGTTGTACCGGGCGATGTTCAGCCGCAGCCCGTCGTCGCCGAAGAGCAGGTCCACCAAGCGGTTGCGGATCTCGTCGGGGTAGCCGCCGGTGGCGTTGGCGAACCAGACGAGGCTCGTGCCCCAGCCTTCCCAGGTCGGCTCGCGGTAGGACGGATCGGGTGTCACGACGACGGTGGGGACGGTGTCGGCGGCGGTGGCGACGGCGGGCAGTGGCCCGGCCGTGGCGGTGGCGACGGCCATGGCGGTCGCGGTGAGCAAGGTTGCCAGCCGAGTCGGGGTGGAGCGTCCGGTCATGGTCTCTCCTCGCGGGGGTGGTGGTGGCCTTCCGGTGTGGGCTGAGGTGGGTTGCCGACCCTGCGGCCGGGTATGACGGCCGCCGGTGGTGGGTGACGTCCCGCACGGTGGTGACGGGACGGTGGCGGCTCCGGTGCCGGGACCGCCGTGGGCGGTTCAGTGCTCCGGTTCGTCGTCGGGGAGGAGGTGGGCGAGGGCGGCCCTGCTGTTGGCCCACACCACGACGAGCGCGCATCCCGGTACGGTGGCCAGCCCCAGCAGCGGTGCCTGGTTGACCGACAGCACGGCCACGAGCAGCAGGACCAGACTGAAGAGGCTGAGCGGCGAGCGCCGCACCGCGGTGTACACGGCGATCCGGACGGCTGGCCCGAGGCCCAGGTGCGGGGCCAGCACGGTCAGCGCTACCACCAGCACGCCCGCGGCGAGCACGAGGACCGCCGTGACGACCAGCAGCGGAACGAGCACCACCCCGGAGGGGGAGTCGTGCAGGACGACGATGTCGGTGGTGAGCACGGCGAGCAGCGCCACGGTGGCCGACCAGCGGGCGACCGCCGGGGCGAAGGATCGCCGGTAGGCGCGGACGAAGTCGCGTACGGGAGGTTGGTCGGGTGGCGCCGCCGCCCGGCCCAGGTAGCCGAAGGCCGCGGCGAGCGACGGGCCGACGCTGATCGACAACAGCCCGAAGAACACCGGGTAGCGCCAGGGCTGCGCGACCACGGCCAGCGCCGCGAGCAGCGGAAGGTTGGTGACCGCCAGGCCGAGGTTGACGACGAGGACCCGGTGTACGAACGACCAGATCGTCGTCCAGGTGTCCGCGCTGACGTTGACCCGGCCCGAGAGCGTCCGGTGGCGTGTGGTGGGAGCGGTCATGTCGGCCGTCACTTCAGCCCGCTGGTGGCGATGCCCTGGACGAAGTAGCGCTGCCCGATGAGGAAGACCGTCAGGATCGGCAGCACCGACAGCACCGAGCCGGTCATGATCATGGCGTACTCCGAGTCGTAGACGCCGACGAAGGAGCGCAGGCCGATCTGCACCGTCCACAGGTCGTTGCTGGTGAGGTAGATGAACGGACCCATGTAGTCGTTCCAGGTATTGACGAAGGTCAGCAGGGCGAGGCTGGCCAGCGCCGGCTTGGACAGCGGTAGCACGATCCGCGCCCAGATGCCGTACTCGCTCAGGCCGTCCACGCGGGCGGCCTCGCACAACTCGTCGGGGATGGTGAGGTAGTACTGCCGCATCAGGAACACCCCGAACGCGCCGAAGGCCTGCAGCAGGATCAGCGACAGGTGGGTGTTCACCAGGCCCGCCTTCTCCATGATGATGTACTGCGGCACCATGTACGCCTGCCACGGCACGGCGATCGTGGCGACGTACGCGATGAAGAGCGTGTCGCGGCCCGGGAAGCGGACCTTGGCGAATCCGTACGCCGCGAAGCTGCCGGTGAGCACCTGCAGCGCCGTGATGACGACGCTGAGGAACAGCGAGTTCTTCAGGTAGGTGGCCAGCGGGATCCGGACCCAGATGCGGGTGTAGTTGTCCCAGTGGAACTCCTCGGGAATCCACCTGATCGGCACGGTGAAGACCTGGGAGTCGAGCTTCAGCGAGGACATCACCATCCACAGGAACGGGACCATGACGGCGAGCCCGAGGATCGTCAGCAGGACATGCAGGGCGATCCGCCCGGCGACGGCGGTGCCTCGCCGGCGCGGTGCCCGTGGCCGCACGGGGGCGGCGCCGGTGTAAGAGCCGTCGCGGCGCTCCGGTGTGGTGGCGGTCGCGGTCATCGCTCTTTCCTCTGCTGAAGCCGGAACTGGACCACCGTGATGAGCAGGACGACCACGAACAGGACCATCGCGATGGCGGAGGAGTATCCGAAGCGCCCCTGCTCGATGCCCTCCCGGAAGATCAGCTGCGAGAGGACGAGGGTGGACCGGCCGGGCCCGCCCTCGGTCATCACCTGGACCAGGTCGAAGACCTTGAAGCTGGAGATGGTCAGCATGATCAGGACGAAGAAGGTGGTCGGGCGCAACGAGGGCAGCGTGATGTGCCAGAACCGCTCCCAGGCGGAGGCGCCGTCCATCTCGGCGGCCTCGTAGAGTTCACCGGGAATGGTCTGCAGCCCGGCCAGGTAGAGCACCATGTAGTAGCCCATGTCCCGCCACACGCTGGTGATGATCAGCGCGGGCATGGCCCAGGTCGTCGAGGTGGTCCAGCCGGGCGGACTGTCGACGCCCACCGCGCGCAGGAACTGGTTCACCGGGCCGGCGTCGGGGCTGAACAGCATGTTCCAGACCACCGCCACGGCGACCAGCGAGGTGATGTACGGGAAGAACAGCGCCGTCCGGAAGAACCGCACCCCCCGCAGCTTGCGGTTGAGCAGGACGGCGAAGCCCAGGGCGGCGACGAGGGTGAGCGGCACGTGGCCGACCGCGTAGTAGGTGGTGTTGTACAGCGCGGTCCAGAAGTTGGCGTTGTCCACCATGCGGCGGAAGTTGTCCAGGCCCACCCACTCGGGCGTGCTGTAGGAGTTCCACTTCATGAAGGCCAGGGCCAGCGAGGCGACGACGGGCACCAGCGTGAGGGCCGCGAAGCCGATGAAGTTCGGCAGGATGAAGCTCCAGCCGGCCAGCGTGTTGCGCCGGCTGAGCCTGCGCGCCCGGGGGGTGGACGCGGCGGGTGCGGTGGTGGAAACCATGGTGGGGTGCTCGTCCGGGACCCGGACGTTCCTCCTTTCCTGGGGCGGGCGGTGCCCCGGGGGCGGCAGACCCCGGGGCACCCCACGGTCAGCTGACCTCGGACTTGACCCGCTTGCCCATCTCGGCGATGCCGGCGTCCATGGACTTCTCGCCGCTCATGATGAGTTCGTGCTCCTCCTTGAGGATGTTGTCGACGTCGGAGGACTTCTCGCTCACCGGCATCTCCAGCTTCACCTCGCCCGGCTGGAACGCCTTCTTCGCCACCTCGTCGTTGGCCATCCCGTCCACCCCGAAGTAGAGGTCCGCGATGGTCGCGTCGGTGTACGCCGGGAAGACCCCGATCTTCGCGATGGCCGCCGCGCCCTTCTCACCCGACGCCCAGGTCACGAACTTCCTCGCCGCCTCGGCGTTGCGGGCCTTCTTGTTCACCGCGAACGCGGTGGGCGAGCCGAACGTCGTGGACGCGCCCTCGGTCGCCTGCGGCAGTGGCGCCATGCCCCAGTCGACGCTGATCTTGCCGGCCTTCTTCTCCTCGATCAGCCGGGCGGCGTACCAGGTGCCCATCGGCAGCATCGCCGCCTTCTCCTCGGAGAACATCGTGTGGTAGGTGACCTTCTGGGTCTTGGCGGTGGCCCACGGCAGCATCGCCCCCGACTTCTGCAGGTCCAGCGCCATGGTGTACTGCGGCTTCATGAAGCCGTAGTCACCGCCGAGCTGGTCGCCTCCGGTCTGGGCCGCAGCGATGGCCTGCACCAGCGACCGCCAGGTGTGCTGGTAGGTCCCGTACACCGTGTTCGCGCCGCTACCCGTGGTCGTCTTCTTCGCCAGGTCGGCGTACTCCTGCCAGGTGAGGCTGGTCAGGTCGGCGCCGGAGTTCTGCAGCAGCTTCTTGTTGTAGTAGAGCACCCAGAAGTCCTGCCGGTAGGGCAGGGCGAAGTAGTCGCCGTCCAGGTCGAAGGCGTCCAGACCCAGGTACTTGCTCTTGTCGAGCTTGCCCACCTCGTCCTTGAGGGAGGCCAGCTGCCCGCGGGTGCCGTACCGGGCGTAGTCGATGACGTTCTTCATGGTGAGCACGTCGGTGCTGTCCCCACCGGCCAGCATGGTGGTGACCTTCTTGTGGTAGTCGTCGGCCAGGATGTCGACGGGCTGCACGTCGACATCCTGGTGCTCCGCCTCGTACGCCTCGATGAGGGCCTTGAACTCGGGGGTGGTGTCGTAGTTCCACAGCGCGACCGTCAGGATGGTCCGGCCGTCGGCGCCGGTGGCGGGCTCGTCGCCACCGCCGCATCCCGCGGTGGCGAGCATGAGGCCGGTGGCAACCGCCAGGGCTGTGGCAAACCTTCTTTTCATGAGCGCTCCTTCATCGGGGGATTGAGCCCGACGACCGGGGGCAGTCGCGGGCGGGTCAGGCGTGCAGCGTCAGGGCCGCGGGGGTGACCTCGGCCTGGAGGGGTTCGGCGGCGATCCATCGGGACAACTCGTCGAGGGTATGGTCGGTCAGCCGCAGGATCTCCGAGCCGAGTGACCCCGCGATGTGCGGGGTGATCATGACGTTCGGCACGGCACGCAGTGCGGCGTCAGCGGGTAGCGGCTCGGGTTCGGTGACGTCGAGGATCGCGAACAGCCGACCCGAGCGGCACTCGGCCGCGAGGGCCTCGGAGTCGACGAGGCTGCCCCGGGCGGTGTTGATGACCGTCGCGTGATCGGGCAGCAGCGCGAGTTCCGCCGCACCGATCATGTGGTAGGTGCTGGGCAGCGCGGGCGCGTGCAGCGACAGGATCTCGCTGCGCGGTAGCATCTCGCGCAGGCCGACCAGCGTCGCGCCGGCCAGGGCGACCTCGGTCGGGTCGGCGTGGGGGTCCGCCACCAGGCACTCGGCGGAGTCGAGACAGCCGAGGAGGTCGACCACCCGGCGGCCGATCCGGGAGAAGCCGACCACGCCGACCGTCCGACGATAGTTGGACAGATCCCCGTAGCCGTCGCGGTGGCCCCAGCCCTGGTACGCGGCGTCGGGATCCGCGGCGATGAACGGTGCCTTCTTGCCGGCGAAGATGATGGCGGCGAGGGTGTACTCGGCGACCGGGATGGCGTTGGCGTCGGCGGCGTTGGTGACCCGGATGCCGCGCCGCCAGACCTCGCTGGTGACCAGGGAACGGACGCTGCCGGCGCCGTGGAAGACGGCCCGCAGGGCCGGGGCGGCGGCCAGACGTTCGGCGGTCAGCGTCGGCGCCCCCCAGGAGGTCACCAGCACCTCGGCCGCCGCCAGGCGAGCGCGGGCCGCCGGGGAGTCCAGGTCGTCCACCCAGATCGGGTCGGCCAGGGCGACCAGCTCGGTGAGCCGTGCCAGCCGTGCCTCGTCGAAGTGGGCGCGGAAGGATTCCCGGTTCATCACGACGAGCGCCTGCTGCTTGGACTGCACCGTCAACGTGTCTCCCCGGTTACGGATCGCTGGCCGACGCTCGACCGTCGCGGAGCCTTTGAATTCGTCTCGGTGACATGGATAACCTATTCCGAACATGGTCGCTACGACGCGGTCCGAGTCGATCCGAAACGTTCACAAACGAACATCAGCCTGAAGGGCGGCTCCATGTCGACCGACCGGATGTTCAACCTCCAGCGCCGCGAGCGACTGATGGAGGAACTCCGCCGCCACGGGGCGGTACGGGTCAAGGAACTGGCGCAGATCCTCGGCGTCAGCGAACTCACCGTACGCCGCGACATCACCGCCCTCGCCGAGAACAACCTCCTGACGAAGGTGCACGGGGGAGCCACGCTCCCCACCCAGCTGGGGCCGGAGCCCCGCCGCCAACGCCCGGCGCCCACCCGTTTCACCATCGGCATGGTGGTGCCGTCGCTCGACTACTACTGGCCGTCGATCGTCACCGGCGCCCGCAACGCCGCCGCGTCCCTCGGCGTGCACATCCAACTGCGCGGGTCGAGCTACGACCCGGACGAGGACCGCCGGCAGATCACCCGACTCATCGAGTCACAGCAGGTCCAGGGGCTGCTGCTGGCGCCCAGCCTGGAGGGTGACGGGGTCGACGAGATGATCGGCTGGATCGGGAACCTGCCCGTGCCGACGATCCTGGTGGAGCGGCAGACGCCGCGGTGGACACCCACCCTCCGCCAGCTCGAGTGGGTGCGCAGCGACCATTCGCTGGGCCTGGAGATGGCAGTGCGTCACCTGCACCAGCACGGCCACCACCGGATCGGGCTCGTGCTGTCCAAGGGTAGCCCCACCTCCGCCCACCTGGCCCGCGGGTGGGCGCTGGCCTGCGCCGACCTCGGCCTGCCCGACGACATGGTGATCCGGGGAACGGTGACACTGGACGTACCGGGGCACCGGGAGATCATCGCCGACCTCCTGCACCGGTGCCGCCGGTCGCGCACGACCGCGCTGATCGTGCACGGCGACCCCGACGCGATGTCCATTGCCCAGTACTGCGCCGAGCAGGGAGTGTCGATCCCCGACGACCTCGCCCTGGTGTCGTACGACGACGAGGTCGCCCACCTGGCCGAGCCAGCCCTGACGGCGGTCCGGCCGCCCAAGGGCCAGGTGGGCCGGGTGGCGGTCGAGCTGATGGTGGCCAGGCTGCTGGAGGGCAGGCGCCGGCCCTCGCAGCGGGTGCTGATCACCCCCGAACTCGTGATTCGGGAATCGTCCACGGCGCGGCCGCCCCGCTGACCGGTCGGCGGCTCGCCCCCCGGGCACCGGCGGCCGCGCCGTCTCACGCCGCCGCCGGGGCGGGCGCCGGCAGGCGCAGGACCGACGTCGAGCCGTCCGGCCATCGGACAGTGACCGTGTCCGTCGGTCCGTCCGGCCGCACCGTCACGGTGGGGAGCGCGGTCTCTCCGGCGTCCGCGCCGGCCAGGACGACGGCGGCGACGTACACCCTGCCCACCCGGGGCGTCTGCGCCGTCTGCAGCAGCGGTACCGCCACGTGCTCGCCCAGCGGGGAGGTGTGCCGCTCCCGGCGTACCTCGGCGGCGTCGAGCCCGGCCAGACCCACCACGCAGGACACCAGCCGGCCACCGGTCACCTCGGCGCGTGGGGGGTCGGCGGCCGTGCCGACGGCGGGCAACACCTCGTCGGCCACCGGCCAACCGCTGAACTCGAGCCTGCTCGCGCCGTCGAGCCCGACCGCAGAGTCGACCCTGGCCGCCCGTACCTCCACCGCACCCCGAAGGAGCGACCCCATGGTCACCGTCGGCCCGTGGCGAACCGTCCCCCGGCGGCCCGAGCCGTGGTCCGGGCCGTGGTCGTCCTCCGTGGTGACCCAGTGCGCTCGCGCCCGGGAGACGGCCCGGCCGACGCCGTCCACCAGCTCACAGCCCAGCGTCTCGAACCCGTTGCGATGAGTGCGCCGACCGGCCCCGTCCACCACCGCGACCGAGTTGTCCGACGGGTGGCCGACCGTCGTCCCGACCAGCGGCGGGAGGGTGGCCGTCGAGTAGCCCAGCCGGGCGTACAGCGGCGAGTCCGCACGCTCGTCGTGCGGCACCGAATGGTCGGTGCCGTGATTGACGATCCGCACCAGACCGTCGCGGCGGGTGCCGCTGACCAGCCAACCGGGCACCGACAGCGTGGCGTGGACGTCCGTCCGTTCGACGGGCAGCGGCCCCTCGACGTCCGTCCACACCGGATGGCCGGGCGGCAGGGCCAGACCCAGCATCCCCTTGGCCGCCCAGTACGGCGAGCCGGGGCCGGAGTACGACTGCGCCATCTCCGGCCACTCGCGGTGCCAGCCGAGCGTCAGCAGCCCACGCGCGTCCGGAGCCCCGTTGGTCCGAAAATGACCCAGGATGCCGCTGCAGGCGCGCCGGAGCACCCCGGGTGCCAGGTCACTCGCGCCCGTCATCGCCCCCATCCAGAACGGTGCGGCGGCGGCGAACCGGTAGCTGAGGCTCCGGCCCTGCAGCAGCGGAGAGCCGTCCGCGCCGACCAGGGACACGGCATCGTCGAGGAACCGGGTGAGCCGGTCCCGCCAGGCCCGGCGGAGCCCGTCCGGGCAGAGCTCGCCGGCCATCTCCGCCCAGAGCAGCGGGTAGACGTGCAGCGCCCACCCCCCGTAGTGGTCGTAGGCCCGCTCGGGCCCGTCGGAGTACCAGCCGTCCGCACGGTACAGCGATTCGTGGACCCGCAACCCCCGGTCCACGTCCTCCGGCGACCACGGGCCACCCACCGACCGCAGGAACGTCTCGACGACGATCTGGAACCACACCCAGTTGATCGGGGGGTACTCCTGCCCGACCACGGTGCCGAGCCACGCCACGATGCGCTCGCGGTCACCGGAGTCCAGCGACTCCCACAGCCATGGCCGGCTCAAATGCAGGCCCAGGGCGATCGAGCAGGCCTCGACCTTGGCCTGGTCGAGCCGGTCCGGCCGGGGCCAGGCGGTCGGCGACGAGGGATCGGTGCCGGCGCGCAGTCCGGCGGCGTACCACTGGGTCAGTCCGTGCGGGTCCGCGCCCGACTCGCCGCGCAGGCGGATCGCCGCCAGCAGGAACGAGCGGGCGAACGCCTCCAGCGAGTCGCTGTCCCGGCCGTAGGCGCTGGCGCGCCCCGGCAGGTCGATGCGCGCGTGGTCGGCCGACGCGAACGGCCGCAGGGCGAGCAGCATCCGGTCCGCCGACTCCGCCCAGTGGGCCCGGGTGTAGCCGGTGAAGGGGGAGAGGAGCCGGTCATCGGCGGTCATGCTGCCCTCCGGAGGTGGCCGAGGCGGTCAGGGTGAACGATCCGGTGGTCACGTTCGGTGGCGCGACGATCAGCCGGTGCACGGCCTCCCCCCACACGTCCCGCAGCAGCGGGTCGTCGACGGCGTGGCGTTCGAGCCGGCCGGCACCGGCCTGCGGATCCCACGACAGGACGAGGACGCCTCCGGAGAGCGCGCGGACCGCCAGGTGCCCGGCCCGGTGGGCGAGCGGCTCACCGGCGACGACGTGGTGCAGCCGGACGTCGGCCGGAGCGTCGATGCACCAGTCGTCGGTCACGACGACCGTCGCCGTACGGCGGTCCAGCCGTACCTGCCGTTGCCACGACCGGCAGCCGGCGTCGGGGGCGTAGGCGCCGGCGAGGTCGATCCGGGCCGAGTCGCCGTCGGGGGCGAGGTCCACCACCATCGCCCTCGCCCGGAACCCGGCACCCGCGGACTGCTCCCACCCGTTGACCACGGGCAGGTTGTGCCACTGGCTCCGGGTGACCCACTGCTCGTAACGGCGGGCGGTGAAAGAGATGGCCGTGTAGGTCGGCTGCCCGAGGTCGACGAGCACCGGCGCGCCGTCGAGCGCGACGAGGTAGGAGCCGACGTCGTTGTGGTTGTGGTTCTCGTCGTTGTGCCCCCCCTTGACCGCCACGCACAGTCCGTGCGCGGAACCGCCGCGCTCGCGGCTGACCAGCAACTCGACCTCGGGCAGCCAGGACGACGCGGGCAGCGGCGGTGCGGTCGGCGGCTGCGCGGCCCACTGCGGGTCGGTGAGTCCGACCACGGCCCGACCCAGCCCGGGGCCCACCGTCACCGCCGGGGTTTCCGGCGTGCGGTGGCTGGCCGCGTGGGCGACGGCCTGCCGGTCACCCGTGGCCCGGCCCCACCGGTGCAGCACGTGCCATGCCTGGTCGGCGCTGGGGCGGGCGGGGCCGTCACCGACGTTGACGTACCAGCCGCCGCCGAGCGCCATCCGGTGCGGGTACCGGGCCAACTCCGGCATGGCCCCCCAGCGCCACGGGGCCATCAGGCCGCCGGTGGCCCGGTCGAGCAGGTCGAGGGCCTCGGCGAGGCGCGCCGGCCCGTTCCACCAGTAGGCGTAGCCCTCGTCGCACCCGCCGTCGCCGGGCAGCGAGGCGAGGTAGCGGTCGAGGCCGTCGACGACGAGATCGACCACCCGGGCCCGGTCGGACGCGTCGTCGACGAGGAACAACGCGGTCGCGAGGAGGTGATTATGAATCCACGGGTTCCAGTTGTGCAGGTGCCCGTCGAGGCCCAGCCAGTGCCACTCCCGGCTGCCCAGGAACGGTGCGACGACCCGACGCCTGGCTTCCCGGCGCATGCGCTCCCGCAGCCCGGGTACCCGCGCGTCCAGACCAGGGGCCAGGACCAGGTCGGCCCAGGCCAGCACGGCGACGGTCTCGGCGGCGCCGAGGTCGAGGAACGGCTGGTCGGGGTCCGGCACCACCTGACCGCGCGTCGCGGCGAACCGCTCGTGCGCCGCCCAGCACCAGGTGGTCTGCTCGCAGAGCGTCAGCAGACCATCCGCCGCCTCGTCGAGGTACGGCTGCCCGTCGAGCGCCGCCGCCAGCACCGCCGCAGACGTGCGTCGGCGCAGCTCGCCGGCGGGCTGCTCGTAAGCGGTGCGGTTGCCGTCCCGCCAGTAGCGCGCGTAGTCCGACAGCCGCAGGCGTGGCCACAGGGTACACCGGTCGGCGTCGGCCATGTCGAGGATCGCGCGGGCCGTGACGTCGTCCACGTGCGACCACGCCCGCCGGTCACCCGCTGGGGGCAGGCGGAACGCCTCCCGGGCCCGGGCGAGGGCGGCCGTGCGTCGGTCGACGTCGAGGGCGTCCCACCGCCGCGCGAGCGGCCCCTGGTCAACCGCCAAGGAGGTGCTCGTTCGCGAGAAGCCGGGTCAGTGCCGCCGCCTCGACGGCAACGCGGGCTTCGTCGTCGTCGACCACGAACTCCAGCAGAGCGTCGTGGTGTCGTCCGGTGCCGCGCAGCAGCGCGAACACACCGCGCCAGAGCCGGCCGCGGGCGTCCAGCGGCAGGCGCTCCTGCCGGGGCCACCAGGAGAACACGTGCACCGTGTCGACCAGGGGGAGCACCTGTCGGAGGTCGTCGAGCGTCTCCTCGTCCGTCATCCCCACGGGCGGCTGCCAGTACGTGCGGACGCCGGGATGCCCGACGTCGTCGAGCAGGGCCAGGGTCGACGCGGCGGTGTCCGTCAGCGTGCCCGAGTGGTACTCGAGACCGAGCTCGATCCCGACGTCGGCGGCCTGCCGGGCCGCCTCGCGTGTCGCGCGGACCACGGCCCGGCGCTGCTCCGCGGTGGCCGCCGTGGAGCCGACCGTGCCGGCCCAGATGCGGATCCGTGGGGCGCCGAGAGCGACGGCGCTGGCCAGTACGTCGGGAAAGTCCTCGGGGCCCTGCGGCCCGGCCCGGAAGTAGGAGCCGTAGGACGCGACCCGCACGCCCCGGTCGAGGCACCGGGCCCGCACCAGCGTCGCGGTGGCCCGGTCGCCCGGGGGCACGTGCACGTCGGCGCCCCACTCGACGCAGGACAGTCCGGCGGCGGCCACGACGTCCAGCACCGCAGGCGCGGACAGGTGTCGGAGTGTGACGGAACAGAGGCCGGGGGAGAGGGAGTGATCGGTCGGCGGCACGCTCGCCCTTCGGCAGACGGGGTGGGTAAGCGCTTTCCGAGCCTAGGTCAGACCGTGGTCGGGGGCAAGACGCCGCAGCGATCACCGCGGCGGAGCCGGCGCAGCTCACGGGTGACCGGACCACCACTGCGGCACGGCATGACCGGGACATCGTCCCGAAATCCGGCGCGGTTCGGATTCATCTCGCCGCCGATGGGGAGAAACCTCTGGCCGTCTACGGGAGATCCAACTGGCCGCTGACCATGAGGAGGCCGCGTGCTCGCCAACCTTCTTATCCTCGGGTTCATCCTCAGCTTGGACAACTTCCGGACATCAATCGCGCTCGGCACGCTGAGGCTCGGGCGGGGCCATGCGGCGCTGGTGGCCTTGATGTTTGGGTTCTGCGATGGTGTAGCACCCATGGTGGGCGTACTGGCTGGACGTCACGTCAGTCAGGCCATCGAGCTGATCGCCGGCTACCTGGGACCGATCTTGCTAGGTATGTACGGTCTGTTCCTCCTCGTTCGGGCGTTGCGAAGCGCCCAGCCGGAGGAGCTGAAGCATTCCTGGATGATCTTTGGCCTGCCTCTGCCGTTGAGCTTGGACAATGTCATGGCCGGCGCGAGCCTGGGCCTGCTCGGCTTCTCGCCCTGGCTCGCGGCTTCGGTCTTCGGCGCCATTACGGCCCTGATGGCGTTCATCGGGTTGCGGCTCGGGCGGATAGCCTCCCGCCTCATTCGCATCCGCTCCGATCTCCTGGGGGGTTCGGCAACCGTCATCATGGCCGTCGTGCTGGCCGTGGTCGACATGTGAGGGCGGTCGTCGGCCGCCGTCCCGCGCCGACGGGAGGGCCAGTGACGGCGTCCCGCCGCGCGGCGAGAACAGGCGGACCAGCTTGCGGACCTGGGCCGGCCGCAGCCCGGCGAATGGGACGACCCACTCTGGGCGCCCGGTGTGACGGGCATCCCAGGGATTCATCATGGTGCCGCCGCGTTGAATGCCGACGCGCCTGCCTCCGCCACCACCTGATCGTTGTCGACCGTGCTGCCGCTTACGCCTACGGCACCCACCACGTGGCCGGTGCCGTCCTGCAACGGGATCCCACCCGGGAAGGTGATCAAGCCGTCGTTGGAGAACTCGATGTGATACAGCGGCTGGCCGGGCTGGGCCAAGCGGCCGAGGTCCCCGCTCGGCATGTCGAAAAGCCGCGCGGTGCGCGCCTTCTTGATCGCTATGTCGATGCTGCCGAGCCAGGCATCGTCCATTCGCGTGAAGAACTTCAGATTGCCGCCCGCATCGACCACGGCGACATTCATCAGCAGGTTCAGCTCACGTGCCTTCCGCACGCTCGCCTCCACGACGGCCTTCGCCTGCTCCATCGTCACATCTGCACTCACCGCGATTTTTGTCACCTGAGTGTTCCCTTCTGGACGTTTCCCAGCTTCTCGTGGTTCGTGCCGGCACCTCGGCCGCCGCTCGGCACCCGACCTCGCCCAATTTTCGGATCCTGCTCCAGCTGCGGCAGATCGAGCCTCGATCCGGTCGATTATCCCCTGCCGCCAAGCGCTCTTCAGTGTTATCCGGATTCTGGGGCGAAAGCCCAGCTGCGGTGGGACGGTGGAGGCGACGCGAGGAGGCGTCGAGTGTCGAGTGGTCCGGGCACTGCCGACCCGCATGCCGGTTGTGGCGGGTGCTGGTGCACCTGACCAGGTTGGTGACGTGGGGACTGTGCCTGCTCGGGTTCGTCGGGCGCCGACCACGTCGCGGCGGCGACGCTGCTCACGGATGTGAAGTGAGAACTCGGGTTGAGGAGGCGGATTCGATGCTGACTGTGGATGAGGTATCCGCCGCGCTGAGCGAGATCGGGCTGGACAGGCAAAACCGGGCGACGATCGGTCGACTGATCGCCCACGGCGGCCTCAAGTACGCCGAGGAGGGGCCTGACGGACGGATGCGCGCCAAAGTACGGATCCCGCTCGATGAAATGACCTGGGATCCCTCGGTTGTCGTCATGCCCCATGGCGGTGACCTCGAACTCGAGGTCACCAACGATGACCAGAACACTCACGCCGCGCTTTTCCCGAGCAATGGGGACAGACAGTGGCTATGGTTGCCGATCAATTCCCGGGGAACGGCCACCCTCAACCTCGACGGCCCGGGCTACTACTGGTTCAGCTCACCTATTGGCAACGATGAAGGTCGGGGCCTGGAAGGGGTCATCGTGGTACTGGGTGATGCTCCCCACGAGGCCCGCCTGGACCGACCGGCGCAGCCGCGACCGTAGAAATGAGCAGCTGATGGAATACCTGAACGCAGGGCCAGCCGTCGACTTCGGATCTCTGAGCGCCGTGGTCGGGAACGCGCCACCGGTGGCCCGAGACGTCACGTACGAACGCATTCTTGCGGCTCGGTCGGAGCCGCAGAACTGGCTGACCTACTACGGCGCCTATGACGGGCAGCGGTACAGCCCGCTGGACCAGATCAACACGGCGAACGTCAAGCGCCTCGCCCCGGCATGGGTGTTCCAGATCGGCTCGACCGGACTACATGCGGGCCCGTCGACGTACGCATTCGAGGCCGCTCCGATCGTCGTGGACGGAGTCATGTACGTCTCGGGTTGGGATGGCTGGGTCTGCGCCCTGGATGCCCGCACCGGGCAGCAACTATGGCAGTACCAGCATGCGATCCCCTTCGATACGCCGCTGTGCTGCGGCAACGTCAATCGCGGGGTCGCGGTGGCCAAGGGAAAGGTCTTCGTCGTCACCCTGAACGCCCATGTGCTCGCGCTCGACGCGGTCAGCGGCCGGTGTGTCTGGGACAAGACGTACGGTGATGTGCGGGCTGGTGAGAGCGCCACGGTTGCCCCTCTGGTTGTCAAGGACTTGGTCATTGTCGGCAGCTCCGGCGGGGAATTCGGTGTGCGCGGCCACCTCGATGCCTTTGACGTGGAAACCGGTCGGCACGTCTGGCGCACCTACACCGTGCCGAAGCCCGGCGAGCCGGGGTCGGAGACCTGGCCGGACGGCCCGGCCTGGGCGCGGGGTGGCGGCAACTGCTGGGTGACCGGCACCTACGACCCGGAGCTGAACCTCCTGTACTGGGGGACCGGCAATCCGGCACCCGACTTCGACGGCAGCGTCCGGGAGGGTGACAACCTCTTCACCGACTGCGTCATCGCCGTGAATCCGGACAACGGCGAGATCCGTTGGCACTACCAGTACACCCCGCACGACCTGTGGGATTACGACAGCAACATGGAGAACATTCTCTTCGAACTGGACGGCCGCAGACTGCTGGCGCACTTCAACAAGAACGGGTATTTCTTCGTGCTGGATCGCACGAATGGCCAGCTGGTCCGGGTGACTCCGTTCGCCGAGCGGATCAACTGGGGTGAGATCGACACCAGCGGTAACGTGACGCCCAAGGTCTACCCGAAGAATGAGGGGGAACCGGTCCACTTCTGGCCAGGGCCGGGCGGGGCCAAGGAATGGACGCACGCGGCCTACAGCCCTAGGACGCAGATGTTCTATGTCCCGGTGCAAGATGCCGGTGCGGAGGTCACCCGGCGGCACCGGGAGTTCAAGGAGGGAATTCCGTACTGGGGAGCGAGCGTCACGGTGGACATCGAGGACACCCAGGGATTCGTGAAGGCATTTGCTGCGTCCACGGGCGAGGAGGTGTGGCGGTGGCGCGCCGAGCAGCCGATGAGCGCGTCGGTGCTCGCCACGGGCGGTGACCTGGTGTTCGCCGGCGAACCGACCGGGGAGTTCAACGCGTTCCACGCCACCACCGGAGAGCTGTTGTGGCAGTTCCAGACGGGAAGTGGCCACCACAGCAGCCCGACGACCTACAGCGTCGACGGAAGGCAGTACATCGCGGTGCCGACCGGGTGGGGTAGCTGGGTCGAAGGGTTCGCGGCCGGAATGATAGGCGGCCACCACGGCGGCGCCCTCTTCGCTTTCGCGCTGCCGGCAGACTGACCCTTACCCGAGAGGAGGTGTTTGCCGTGGAATCCGTTGTAGTCCCGCCTGATCTTCTCGAGTGGGAGGCTCCCGAGTTCGAGGAATTCGGGTGCGGGCCCGAGGTGACGATGTACGTCGACCGGTGGGAGGAGTAGCTGTTGAACAGGACGGGCGCCCGACTGGGTTCGGGCACCCGTCCGGTTATCGGGCGCGGGTTCGGACCGAGGGGACGAGGATGTGGGTCCGTGTGCTGGGCTCAGCGGCGGGGGGAGGATTTCCGCAATGGAACTGCGGCTGCCCAACCTGCCGTGCGGTACGCGACGGCTCCCGGCCGTGCCGACCCCGCACGCAGTCGTCGATCGCGGTCAGCGTGGACTACCAACGATGGGTTCTGCTCAACGCATCCCCCGACATCCGGGTCCAGATCGAGTCCTTCCCCGCGCTGCACCCGCACCACGGGAGAACGACACCGCTGCAGGCGGCGCTGCTCACCGACGCCGAGCTCGACCACACGCTCGGCTTGTTGCTTCTGCGTGAGGGGCGGGGCCTCGAGCTGCACACCACCGCCGCGGTGCGGGAGACCCTGTACACCGGGACAGCCTTACTCCGGACGCTCGAATCCTACTGCCCGGTCACCTGGCGAGAAGTCGTACCGGGGGCCGACGTATCCCTGGGAACCGGGTTGTCCTACCGGGCCTTCGACGTCCCCACAAACAAGCGAACCCGCTTCGGTCCTGGCAGGGTGCAGGGACGGGTCGTTGGATACCGACTGACCGACGAGCACAGCGGCCGGACCGCCGTCTACCTGCCGGGCGTGCAGGAGCTCACGCCGGCGGTGCGCGCACAGCTGGATGGCTGCGCATGCCTGCTCGTCGACGGGACCTGCTGGGCCGACGACGAGCTTGTCCGGCTCGGCCTGGCCGAGAAATCGGCGCGCGAGATGGGGCACCTGCCGATCGACGGTCCCGACGGCAGCCTCCAACAGCTGTCACCGCTTCAGATCGAGCGCAAGATCTACATTCATATCAACAACACCAATCCGATCCTGCTGGAAGACGCGCCCGAGCGGCGCATCGTTGAGGAGCGTGGCATGGAAGTGGCCACCGACGGGCTGGAAGTACGGGTCTAGGGGCGATGATGACGTTAACCGACACCGACACCGACAGCTTCGTCGCAGCGCTGCGCGCCCAGTCGCAGCGCTACCACCACCAGCATCCCTTCCACATCAGGATGAACGCCGGGCACCTGAGTCGTCTGCAGATCCAGGGTTGGGTGGCCAACCGCTTCTACTACCAAGAGAACATCCCCCGCAAGGACGCCGCCATCCTCGCCAACTGCCCCGATCGCGACGTACGCCGACGTTGGATCCGACGCATCCTCGACCACGACGGCACGACGAGTGGAGAGGGTGGCATCGAGGCGTGGCTGCGCCTGGGCGAGGCGGTGGGACTGACCCGGGAGGAAATGATCGACGGGCGCCACCTCGTGCCCGGGGTCCGGTTCGCCGTCGACTCGTACGTCACGTTCGCCCGGACCCGGCCGTGGGTCGAGGCGGTGGCATCCTCGTTGACCGAGCTGTTTGCGCCGGATCTGATGGCCGAGCGCCTCGCCGCGTTCGAGCGCTGTTACCCCTGGACCGACCCGGAGGGCCTCGCGTACTTCCGGGCCCGCCTGACACAGGCTCCCCAGGACAGCGAACACGCCCTGGAAGTGGTGCTCGGCCATTGCCGGTCACCCGACGAGCAGGAACGCGCCGTGGCGGCGCTGTCCTTCAAGTGCGATGTTCTCTGGAACATCCTGGACGCAATCGATCGGGCCTATGCCGACTGACCGATCCGAGACGGCGACGAGCGCTGCGGTGCGATCGTCCAGCCGCCCCAAGCTTTCCCGGCACGTGGACCTGATGTTCGATCAGGTACGCGGGCGACACGTGCTGCTGGCGCCGGAGTCGGTCTCGGTCCTGAACGTCACGGGCGCGGCCATTCTCGGTCTGTGTGACGGCCAACGGACGGTGGCTGCGATCGTGGCGGAGCTGCGCGGCCGGTACGACCGCGTGGTCGACGACGAGGTGCGGCGCTTCCTCGCCCGGCTTGTCGACCGGCGGTGCGTGGAGCTCAGCGATGACTAGGCCGTTCGGATTGCTGGCCGAACTCACCTACCGCTGCCCGCTGCACTGCGCGTACTGCTCGAACCCGCTCAACCTTGCCGACTATCGAGACGAACTGACCACGGCGGAGTGGCGACGGGTGCTGGCCGAGGCTCGGGAATTGGGCGTTCTGCAGCTTCACCTGTCGGGCGGTGAGCCGCTGCAGCGCCGGGACATCGTAGAGATCGTGCGGTGTGCCACCGAGCTGGGGCTGTACACGAACCTCATCACGAGCGCGCTCGGCCTCTCCCGCCGGCGTGCCGAACAGCTCCGAGCGGCCGGCCTCGACCACGTACAGATCAGCATCCAGGCCGACCTGCCGGCCGCGTCCGACCGGATCGCCGGCACTCCGTCCTTCCAGCGCAAGCTCGAGGTGGCACGTCTGGTCAAGGAGCTGGGCTGGCCGCTGACGCTGAATGTCGTCCTGCACCGGCACAACATCGACAGTGTCGCCGGCATCCTCCGGCTGGCAGAGGAGCTGCGGGCCGAACGCCTCGAGTTGGCCAACACCCAGTACTACGGCTGGGCGTGGCGTAATCGGGATGCGCTGCTGCCCAGCAGGTCACAGCTCGACCGGGCGGAAGCGGTGGCCCGGGCCGCGCGAGAGCGCCTGAAGGGGCGGATGGAGATCATCTACGTCCGGCCCGACTACTACGGCCAGTACCCCAAGCCGTGCATGGGGGGATGGGGACAGCGGCAGCTCACCGTGGCGCCAAACGGCGACGTCCTCCCATGCCCGGCTGCGCAGGCGTTGCCGCTTCCCCACGCGAGCGTACGCACGGACACCCTCGCGTGGATCTGGACGCAATCGCCGCTGTTCCAGCGTTTTCGCGGAACCCACTGGATGGTTGACCCCTGCCAGAGCTGCGCGCGCCGCGAGATCGACTTCGGCGGGTGCCGCTGCCAGGCGTTCCAACTCACCGGTGACGCCGCTCGCACCGACCCGGTCTGCCACCTTTCGCCCGACCACGGGATCGTTGCCGAAGCGGTGCAGGCCGCCAACAGGGAGACACGGCCCCGGACGTACCCGGCTGAGGGGGGCACGACCCGCTCCGGCGGGCAGGACCAGATCCCTGACTGCGACAGCGGCAACCCTGACCGTGCAACCCCACCGGTCGTTGATCTGTCACCACGTGGTCAAACGCGATAGCCCCGACCGTCGACGGCGATTTTCGTCCATCACGGTGCACGATCCGCCGACTCCACGGATTGGCGGCATCTGCCCAATGCGCCCGCGTCCAACGCCCCGCCATCCTATCTTCGTAGGCATGAGGGCAGTGGTGTACCAGGGGCCGCGCGACATCGCCGTGCAGGACGTCGACGATCCGCGCATCGAGTCGCCGACCGACGTGATCATCAAGGTCACGTCGAGCGCGATCTGCGGTTCCGACCTGCACATGTACGAGGGGCGCACGTTGGTCGAACCGGGCATCGTGTTCGGCCACGAGAACATGGGCGTCGTGATCGAGGTCGGCTCCGGCGTGGTGAGCGTCAGAAAGGGCGACCGGGTGTCGATTCCGTTCAACGTCGCCTGCGGGTTCTGCCGCAACTGCCGCGAAGGAAAGACCGGCTTCTGCCTCACCGTCAATCCCGGCTCTGCCGGAGGCGCCTACGGCTACGTCGCGATGGGCCCCTACCGTGGCGGACAGGCTGAATACCTCCGGGTGCCGTTCGCCGACTTCAATTGCCTCCAGCTGCCACAGGGCGACGGGCACGAGAACGACTTCGCGATGCTGGCCGACATTTTTCCCACCGGCTACCACGGCGTCGCCATGACCGAATTGCGCCCGGGGGAAACCATCACCATCATGGGTGGCGGGCCGGTCGGCCTGATGGCCGCGCACTCGGCCATGCTGATGAGTGCCGCGAAGGTCTTCGTGGTCGACAAGGTCCCCGACCGGTTGCGGCTCGCCGAGTCCATCGGAGCGATCCCTATCGACTACACCAAGGCCGACCCGGTCGAGCAGATCAAGGAGCAGACCCACGGCGTCGGCACCGACAAGGGCGTCGACGCGGTCGGCTACCAGGCGGTCAACCCGGCGGGTGAGGAGCAGCCGGCGGCAGTGCTCAACAGCCTCGTGGAGGTGGTCCGGTCCACCGGCATGATCGGCGTGGTCGGGCTCTACCTGTCCCAAGACCCCGGCGGGATCGACGTGCACTCTCGCAGCGGGGAACTGCTCTTCAAGGTCGGCAAGTTCTTCGAGAAGGGCCTCCGGATGGGGTCCGGGCAGGCGAACGTCAAGGCGTACAACAGCTATCTCCGTGACCTCATCGTGGCCGGTCGGGCAAAGCCGAGTTTCGTGGTCAGCAAGGAGATGCCGCTCGGGCAGGCGGCGGAGGCGTACGCGCACTTCGACCGGCGGGAGCCGGGCTACTCAAAGGTGGTGCTGAAACCGGTAGCCGCCTGACCGGCCGGCGGGACCGCCGGGGGCGGGTCGTAACCACAGGCGCCGGTGCGGGGCGAGGTCGACGAGTGGGGTGTTGCCAGCTGCTCGTCCACGAGAAGCCGCAGATCCTAATTGAAGCAGAGATTGCCCGAATTGACGGAGAGGTGCGGCGGTGGGGGTGCGTACCTGGATCGAGGGCTGGCCGGTCTACCGCCAGATCATCGGCAACGATCCGCTCGGGCGGGGGCCGGCGGCGAAGTCCAGCCGTTCGGCGGAGCTCGTTGCCCGCACCGAGACCGCCGACTCGATGGTCCGGTCGGTCTGCCCGTACTGCGGCGTCGGCTGCGGCCAGCGGGTCTACGTCAGCGACGGGAAGGTCAGCCAGATCGAGGGGGACCCGGACAGCCCGATCTCCCGGGGCCGGCTCTGCCCGAAGGGGGCGGCCAGCAAGAACCTGGTCACCAGTGAGCTGCGCCAGCAGAAGGTCCGCTACCGGCGGCCGTACGGCACCGAATGGGAAGACCTCGACCTCGATACGGCGATGGACATGATCGCCGACCGGGTCATCGCCGCCCGGGCGGAGACCTGGGAGGACGTCGACAACGAGGGGCACCCGCTGCGGCGCACCCTTGGCATCGCCAGCCTCGGCGGTGCCACGCTGGACAACGAGGAGAACTACCTCATCAAGAAGCTGTTCACCGCGATGGGGGCGCTGCAGATCGAGAACCAGGCACGGATTTGACACTCCGCCACCGTCCCCGGTCTGGGGATCAGCTTCGGTCGCGGCGGCGCGACGGCCTTCCAGCAGGATCTGGTCAACAGTGACTGCGTCATCATCCAGGGCTCCAACATGGCCGAGGCTCACCCGGTCGGATTCCAGTGGGCGATGGAGGCGAAGGCACGGGGCGCCAAGATCTTCCACGTCGATCCGCGATTCACCAGGACCAGCGCGTTGGCCAGCGCACACGTGCCCATCCGGGCCGGAACGGACATCGCGTTCCTCGGTGGCATTGTGAACTACATCCTGCGGAACGAACTGGACTTCCGGGAGTACGTGATCGCCTACACCAACGCGGCGACCATCGTCAGCGAGGATTTCCGGGACACCGAGGAACTGGACGGCCTCTTCTCCGGGTACGACGCGGAGAAGACCAGCTACGACCAGCAAAGCTGGCAGTACCAGGGGCAGGAGGAAGCCGGGCGGCGCGACACGGTCACCGAACGGGAAACCGCCGCCGGGTTGGGGTACGAGTCACACGGCCCGCCGATCTCCGGCCAAGCGCGGCGGGACGAGACGCTGCAGCACCCGCGATGCGTCTACCAGATCCTCAAGCGGCACTACGCCCGCTACACACCGGAGATGGTCGAGCGGGTCTGCGGGATCGCTCGCGAGAAGTTCGAGGAGGTGGCCCGAGCCTGGACGGAGAACTCCGGACGGGACCGGACGACCATGCTGGTCTACTCGGTGGGCTGGACCCAGCACACGGTCGGCGTGCAGTACATCCGGACCGGGGCGATCATCCAGCTGTTGCTGGGCAACGTCGGCCGACCGGGCGGCGGAGTGCTCGCCCTGCGCGGGCACGCCAGCATCCAGGGTTCCACTGACATCCCGACGCTGTTCGACCTGCTGCCGGGCTACCTGCCGAAGCCGCACCACGCGTCGCATCCGACGTTCGACGAGTGGGTGGACAGCATCCGGCGTCCCGGCCAGAAGGGGTTCTGGGGCAACGCCCGTTCGTACGCGGTGAACCTGCTCAAGGCGTACTGGGGGGACGCGGCCACCCCGGAGAACGACTTCTGCTACGGGTACCTGCCCCGGATGACCGGCGACCACGGCCACTACCAGACGGTGTTCGACATGATCGACGGGAAGGTCAAGGGCTACTTCCTGGTCGGGCAGAACCCGGCGGTCGGGTCCGCGCACGGGCGCGCCCAGCGGCGGGGCCTGGCCAACCTCGACTGGCTGGTCGTCCGCGACCTGTTCATGATCGAAAGCGCCACGTTCTGGAAGGACGGCCCGGAGGTGGAGACCGGCGAGCTCGCACCGGACCGGTGCCGAACCGAGGTCTTCTTCCTGCCGGCCGCCTCCCACGTGGAGAAGGAGGGCACCTTCACCCAGACCCAGCGGCTGGTGCAGTGGCGGGAAAAGGCCGTCGAGCCACCCGGTGACTGCCGCTCCGAGCTGTGGTTCTTCTACCACCTCGGCCGCATCATCCGGCAGAAGCTGGCCGCGTCCCCGAGCCCGCGCGATCAGGCGGTGCTCGACCTCACCTGGGACTACCCCACCTCAGGGCCGCACGACGAGCCGTGCGCCGAGGCGGTGCTGCGGGAGATCAACGGATACGAGGTGGCCACCGGCCGGCCGCTGTCATCGTTCACCGAGATGACCGCCGACGGCGCCACGGCCGGCGGCTGCTGGATCTACTGTGGTGTGTTCGCCGACGGTGTCAACCAGGCGGCCCGCCGTAAGCCGGGGCGGGAGCAGAGCTGGGTGGCGCCGGAGTGGGGCTGGGCCTGGCCGGCGAACCGGCGGCTGCTCTACAACCGGGCCTCCGCCGATCCTCAGGGACGGCCGTGGAGCGAACGCAAACGGTACGTGTGGTGGGACGAGGAGTCGGGCGAGTGGACCGGCCACGACGTGCCCGACTTCGAGAAGACCAAGCCGCCGTCGTACCGGCCGCCGGACGGGGCCACCGGGGTGGCGGCGCTGGCCGGCGACGACCCGTTCATCATGCAGGGCGACGGGAAGGGCTGGCTGTTCGCGCCGACCGGCGTGCTCGACGGACCACTGCCGACCCACTACGAGCCCGCTGAGTCGCCCGTCCGCAACCCGCTCTACGACCAGCAGGCCAGCCCCGCCCGGAAGACCTACCAACGGCCCGACAACCCGATCAACCCCAGCCCGCCGGGACCGCACAGCCAGGTCTTTCCGTACGTCTTCACCACTGCCCGGCTGACCGAGCACCACACCGCGGGCGGTATGAGCCGGACGGTGCGATACCTGGCGGAACTGCAACCGGAGATGTTCGTCGAGGTTTCGCCCGAACTGGCGGTGCAATTGGGGCTCACCCACCTGGGCTGGGCACACGTCGTCACGGCGCGTGCCGTGATCGAGGCGCGGGTGCTGGTGACCGACCGGCTCAGCCCGCTGCGGGTCGAGGGACGGGTCATCCACCAGGTGTGGCTGCCGTATCACTACGGCGGCACGGGGTTGGTGCGGGGCGAGTCGGTCAACGACCTGTTCGGCGCCGTTCTCGACCCGCATGTCCTGATCCAGGAAAGCAAGGTCGGCACCTGCGACATACGGCCCGGGCGCCGGCCCACCGGCCCGGCGCTGCTCGACTTCCTCGCCGACTACCGGCGGCGGGCCGGGATCACCGACGGCCCGTACCCGCCCATTGTCACCACCGACGGCAGCACCAACCGGGAGGCCTGAGCATGGTCGACAGCATCCATCCGTCCGGCGCGGTTGATCCCGCCCGGCAGGTCGGCTATCCCGACCCGCCGCCGCGGATGGGCTTCTTCACCGATACCAGCCTCTGCATCGGCTGCAAGGCGTGCGAGGTCGCCTGCAAGGAGTGGAACCTCGTCCCCGGCAGCGGCCTCGACCTGCTCGGCATGTCGTACGACAACACCGGTGCGCTCACCGCCAACTCCTGGCGGCACGTGGCCTTCGTCGAGCAGCCCCGGCCGGTCGGCTGGCAGATCACGGCGCCATTCGCCGAAACCCCGACCGGCCCGCCGGTGAGCCCGGCCACGGCCGAGGTCGCCGCCGGAGCCGGCAGCGACTCCGGTACCCGGCCCGGTGTCCCGCCGGGCCCGGACCCTGCCCCAGCCGGCGCGATGGCGGACGGAAGCCAGTTCCTCGGCATGCCCGGCACCGATCTGCCGGGCCGGCGGGATCGTGACGCCCGAAGCGACATGCGCTGGCTGATGATGTCCGACGTCTGTAAGCACTGCACCCACGCGGCCTGCCTGGACGTCTGCCCGACCGGCTCGCTGTTCCGCACCGAGTACGGCACGGTCGTGATACAGGAGGACATCTGCAACGGCTGCGGCTACTGCATCCCCGCCTGCCCGTACGGCGTGATCGACCAGCGGCGCGGCGACGGCCGGGCGTGGAAGTGCACCCTCTGCTACGACCGGCTCAAGGCGGGCAAGACGCCGGCCTGCGCCCAGGCCTGCCCGACCGAGTCGATCCAGTACGGACGGCTCGACGACCTTCGGGAGCGGGCCCAGCGACGGCTCGAGGAGTTGCACGCCGCGGAGGTGCCCGAGGCCCGGCTCTACGGGCACGACTCGAACGACGGGGTCGGTGGCAACGGCGCGTTCTTCCTGCTGCTCGACGAGCCGGAGGTCTACGGGCTGCCGCCGGACCCGGTGGTGACCACTCGGGACCTGCCCCGGATGTGGCGCCGCGCCGCCGTCGCGGCGCTCACCATGGCGGGCGCCGCGCTCGCCGCGTTCGTCTGGCGGACATCATGACAGCGGTACGCCGCGGCGTCGGGACGGAACCGGCCGTGCCGCCGGCCCAGTTCGCCTCCTACTACGGACGACCAATCATCAAGGCGGCGCCGTGGCGGCGCGACATCGCGTTGTACTTCTTCTCCGGTGGACTTGCCGCCGGCAGCGCGCTGCTGGCCGCGGGCGCCGACCTGACCGGCCGTCCGGCCCTGCGCCGAGCGAGCCGGCTCACCGCGCTTGGCGCGCTTGGCGCTGGCACCTACTTTCTGATCAACGATCTGGGCCGTCCAGACCGGTTCCACCACATGCTGCGGGTGGCCAAGCCGACCTCTCCGCTGTCGATGGGCACCTGGATCCTCGCCGCATTCGGGCCGCCGCTGGCAGTGGCCGCGGTGAGTGAGGTCGCGCCGCGGCTGCCCCGCCGCGGGATGCTCGGCCTGGCCGGCCGGCTGCTGCCGCCGATCGGCCGCGCCAACGGACTGGCCGCCGCGGCCCTCGCGCCCGCGGTGGCCACGTACACCGCGGTGCTGCTCGCCGACACCGCCGTCCCGGCCTGGCGCGATGCCTGGGCCGACCTGCCGTACCTAGCTTCCGGCAGTTCGCTGGTCGCGGCGGCCGGGGCCGGTCTGGTCACCGCGCCGACCGCGCAGGCCGGTCCCGCCCGCCGGATGGCGCTGGCCGGCGCCGGCATCGAGCTCGTCGCCGAGCGCCGGATAGGACGGCTCGGGTTGACCGGTGAGCCATACCGCCGGGGGCGCTCCGGCGCGCTGCTACGGACGGGGCGGGTCCTGCTCGTCGCCGGGACGGTCGGGGCGCTGCTCGGACGGCGCAGCCGACTGCTCTCCATGGTCTCCGGCGCGGCGTTGGTAGCCTCCTCGTTGGCGACGCGGCTCGGGATCTTCAGGGTCGGCACGGCGTCCGCCAGCGACCCGAAGTACACGGTCGTGCCGCAGCGGGAGCGGCTCGACCAGCGGGGAGGCGCGCCGGCCGACGGCACAGCGGCCGCCGCGTGATCCGACGGAGCGCGTGAGCCGAAGACGGGTGTCGCCAGGGACAAAGCGCTGGAGACCGGGTACGTCGACAAAGGCCACCACATGAATTCGCTCGCGTCGGTCCCCGCTTCCGTAGATGTCGCGTGACCACCGTGCCGGCCGGCTCGTTGAGCACACAGTGACCAGTTGGCGGGCCAGGATCACGCGATGACCATTGACTACGACGACCTGGCGGTATGGGTTACGCCGGGCGCCATCGGGGCCGGCGGGCTCCGCGACCCGCTCGCCGAGTGCCTACTCGAACACCGCGACCGCGACCGCGGCGTCCGGCGGCTGAAGATCCGGGCGCGCTGGCCCGGCAACCCCGTACACCTGTTCCAGCCCCACGACGTATCACGGTGCGGCCGGATCTGCCGTGCCCTGCCCCGCGTGGTGGAGAGCAAACCGGTGGCGGACAGGGCGGTGGAGCGCAATCAGCCCGCCCGTAACCGGTAGCCGCCGCGACGGATGGCGGACCGGCAGAACGGACGTCGGGCGGAGCGGCAGATCGCTCGTGTGATGCGGAAGCACGAGCATCCGGAGCAGACCCACTTCCTGGAGCTCTTCTTCGACCTGGCGTTCATCTTCGCGCTCACCCGGGTCACCCGGCCATTGATCGAGCGTACCGACCTGGTCGGCGCCGCCCAGACGCTCGTTTTGCTGCTCGCCCTCTTCTGGGTGTGGACCTTCACCGCCTGGGTGACCAACTACTTCAATCCGGAGCGGGCGGAGATCCAACTGCTCGTCCTCGCCAGCATGCTCGGCAGCGTGCTGCTGGCGGTCGCGGCGCCCGCGGCGTTCGCGGGTCGGGGCCTGCTCTTCGCCGGCACGTACGCGGTCGTCCACATCGGCCGTTCGCTCGCCATCGCCTACTTCCTCCGGGCCGACGAGCGGCGACTCAATCCCATCCGGGTCCTGTTCTGGTTCGGCGTCTCCGCCGTGCCGTGGATCGCTGGCGCGCTCATCTCCGACAGTACGTCCCGCCTGGCGCTGTGGACGCTGGCGCTGGTGGTCGACTACGCGGGCGGGATGCTCCTGTGGCCCACACCGCGGCTGGGTCCCATACCGACCGGGCAGTGGGCGTTCGCCCCCGAGCATCTGGCCGATCGGTACCGGCAGTTCTACGTCATCGCGCTGGGCGAGTCGATCTTCATCATGGGCGGCAGGTACTTCGATAACGAACTCACGATTGCCCGGACGATGGCGTTCGTGGTCGCCTTCACCACCACCGCCCTGATGTGGCGGATCTACATCCAGCGAGCCGGGCGGATTATGGGCGAGGCCATCAAGGTGTCGCCGCAGCCGAACCGGCTCGGTCGATCGATTGCCAACACCCACCTACTTATGGTGACCGGCGTCGTGATCACCGCGGTGGGGTACCGGTTCATCATCGACCAGCCGCTCGGGCACACCGACCCGGCATCGATCGGCCCCATCCTCGGCGGGCCGGCGCTGTTCATCGTCGGGCGGGCCCGCTTCGAGTGGGTGGTGTTCTCCCGCGTCTCACCGTCCCGGCTGGTCGCGCTGCTCGTGATGGCCGCCCTGGCGGCACCGCTGGCCCTCGGACCGCCGCTGCTCGTCGCCGTCGCCGCCGCGACGGTCCTGACTGGGATAGCCATAGCCGACGCGCGGCGTGCCCGGGACCGCCCGCCTGAGAAGCCGTCACCATCCGGCTCGTAGCCGACACTAGTGCCTCGCCTCGAAGGGCGTTGACAAGAGCTTCGACAAGCGCTGCCCCAGCGTGGCCGGTGGGGTCGCGTTCGGGTCGTAGATTCCTACGGGCATGCCGATCACGCGGGGCGGGGCCAGACCCCCTACGAACGCCTCAAGCAGAAGCCCAGACCAAGACAGGTGCAACAAGCTGCGGCGGCAGATGCACAGCTAGACCGACGCTCTTCGGCTGTTTTTCGGTCCGCTCTGGCTGAATTACGGCCAGCGGGTGCTCGGTGCTCCCCGTCACCGGGCGCCCGCCCCAGATCGGACGACATCGAGGAGGAATGCATGCGGATCAGCATCAAGGCAGGGCTCGGCTTGGCCGGAGCCGCAGCCGTCGCGGCGGTCGTCGTGGCCGGTGGTGTGGCGTACGCCGGGGAGGACGTCGTCCCCGAGCCCGTCGTGCAGATCGTGACGGAGCAGGGCCCGGGCACCACTGGCGGCGCGCAGTCGGTGTCGGAGGAGGACTGCCCGGACAAGGGCGGCGCGGCGTCCACCGCGCCGGAGGAGGCGGCGTCGTCGCAGGCGCTGTGACGGCTTCCCCGCGGACGTGGGGGCCACCGGGACCGGACCATGTCTCTGCGGCCCTGGCCGCTGGGCGCATGCGGCCCCGGTGGCCCGCTGGGCGAGGGTGTGCAGCGAGGAGGGTTGCAGTCGAGGTTGTCGAGTAGCAGCTGCCCGCTGCCGGCATCACGCTCTGCGTCAATTCTCGCGATGGTTGTCGCTGTCGCTGTCGCTTGGATTTCGGAAGTCGGCCCAGACGCGGTCACCCTCGACCACCGTCCACCTGTGTTTCCGGCCCGGGCCCGCGTGACCGGCGCCGGGCACGGAGACGCCGGGGCACCCAATACTCGCAGCTCAGACCCGGACGAACCTCACCGCGTCGGCGCGGGCGCAACCGCTGCCACTGGCGCTCACCATCACATAGCCGCCCGTGCCAGCCGGGAAGTAGTACGACCCGAGTGACACCCAGCCGGTGGAGCCGCTGGTGCCGTTGATGTAGGTGGTGCTCGTGACGCCGTCGTGGACCAGGTCATACCGGCCGTTGGGGTCGCTGCCGGAGTGCACGATCTTGTAGACGTAGACCTGGTACGTGCCGGAGGCGCGCAGGTTCGGTCGCCAGGTCGCGGTATGCCCGGCGGTGTGGCAGGCGGCGTACCGGGTCGGTGAGCCGTACGTCCAGCCGGTCAGCGTGGAGTCGTACCAGGTGCCGGTCTCGCTGTACCCGTACGCTGCGGGCGAGTCGTTGTCGACGTAGTAGTCCTTCTGCCAGTAGCGCACGTAGTCGAACTGCACGGCGGAGGGCAGCTTCGACACGTCGGGAATGGTCCCGTACGCGATGCTGGTCAGCCAGATGTTGACGTAGTCGTGCGTCCACTGGCTGGGCGTGTACGACACGGTGTACGTGAGCACGCCATCCAGGTAGAACTTTACTGACGTCTCCGACCAGTCGAAGCCCCAGATGTGCCACTGCCGCAGGTCAACGCCAGTGTTGTAGGTGCTGCCCGGGTGGTAGGGGCCGCTCACGCCCGCGCCGTCCCACGTGTGCACGCCCTGGTGCACGTTCGTCGGGCTGATCGAGTCGATCTCGAAGCCGTCGACCTCGGTACGCGCCTCCGGCGAATACGTGGTGCTGCCGTCGCCGGCCAGCAGCCAGAACGAGCTGTGCCAGCCCGAACCGTCATTGATCTTCGCGCGGGTTTCGTAGTAGCCGTAGCGGAACCGCTGCTTGCTGACCAGGCCGCCGCCGGTGAAGTCCTTGCCGGCGTAGCTCTCCTGCTTGAGGTTGATGCTCATCAGCCCGCCGGAGACGGTCACGTTCTGCGGCCGCTGCGCGCTGTACGCCTTGACGTCGGTGCGGTAGTTCCATTTCGACTCGTCGACGGCGGTGCCGTCGAAGTCGTCGTTGAACACCAGGGTGTAGCCGGCGCGGGGCGGGTCCGCCTGTGCCGGCGCGGCGAGCGCGGTGATCGCGGTCGCGGCCAGCAGGGCGACAAGCCCGGTCGTCTTACGCATGTCGGCTCCTTCAGTTGCGGCCGTAGTAGAGGCGGTTGCTCACAAGGTCGACGAGATAGAGCACGTCGACGCCGCCGGCGTCGCGCGTGACGGACAGCCGGGACACGGGACGAGGGCCAGCGTCGCGAGAGTGGCGACAACGCTGACAAGAGGGGCCTTGCGCATGGCGCTGCCGACGCCCAGAGCGCCCGCCGCGGCATACTCGCCGACGAACTCGGGTTCACGGTCGACGAACCCAGCCGCCTCCAGCGTCGCCAGCAGGCGGCAGGTGGTGGCCAGGCTGGGCCCGGCCAGCTGGGCCACATCGGACCCGCGCAGCTCCGTCCGGCCTGCCGTGATGGCGTGGTGGGCGCTGAAGGCTCGGTTGACGCGATGTCCACTACCCATTTCAGGCGCCATCGGCCACCCCCGTCGGGAACCAAGACTCTGTTGACTTCAGCCACCTGAAGGTTGCTTCCGTAATACGGCAAGGTATCCCGCATGTTGCAAGGGGTCAACCGGTAGACGGGGGCAACGTGCGGCGAATAGGGAATGTGGAGGTGCTCGCCGTCAAGTTTCATCCACCCAGGCGTACCCGGTGCCAGGCTCTAGGGTCAGGACGGCGGCTCGACTGCTACCTGTGGCCGCCCCGGCGCAGCCTCCACTCCGACCGGTTGGAGATCCCGCTGGTGCCGATCTCCTACCCGGATGGCAGCACGGGAGGGGTGAGGCGCTCGCCGCGGTTGGCCCGGAGATCGTGCGAGCCATCGTGGAGCGGCTGCTCGCGCCGGTGCTCATCGGTGTCGATCCGCAGCGGGTGCGACGCGCGATGGGCGCGCGACCTCGCCGCGCCGGGGCGGCTTCGGAGGAGGGGGTTGTCGCCGGCGGTGACCAGGAGTCGGCCGGCGGCGTCGGCGCCGACGCCGTAGCCGGAGGAGCAGAAGGATATTTCAGGCGACGGCGTAGCCAGGCACGGACGGCCAGCGCACCGTCAGCACCACGGACTCCTCCTCGGCATACCAGGAGTGATCAACCCCATGACTCCATACGACATAGTCACCACGCTTGGTCAGCAGGACGCTACGTCCTGGAAGTTCCACCCGAAAACGTCCGCTGATCAGCACGAGCAGCGCGGTGCGCTTCTCCCCGGTGACCCATTGCGCACGCTCGTCGCCACGTCGATGCACGCCCCACTTGATCTCGACGTCATCGCTGTGTCGTACGTCGCCGGCCGGCTTGAAATGCCCCAGCAGCCAACCCCGATCACCCGCCGCGTCTTCGTCCGCACTGCCCACATAAACGCTCTCCGGCATGACCCGGGACGCTAACAGGCACCCCCCACACGCCCGCACGCCAGACCGCGCTTCTCGCACCCGCTCCGGAGTCGATCCGCCTCGCCGCACCCCCTGAACACGTCTCTGCTGTCGCCACCACCGCCGCTGGGCTCTTGGCGTGGCAAGCCGCCCGCGAATCCGCCCGGGTCGCCAGGGGCGCCGAGCGGGACCGGCGGTGGAAGGCCTAACCGAGCAGACCGTCGCGCGGGCGAGCGATGCGGGGCGAGCGATGTGAAGCGCGCGACATCGCCACCCCGCCAGCGTGCATATGAAAACCGATGCCAACTACGCTGCCGTGCCATGATCGCACCACGAACCGCCCGGCGCGCCGGGCTCGTCGCGTCCGTACTGACATTGCTACTGGCCACCGGCTGTTTCGGCGGCGCCGCCGCCGAGGAGAACTCCGACGGTGGGCGGCTGCGGGTGGCGATGCTGCTGCCGCCGCGCTCCGGGCTGTCACCGTTCAGTGACGATGCGTTCAAGCTGTCCCGGCTGGGGATCGCCGAGGCGTTGACCACCCTCGACGAGGGCGGCGCGCCGCAGCCGGCGCTGGCCACCTCGTGGTCCCGCGTTGACGAGAGCACCTGGCGGTTCGTGCTGCGGGAGGGGGTGCGCTTCCACGACGGGACGACGCTGGACGCGGCACGCGTCGTCGACGTGCTGGCCCGGGCGGCCGCGGCCCGCCCCAAGCCGCGGATCCTCGACGGCGTCGAGCTGACCGCCGAGACGGACAGCGCCTCGGCCGTGGTGGTGCGTACGGCGGTGCCGGATCCGCTGCTGCCGCAGCGGCTGTCCAGCCCTCAGCTCTCGATCCTGGCCGCGGCGGCATACCAGGGTGACTCCATCGACCCGGTCCAGGCGGGGACCGGCCCGTTTGTGCTGACCCGGCTCGAGGGTACGCAAAGCGCGACGCTGGACCGGTACGACGGGTACTGGGGTGGCCGGGCCGTCGCGCCCGGGATCGACGTGTCGTTCGTGCCGGACGGCACGGCGCGGACCGCCGCGTTGCGTACCGGCACCGCCGACATCGTGGAGGCGGTACCGGCGTCGCAGGTGGCGGTCCTGGACAAGGAGTTGTACCGCACGGTGGCGATGCCGCGCACCAACACGCTGTACCTGAACACCCGCACCGGGGCGTTCGCCGATCCGGCGATCCGGGCGGCGGCGCGCGCCGCGGTCCAGCGCGAGCCGCTGGTCAGCGGGGTGTATGAGAAGCACGCGGACGCCGCCGTCGGCCTGCTCGGCCCAGCGGTGCCATGGGCGGCGCAGCGGCCGGCGCGCACCGAGCGGTCGGCCGGCCCGATCACGGGCGAGAAGATCGTGCTGGCCACCTTCAGCGACCGCCCGGAGCTGCCCGAGGTCGCGGCGACGCTGGCCCAGCAGCTTGAGGCCGCCGGCTTCGTGGTCGAGCAGGTGGTGCGCGAGTACGCCCACATCGAGGCCGACGCGCTGGCCGGGCGTTTCGACGCGTTCATCTTGTCCCGGGCCACCATGCTGGACTCTGGTGACCCGGTCGCGTACCTGGCCAGCGACTTCACCTGCCACGGTGGGTTCAACATCTCCCAGCTGTGCGATCCGGCGGTGGATCGGGCGATCACCGCGGCCGCCGCCGAGGCCGACCTGACCAAGCGGCGGACGCTGATCCTGGCGGCCGAGAAGGCGGTACTGGAGACGGAAGCCGCGGTGCCGCTGCTGCACGAGCGGGTCGTCCAGGGCAACGCTCGCGGGGTGGTCGACGCGCTGTTCGACCCTCGGGAGCGGCTGCTGGTCAGCCTGAAGACCCGTCGTACCGGATGACCCGCGGCGGGATCGGCAGCCGGATACTGGCGGGATGCTCGCGGCTGGTGGCCGTACTGGCGCTGGTGGCCCTGGTCGGTGCGCTGCCATGGCTGTCCAGACGGGACCCGGCGCGCAGCATCCTGCGCGCCCGGGACGGTGAGCGCGACCCGGATCCGGCCGCGCTGGCGGCGATCCGCGAGCAGCTGCGGCTCGATGACGGGCCGTTGGCTCTGTCCGGCCGGTGGTTGGTCGGCCTGGCCCGCGGTGACCTCGGCCTGTCGTGGGTGTCGGGCCGACCGGTGGCGCCGGCCGTCTGGTCGGCGCTGGGCGTGTCGCTGACCCTGATGGGCGCCGCTCTCGCGGTGGCGTTGGCGGTTGCGGCGCTGCTGGTACTGCGCGGGTTGTGGCGCGGCGGCTCTACCCAGCGCGGCGGCGCGTTGGGCGCGGCGTTGACGTCCGTACCGGAGTTCCTGCTCGGTACGGCACTGCTGCTGGTCGTCGCGGTGTGGCTGCGATGGGCGCCGCCGTTTGGCTGGTCCGGCCCCGAGCATGTGGTGCTGCCGGCCCTCGCGATGGGGATACCGGCCGGTGGGCTGCTCGGCCGGCTGGCCGACGACGCGATCCCGGGCGCCTTCCGCGAGCCGTGGGTGCGCACCTGGACCGCGAGCGGCCTGCCCCGCCGCACCATCGCGTACGGGGTGCTGCGCCGCTGCCTGCCGGCGCTGTTCCCGCAGCTGACGATCGTCGTCGTCGGCCTCACCGGTGGCGCGGTCGCGGTCGAGGTGCTCTTCGCCATCCCCGGCCTCGGCAGACTCGCCCTCGGCGCCGCAGCGGCCCAGGACCTGCCGCTGGTGCAGGGCGCGGTCCTGGCCCTGGCCCTCCTGGCGGGCGGGGCCGGTGTCCTCGCCGCCGCCGTGCAGCGGCTGGCGCTGGGCCCTGCCCTGGAGGCGGCCGGACTCCAGCCGCCACCACCCGCCGCCCGGCCAGCAGACCGGGCGGCCTGGCTGGTGCCGGCCGTCCTGGGTGGACTGCTGCTGACGGCCGTGCTGGCCGGGCTGTCGCGCGATCCCACTCATGTGGACACCACGCTGCGGCTGGCCGCCCCGGACTGGGACGCACCACTGGGCCGCGACGCGCTCGGCCGCGACCTGCTCGCCCGACTTGGCCACGGCGCGTTGCGCACCGTCGGCATCGCCGCCGCGGTCAGCGCCGCCGCGCTCGCCGTGGGCGTGGCCGCCGGTCTGGTACCGGGCCTCACGCGAGGCGCGGCGGAGCTGGCCAACGCAGTACCGCCGGTGCTGGTCGGGCTGCTGACCGCGGCGGCGCTCGGCCCCAGTTCGGGCGGCGCGGCGGTGGCGGTCGCCGCAACGGCGTGGGCCCCTCTCGCGCTGCACATCGCCGACCTCGTCCGTGAGGAGCTGGCCAGTGGGTACGTCCAGGCGTGCCGGATGCTGGGCGCGAGCCGCATCCGGATCCTTGCCACCCACGTGCTGCCCGGCGTCCTACCACCGGTGGCCCGACACGCCGTGCTGCGCCTCCCTGGAGTCGCGCTGGCGATCGCCTCACTCGGCTTCGTCGGGCTGGGGGCCCAGCCACCCACCCCGGAGTGGGGCAGGATCCTGGCCGAAGCCATGCCGTACGTCGAACGCGCGCCCTGGGCGCCGCTCACCGCGGCCGGGGCGCTCGCCCTGCTCGGTGCGTTCGCGTTGGCCGCGTCAACGGCCGTGAGCTGGCGAGCGTCCGGCAGGCCCTGACGTTCCGCTGCGTCGAGAAATTCCACTGCCGAAGGTCCGCGGCGACGGCGCGATCGGCGTTCTGGCCGCTGTCACCCATCCCATGACTGTCCCCACCGATCCGTCGCTACGGGAAGCTCCGTTGCGGGCCCGCCCAGTGTTCACCCACGCGTCGCACTGAAACCGCAACCGCCGGGGCCCGCGGTCAGGGTGAGCGGACAATGTCGGCGGTGTCAGGGCGTCGGGGCGGGTTGGAACAGCTCGATGAGATTGCCGGCGGGGTCGGCGAGTAGGATCTGGCGTCCGCCGGGGCCGGAGACCAGGTCGCTGTGGAACGACAGGCTGGCGGCACGGAGCCGGTCGATCTCGGCGTCCAGGTCATCGACGACCAGATGGATGCGGTTGCGGCCGGGGATGGCCGCATCGGTGGGGGTGGCGCGGGCGCCGGAGCTGGCGGGTCCGGACAGCAGCAGCCGCAGCGGGCCGCGGATCACGTCGGCGAAGGCGGGTGCGGCGCTGGTGTTCAGGCGGAAGCCGAGGTGTCTGGTGTAGAAGTCGACGGCGGCCTGCACGTCGTCGACGAGGTAGCGGATGCTGGCGTACTGGTCGGCGGGCATGGCTTGACCTCCTTGGGTTGACTCTGCGTGGGCGGGGCGAGAGCCGGCAGCAGGTGCCGGACCCGGGTGTCGATGTCTGCTGCGGTGTGGGTGAAGGCGGGGTAGCTGGCGTGGTCGCTGGTGCCGACCGTGGCGGGATCGGGGATGCTCCAGTGCAACTGCCGGGGATGGTCGCCGAACTCGGGGCAGACCTCGCGGGCCTTGTCGCACAAGGTGATCACGTAGTCGAACCGGCGGTCGGTGAGGGTGTCCAAGTGGCGGGGGCGTTGGCTGGTGACGTCGATGCCGAAGCGGTCGGCAAGCACCCGCACGGTGTTGGGGTGCAGTCGTGGCTTGGGGTGGCTACCGGCGCTGATCGCCGTCACGTGCCCGGCGGTGTGGTGGCGTAGCAGGGCCTCGGCGATGGGTGAGCGGGCGCTGTTGCCGGTACACACGAACAGCACCGCGAGGCGGGGTAGGCGTCGGCGGCGAGCAGGTGCCGCTGGCGCGGTCTGGTTCAGGCGCAGGGCCGGGTGCAGGGCGGCGCAGGCGCCGGTCAGCGCCTCCGCGCAGCGGTCCAGGTCCAGGTGGTAGTAGCTGTCCCGTCCGTCGAAGCTGCTGCGGATGGCCCTGACCAGGCCGCCGTCGCGCAGCAACCGCAGGTGATAGGAGACCAGGTTCTGCGGCTGGTCAACCAGTGCGACCAGTTCCCGGACGCGTAGGTCGCCGTGGGCGAGTTCGGTCAGCAGCTGCCAGCGCAGCGGATGCCCGGCGAGGCGGACGAACGTCGGGGCGGCTTGACTCGACGAGCCCATGTTCGCAGGATACATCAAACCAGTTTGATCGACCTCGGTGGCGGGGAAGGCGGTGGTTGTGGCGTCCAGCCGCGCTCCCCGCATGTCGACAGCTCGCCAACGAGCGCCCCGGATGGCAGGCCGCCCCACCGGCACCATTCCGACCCCGCCAGCCACGCACCCCCGACGACCAGGTTTAGTGTCCAGGTTCCGGGTCAGTCGTTAGCCGATGGGCATCATCAGTTGATCCGAGACGGTGAGGTGATCCGGTCGTGAGCCTCTTGCGCAGGAAGTCGGTCGAGCAGTCGATCCGTGACACGGAGCAGCCGGAGCATCAGCTCCGCAGGGAGCTGTCGGCCCTGGATCTCACCGTGTTCGGTGTCGGGGTCATCATCGGTACGGGCATTTTCGTGCTGACCGGTGTGGCGGCGAACCAGGCCGCCGGGCCGGCGGTCGCGCTGTCCTTCGTCGTGGCTGCTGTCGCCTGCGCACTGGCTGCGCTGTGCTATGCGGAGTTCGCGTCCACGGTGCCGGTCGCAGGCAGCGCCTACACCTACTCGTACGCGACGCTCGGCGAGCTGACCGCGTGGATCATCGGGTGGGACCTCATCCTCGAGTTCGTGCTGGCCGGTGCCACGGTGGCGGTCGGCTGGTCGCAGTACTTCGCGGTGCTCCTGGAGACGCTCGGGGTGACACTTCCCGCCGCCGTGACCGGCGGCGAGGGCGGAGTGTTCAACCTGCCCGCCACGCTCATCGTGCTGATCCTCACCGGGGTACTGATCGCCGGCATCAAGATCTCGTCTCGGGTGAACGCCGTGGTGGTCACCGTCAAGGTGGCGGTGGTGCTCTTCGTGATCGTTGCCGGGCTGTTCTTCGTCAAGGGCGGCAACTACGTGCCGTTCGTCCCGCCGGCCGAGCCGGCGTCGGGCGGTGCCGGCGCCGGGGTGACCCTGCTGGAGGCCATTTTCGGGCAGGCACCGGCCAACTTCGGCATCAGCGGCATCTTCGCCGCGGCAGCGCTGGTGTTCTTCGCGTTCATCGGCTTCGACATCGTGGCCACCGCGGCCGAGGAGACCCGGGTACCGCAGCGCGACCTGCCGCGCGGGATCCTCGGTTCCCTGGCGATCTGCACCGCGCTCTACGTCGCCGTCTCGCTGGTGGTGGTGGGCATGCAGAACTACACCGAACTGGACACCGCGGCGCCGTTGGCCGCGGCGTTCCAGGCCGTCGGCCAGCCCTTCTTCGCCAACCTGATCACCGTCGGCGCCCTCGCCGGCCTGACCACGGTGGTCATGATCCTGATGCTCGGGCAGAGCCGGGTCGCCTTCGCCATGAGTCGTGACGGGCTGCTGCCGCGTTGGCTGAGCCGGGTGCATCCGCGATACGGCACCCCGCACCGCATCACCGTCATCGTGGGCCTGCTGGTAGCCGTGCTCGCCGGGTTCATCCGCCTGGAGGAACTCGCCGAGCTGGTCAACATCGGCACCCTGTTCGCGTTCGTCCTCGTCGCCGCCGCGGTGATCCTGTTGCGCCGTACCCGGCCGGACCTGCCACGCGGCTTCCGCGTGCCCGGGGGACCGGTGATACCCGCTCTCGCGATGGTCGCCTGCGTCGTGCTGATGCTGTTCCTCACCGTCGCGACCTGGCTGCGGTTCCTCGCCTGGATGGCGCTGGGGCTGCTCGTCTACTTCCTCTACAGCCGCCGCCACAGCCGGCTTGCCCATGGCGCACAGGGTCACCCGTCGATGCCCGACCAGCCGGACCTCGACACGGGATTCGGCTCCGCGTCACCTCCCCCACGCTAACCGGCTGACGGGAGGCATTCGCGATGACGTCGAGATCGGGCCGGCCGACGAGCCCCGCTCACTCGTCCGCCGTGGGCATGGACGTCGGGTGCCAGGACGGAGACCGCTGTCAAACGAGCAGGTTGGCTACCTGGCCGAGGGCGTGGAGCGGTGGCCGCAGCTCGTGCGGCCGGGAGCGTGGCGGCTCAGAGTGGGGCGGCCCAGGCCAGCAGCTCGGCTCGTGCGCCCGCCAGCGTCGCAGGGCTGACCGGTCGACCGTCCGCCGTGTTGGCGACAAGCAGCACGTGCACGGACCCGGCCGGCGCGTCCACCACCAGCCGGTGCGCCGTCGTCGACCCGGGCTCGGTGGCCACTGACACGGCGCCGGTGGACGGCAGTCCGTACCGAGTGTCGAGGTCGCCGACCACGACGGTGCGCGCCGGGTCGAAGGATGCCGGCAGGTGCAGCACCGTGGGCGCCGTCGGCGCCGTGGGTGGCTGCCGCCAGACCAGCACGCCGTACTGCCGGCCGGCCAGCAGCGCGGCCAGGTGGGGCATGCTCGGTGGCACGGTGAGCCAGGCCCGCTCGGTGCCGGCGCCGCCGTAACCGGAGCGGGCGAGATCCTCGTATGTGAACGCGAGGGTCTCGCCCGCGACCGCGCTGGGATAGACCCTGTCCAGCACGCGGTGGTCCAGTCGCGGTACGACGTCGCCAACCTCGTTCACGTACACCACGGAGTGGTCCTCGTCGTTCCAGGCGTCGTTCTCGGTGAGCACCTTGTCGGGATTGCCGTTCATCAGCTCGTGGTGCCGGTCGTTGTAGATGTCCCAGTGCCACATCATGCTGGAGAGCACGGCGCCGCCGGAGCGCGGCCGTGCCCACCAGTCGGCGCCCGCGACGCCGGCATCCATCGCCTGGTACATCGCCCGGACCATCCAGGGGGTGCGGTCGCTGCCGGTGCCGGTGAGCTTGTTGCCGAACTCGCTGACGATCGGTGCGGTGCCGAGCTGGGCGGCTCGGTTACGGATCCGGTTCATCGCGGCGGCGTATGTGCCGTCCGTGGCGGGGGACGGGTCCAGGGTCATCCTGGCACCGTCGTAGTAGTGGCTGTTGAAGACATACCGGGTGCCCAGTGCGCCCACGGTGGATAGTCCGCCGGACTCGAAGAAGCCGGTGTTCCAGAACACCAGCGGCTCGGCGTACAGCGGCTTGTCGGCCCAGCCGGCGGCGTCCATCGCGGCGCGGAACCGCTGGTAGAACGGGAGTAGGTAAGTTTGCTCCCAGGCCGTGCCGGATGCCCCGTCGGTGCCGCCGTCGAACGGCTCGTTGAACGGGTCGACACCCAGGAGGTTGCCGTACGCGGTGGCCGGCAGCACGCGCCGGAGGTGGGTCAGGGCGGCCGTGGCCTGAGTCAGGTACGCGGTCTGCACGGCGACGGGGCCGGCCGGGGTGGTGATCGTGCGGTTGTGCCAGAAGTCGTACATCGCCCGCCGGACCGCGGCGTTATTCTGCATGTTCTGCCCCCACAGCAGGCAGATGCCGCATGACTCGCGCGGGTAGTTGCCGCCGGCGATGACCCACTGCGGGGCACCGTCACCGGTGTACCAGCTGCCCTCGTGGAACAGGTGTGCGGAGTACAGGTCCTGGTGGTAGTCCAGCAGGACGTAGAACCCGCGGTCGGTGAATTCGCGGATCTGTGCCGCGGCCCGGTCGAGGTAGCTGGTGTCGACCCCGGTCGGGGTGGGCTGTACCCCCTCCCAGCTGATCAGAAAGCGGATCGCGTTGGCGCCGGTCAGGTCCCGCATGGCCTGTGCCGAGGTGGCCGCGTCGGCGACCGACCGGAACGGCAGCAGGTCGTTCTCGTACAGCTTGGTGCTGCCGGAGACGTTGAACCCACGCAGGGTGACCTCCCGGCCGTGGGCGTCGCGCAGCGCCCAGCCGTGGCCGGATGTGCGCGCCACCACGGTCACGGCCGGCAGCGCGGTCTCGGCGGCGGGCGTGCGCGCCGCGGCGGCCTGCGGCTCGCCGGCGGACACGGCCAGAAGCAGTGCCAACCCAGCCGTCACCACGGGAGCGGAACGAGAGATGAAAGATCTTGCATATCTGCCCATAATGCATTGTCGTCCGTAGATATGGATCGCGCAACCACCGCCGGCCGCCGCTCGCCCAGGCAGGATCGGTCCTGCGGCCCGGCCGGAAGAGCCCCTTCGGACGGGCCGGTGCCGGCCGCTGCCGAGTGGGCCGGTGCGTGGCGCTGCCCGGAACAGCAATTCGATCCGCCAGAGCGCGATGAGCGGCGCCGGGCAACGCCGACGCCGGCGATCCCCCAGGGGTCGAGCCGCCGCGTGTCGCCGTATGCCGCCGTGACGGCTCGCCGGGCTGCGGCTCTTTAGACGCCGGGTAACGCGCCGGATCGTGGCCAGCGCCCAGGTCATCCGCGCCGGGCACCAGACCGGGCACGTCTGGGAGAACCGGCGGTACGGCGCACGCAGTGTCGTGGACCGCTCCTCCCTGACGCAGCGGTCGTCGACGGGTGTGCCTGTCGTGCACCTGTTCTCAGGCGGCTGCGGGGGACGTTGGTGTGCGCTGTTTGCGGTATTCGCGCCAGGTCAGCCACGCGACGGCGGTGTCGAACACGGTGAGCGCGATCAGCCCGGGCGCGGGGTGCAGGGCGATGCGGTAGAGCTGGTAGGCGATGAAGGCGATGAGGAAGGCGATCATCCATGGGTAGGCCCACAGCTTGTTGCGCAGCAGGGCGGCTACTAGTACGACCTTGACGATGCCGTGCAGCAGTAGATAGGCGGCGGCGAAGGCGACGGCGGAGCCGGTCAGGCGGTGGGAGGTGTGTTGCAGGTAGGTGGCGATCGGATCGTGGGGGTCCTCTGAGAGTTCGTGTTGGGTCAGCGCGACCACGACGCGGTTGATGGTTGCCGGGGTTACGACGAGCAGCAGGGCACCGCCGACCAGCTCGAGGATGCCGTCAAGCCCTTTGAGGAGGATTCCGATCTCGAAGCTCAGATCGAGCAGGTTCCTGGATTTGAACCATCCCATCCTGTGTTCCTTCCCCGGCTGGATGGTCGAGGTGGCGGCACGATTGCTGTCAGTGCGAAGGTGGGCGGCTCAGCGATGCGCCGCAGCGGCGGTTTGGGCGCGTTCGAACAGCCGTTCGCCTTGGTGCTCGACCACCGCGGTGGCCACCGTGAGCGCGGTGAGTAGCACCGCGAGCACGGTGAGAGCCCGTCTGTGGTGGGTGGTCGGTGGTGTGAGCAGGGCGCGCACGCGGGCCGGCACGTCACCGCCGGTGCCGGCGGTCACCGAGGATGGCGCGGCGCGGTGCGCGTGGCCGACCAGGGCGGCACGGGCCACGGCGCGGGCAACCAGCGGCCGGTCGGCGAGGACATCGGCGGCGTCCTCGTCGGCCCAGCGTTCCGCAGCCTGACGGATCGCACGACTGGTCGCAGTCAGCGGCGGGTTGGCTGCGGCGGCCAGGTCGGCGGCGAGGGTCCACCACGCGTGGCGGTGTAGGAGGTGGGAGCGTTCGTGGGCCAGCAGGGCGGCCTGCTCCTCGGCGGGCAGGGCGTGCAGCATGCCGCGGGTGATGATGATCCGTCCGGTGGCCTCCGGGGTGGTGAACGCGTCGGGAGTGTCGGTGTCCAGCACCACCAGCGCGCCGGGCGTGCCGAGGCGCCCGCAGAGGCGGTGCACGTCGACCAGGGCGCGGGTGCGGCGGGTGACGACGACGCTCGCGTGAACGGCGACCGAGACGAGTACGACGAGGGCGGCCATCGCGGCTGCCGGCGGGATCGGGGACAGGGTGCGAAGGATCTGCGCCGACCATGGCCCCAAGGCCGCGATCTCGGCGTCCTGCCCGATCCAGGTGAACGCGGCGACCGCCAGCACGAACCACAGCGCCACGCTCATGGCCAGGCTCGTGGGCACGAGCAGGCGTACGGCCGTAGCCGGCGGGAGACTGCGGGTCAGGCGCGGCCCGCACAAGCCGAAGCCGATCGTGGTGGTGAGGACCATCAACGAGGCGATGATCATCCCTGCTCCTGGTCGGCTCGGCGTAGCATCTCGGCCAGGAACGCCTCGTCGGCAGGGGTGAGCGCCCCAACGAAGCGTGCCAGCACGGCAGCTCGGTCATCCTCGCCGTCCAGCAGCCGCCGCATCTGAAAAGCGGTCACCTGGGCACGCTCGCGCACCGGCCGGTAGGCGAAGGCCCGCCCCGTCTGCTCCCGGGTGGCCTGCCCTTTGTCGAACAGTCGGGACAGCACGGTGGTCACCGTGTTGTATGCCAGACCACCGCCCAACCGGTCACGCACCTGCGCCGGGGTCAACGCGACCTCCTCACTGGCCAACACGGCGAGGATCTCATGCTCCAGATCGCCATGCCGCCGTCGTCCGCGCATATGCCACCCCTTCCACACCTACACCGCCTACAAAAGTTGTAGTAGTAAGCTCGCCAACTACAAGGATTGTAGGTATCCCTGGAGGGGGTGGCCAGTGGACGAGTGGCTGTTCGAGCAGGTCAACCAGTTCGCCATCGCCACGCCGTGGCTGCACCCTGTGATCGTCGGGTACGCCACCTACGGTGTTGTGCTTTTCGCCGCGCTTCTCCTGGCGGGCTGGTGGAGCGCTCGACGCGCCCGCCAGCCGCGCAAGATGGCCGCCGCCCTCCTCGCCGGCGTATCCATCCTCGCTGCGGTGGCGGTCAACCAGCCGATCGTCGCCATGGTCCACGAGGCCCGCCCGTACACCACGCATACGGGCATTCTCGTGCTGGCGCACCGCAGTGGTGACCTGTCGTTCCCCTCGGATCACGCGACCATGGCCGGCGCCGCCGCAGCGGGACTGTGGCTGGTGTCTCGTCGCCTCGGGCTCGTCACGACCATCGCCGCCCTGGCCATGAGCTTCGCCCGCGTCTACATCGCCGCGCACTACCCGCAAGACGTCGCCGCCGGTCTCCTGCTGGGTGCCGCCGTCGCCATGACCGTCTACCTGCCGGCCCGGACCCTCACCACGCGACTGGTTATCGCCGTCGGCAGAACACCGCTCCGTCCACTCGCCCAACACCGCCGCCACACCACACCCTGGCGGGCGCACGGATGCGAGCAGGGGCCGCCGGGCGACGCAATCGTCGCCCGATCACGGAATCAGCCGAACGGCCCTTAGGAATACGCTTTCCTATGGATGCCATGGATGCCCGCCAATGCCCGGATACTGGCAGCGCCATGCCGATCCGTCGATGTGCGACGGCCGAGACGCGAACGGTGGGGAACCGTATGGGATCTTCTGAGAGAGCCGGTGCCTTGGCGCTGCCACCGGTGGCGCAGGCGCGGCTCGGCGCCGAGTTCGCCGGCGCCTCCGCGCCGCCCGCGCCGCTCACGTGGGGCCAGCAGGCGCTGTGGGCGGCGATACGACGCCGTGGCCGCGAGCAGACCTTGATGAGTCTGCGGCGGATCGTCGCGATGCCCCGAAAGGGCTCGGCTGACGTGGCGAGCGTCCTGCGGGCGATCGGAGCCCTGGTGGGCAGGAACAGCTCGCTGCGCACGCGGATCCACGTGGTCGACGGCGACGTGCGCCAGGTCGTCGTGGCGGCTGGAGAGCTGCCGGTCCTGCTGGTCGAAGCCGGACCCGAGGGGTCGGCGGCGGAAGAACACCACGGCGCGGCGGTGGCTGCCGCGGTGGCCGACCAGTTGGCTGCCACACCGTTCGACCACGCCCAGGAGTGGCCTCAGCGAGTCGCCCTGGTCCGCGTCGGTGACCGGATCAGTCACCTCGTCGTCGTCTTCAGCCACCTCACCGTCGATTTCCAGGCCGTCGAGATACTGCTCCGCCAGTTGCGGCTGCTGCTGCTTCGCGGCGGCATCGGCGCCCCGGCCGGGCCACAGTCGGTTGACGTCGCCCGCTGGGAGCAGGACGTCAACCGGCGGCGGTCGGCGCGGGCGGTGGCGTACTGGGTGCGCAGCTTTACGCGGCTGCCGTCGCGGACGCTGCCGTGGATCGCCCCGCCGGCGACGTCCCGATTCCAACGCACGGTGCTGGTCTCGGAGGCGGCCGACACCGCCGTTCGCCTGGCTGCCCGGCGCTGCCGGGTCACCAGCTCCACCGTGCTGCTCGCGGCGATCGCGGTGGTGGTGTCCCGATGGTCCGGCAACGACGTCTGCGGCCTCCACTCGATGGCCAACAACCGGGCCGTCGCCGGCTACGCGGAGGCGATCGCCAAGCTCAACCAGCTCGGCCTGGTGGTGGTCGACACGGCCGACCGGCCCAGCTTCGACGACCTGCTGCCCAGAGTCCGGCAGGCCGCGCTGGAGGCATACCGGCACTCCTACTACGACCCGATGGAGCTACGGCGTGCGTTCGAGGCGGCTGGTCTGCCCTACGAGGCCGGCGTCAGTCCGCACTGCTACGTCAACGACGTCAGGCTCGGCGTCGACACCGACCTGTTCGGCCGGGCGGTCGACGAGGCGCAGGTCCGGGCCGCCATGGCCGGCACGTCCGTCACGCCTGCCGAGAGCCTCGACCACTTCACATGGCGGATGCGCGTCGAGATCATCGACCAGCCCCGAGGCATCGGCATCGCGCTCACCGGGGACACCAGCTACCTGCCGCCAACGCACGCCGAGCGATTCCTGCGCGACGTCGAACGGCTGCTCGTCGAGGCGGCCTTCGGTGACATGCCATGGCCCTGGCTGCCGTCCGCGTCACACGAGGACCGTGCGATCTGATTGAACTGCCGCTGCCGCTAGCGTGAGCACCACCGAACCGAAGCGCCGGGTGGTCAGCCGGCAGGGTCGTGCCCGGGGGGCGGGACCCACGGCCAGGGCACATCGTGGAAGGCTGCCTCGACCAGCAGCGCCTCGACGCCGCGCAAGAACCGCTCGGCCCGCTCCGGCGGAAGGTACCGGGTGTCGGCGGTGACGACCAGCTCGACCGCACCGGGGGCGTCGATCACCTGGAGGCGGCAACGCCAGGGGAACCGGTCCGGCTCGGCCAGCCACCGGAAGGCGCTGCGGGCCACCATTGCCCGCAGGGCGGCCTCGTCCGGGCCCGGCGTGTCGGGGCCGACGTCGTGCATCCGTCGGGTGTCGTTGAGGTAGCAGTACGGGGCCAGGAAGGTCCGGTGATCGTGGCCCAGGTCGGTGAAGGTGCGCTCCCACGCGGCAGGGTCGTAGTAGGCGTGCCGGTAGGCGTCCAGAGCTGCCCGCCGGGCCCGGGGCAGCAGCTCGGCGAAGCCGGGCCGGTCGGCCAGGTCGAGCCGGCAGAGTCCGATCTGGTTGAGGGTGCCGACCGCGAGGTCGTGCCCGGGCTGAAAGCGGTTGTTCGCCATGACGACGATCCCGCAGGCGTCCCGCCCGCTGTCCGCGGTCAGCACGGCGGCGGTTGCCGCCAGCAGGGCGTTTGAGCTGCTGATGCGGTACCGTGCCGCGACCAGTTGCGCCGCGTGGTGGACGGCCGCGGAGACCAGCGACCCGCGCCGGTAGCGGGAAGCCGACCCGGGCCCGACCGGATCCGACAGGCTCGCCGGGAGGCCGGAGAACTGCCGGACCCAGTACGCCACCGCCCGCTCCGAGCGCCGCAGTGCGACTCCGCGCTCCCGCTCGGCGAGGTCCAGCGACTGCGGGCCGGGCGGGGCGTGAAGCGATTTGCGCAGCAGGAGCACCCGCAGGTCGCGCAGCACGGTCTCGGCGGCGTGAAGATCGACGGTGGAGTGGCTGAACACCACCACGACCTGCCGTACCCGGTCGTCGACTGTGACCAGCGCTACCCGCAGCGGCCACTCGGCGGCGTGGTCGAAGCGCGGCTCGCGGAGCCGCGCGGTCAGGGCCGCCGCGGCGGAGCGGCCGTCGGGGTCGTTCGACGGTCGGGACACGGCGTGGACGAGGACGGGTAACCGCCCCGTCGCCGCCGCTTCCTGGTGCAGCTCCCCGTCCCGGCAACGGAACCGGGTGCGTAGCGATTCGTGTCGGGCGACCAGCGCGCCGACTGCCCGCAGAGCCCGCGGCACGGCTACGTCGGCCCGCGCGGGGACGGCCAGGGTACGGGGGAGGCACAGCACGCGGTACGCGGCGGGGGAGTCGAACTCCTCGACGGTTCGCCACATCGCCCGTTGCCCCCAGGTGAGCGGCGCGGTTCCGTTCCGCACGCCCTGGAACTGCGCGTACGCCACCTCCTCGACGCCCTCGGCGTCGGGCGCGACCGGCCCGGCGGCGACCGTGGGCGCGGCGCCGGCGGGCGCCCAGGGCCACGGCACCTCGGCGAAGGCCGCCTTGACCAGCAGTTCCTCCAGCTCGCGCAGGAACGGCTCGACTGTGTCCAGCGCGACGTGCCGGGTGTCGACGGTGAGGGTGATCCCCACCCCGGTCGGCTCGTCGACGACGTGCGTCAGCAGGTGCCAGGCCGCGTGGTTAAGCCCGGCCGTCCAGGAAAAGGTGCTGCGAGCCGTGGCGGCCCGCAGCTCGCCCCGGGTCGTTTCCGGCACCGGATCGACGCCGCCGACGGGCAGCCGGACGTCGTTGAAATAGTAGTGCGACCGGAAGGCCGAATCGTATTCGACGCCCAGTTCCTCGAATGCGTGGCGCAGCGCGGACGGGTCGTAATATGCGTGCCGCAGGCCGTCCAGGGACGCGGCCCAGACGCGGGACAACAACTCGGAGAAGTCGGGACGTCCCGCCAGATCGACGACGCAGAAACCGATTTGCCCGAGGTTGGCGACCGCGTTCGCGTACTCGGTGCGGAACCGGTTGTGTGCCATCGGGAAAAGACCGCACATCGTGCGCCCGGAGCCGCCGGCGGCCAGCGCCTGAACGCCGGCCAGCAGCACCGCGGAGACACTGACCCGGTGCCGGGCGGCGATCAGCCGGGCAGCGGTGTCGACGGCGGAGGAGACCAGGACGCCCCGGCGCAGCGGGGGGTCGAGGCCCGGTCCGGCCGAGGCCAGCGGCTGCCGGGGCAGTCGCTGGAACTGACGCAGCCAGTACGCCACCGCCCGCCCCGAGCGGCGCTGGTCGGCCCCGTGCTGCAGCCGGGCCACGTCCACCGACTGCGGGCCGGGCGGCGTGGGCAGGCCACCGCGCAACAGGATCAACCGCAGGTCCCGCAGCACGACCTCGGCGGCGTGCGCGTCTACCGTGGTATGGCTGAACACCACCACGACCTGCCGCACCCGGCCGTCCACCGTCACCAGCGCGACGCGCAGCGGCCACTCGGCGGCGTGGTCGAACGCGACGTCGCCGAGCCGGCCGGCGGCGTGCCGGGCGGCCGGGGCGCCGTCACCCGCGCCGGCGCAGACCAGCAGCGGCACTACCCCGGCCGCCGCCGTCTCCTGGCACGGCCCGCCATCGACCACCCGGATCCGGGTGCGCAGCGAGGCGTGCCGGCCGACCAGCGCGCCCACCGCGCGCGCCACGGCGGCCGTGTCCGCCCCGGCCCCCGCGGACACGGGCACCGTACGCCGCAGGTTGAGGAATACGTGATTGGAGCCGAACCTGGCGATCGATCGCCACATCACCTGCTGCGCCCAGGTCAGCGGCGCCGTCCCGGCACCGGCACCGGAGAACTCGGCGTGGACCAGCGTCTCCGACGCCCATTCGGCGGGCACCACCACGTCTGCGAATAGCATTCCTGACAGTACGACGCCCGGCTCCGGCGCCGGATAGCTCGATCGTGCTTTCCATAGTGGACCATTCAGCCGATCCATGGCCCCGATGGCGGCGTGCACACTATTGGCTCCTGTCCGTGATCGCACTGAGAAGGCGCCGTGTGACCAACGTTGACGTACCGACGCGGAGCGCCAGCATCGCGCCGAATGCGACTTTTCCCGCCACAAATCCCCGCCTATCATTCGGTCAGGAACGGATCTGGTTCACCGAACAGCTCACTCCCGGCACCGCCGCGTACGTCGTCTATTCGACCGTACGGCTGCGCGGGCCGCTGGACGTCAACCTCCTGCGCGCCGCCATCGACGCGACCGCCGCCCGGCACGACAGCCTGCGCATGCGGTTCACCGAGAACGCCGACGGTGAACCCGTCGTGCATGTGCTGCCCGAGGTGCGGGTACCGGTGACCGTCACCGCGGCGCCGTCCGAGGCCGCCGCCCGCGAGATGGTGGCTGCCTCCGTCCGCACCCCGTTCGACCTCAGCGCCGCCCCCCTGCTGCGGGCGCTCGTCGTCCGGCTCGGCGACGCGGACCACGTCGTGCACCTCGCGATGCACCACATCGTCAGCGACGGCTGGTCGCTGAACCTGCTCCTCGGCGAGGTCGCCGCCACCTACGGCGCGCTGAGGGACGGCGACCCCCCGCCCCCGGCGCCGGCGACCACCTATGTCGACTACGCCGCCTGGCAGCGGGACCGGCTCGACGGGCCGGCAACCGGGGACGGGTTCGCCTACTGGACCGAAGCGTTGGCCGGCGTGCCCCCGCTGGAGCTGCCCACCGACCGGCCCCGCCCGGCCGTACAGTCGTACGCCGGTGACACGCACCGCTTCACCTTCGACGCGGACCTCACCGACGGGCTGCGCCGGCTGAGCCGCGCCCACCGGGCCACCCTCTACATGACCCTGCTCACCGGTCTGCAGGCCGTGCTGTTCCGGTACAGCGGCCAGCGCGACTTCGCCATCGGCTCGCCAGTCGCCGGCCGGGTGGTGCCGGAGCTGGAGAACCTCGTCGGCCTGTTCGTCAACACGCTCGCCCTACGCGCCGACGTCTCCCCGGTCGGCGCGACCGCCGGCACCCCCGCCGCCGAGCCCAGCTTCGGGGCCCTGCTGCGGCGCACCCGCACCACCGTCGTCCGCGCCCTGGCCCACCAGGAGATCCCGTTCGAACGCCTGGTCAAGGAGCTCAACGTCGCCCGGGACGTCAGCCGCACCCCCGTGTTCCAAGTGCTGTTCACTTTGCAGAACTACGCCCACGACGGCGCCCGGTGGCCCGACGGCTTGCGCACCGAGGGCGTCGGCACCGACGCCGCCACCGCCCGCTTCGACCTGTCGTTGTACGTCAGCGAGACCGCCGACGGTTTGCGCGGCATGGTCGTCTACAACACCGACCTGTTCGACGCCGCCACCGTACGCCGGCTGGCCGCGAGCTTGCAGACCCTGCTACGCGCCGCGGTCGACCGGCCGGACCTACCCGTCGCCGACCTCGACCTGCTCGGTCCCGCCGAACGGGACCGGATGCTGGCCCTCGCCCGGCCCGACCACGACGGCGTCGCCGCCGGGGTCACCGGCACGGCGAGCACCCTGGCCGACCTCATCGGCCCGCACGTCGCCGCCACGCCTGACGCCCCGGCCGTGGTCCACGGCCCGGACACGGTCACCTACCGGGAGCTGGACCAGCGGGCCAACCGGCTCGCCCACTGGCTGCGCAACCGGGGCGTCGGCCCGGACCGGCTGGTCGCGGTCCTGCTGGAACAGTCGGTCGAGCTGGCCGCGACGCTGCTCGGGGTGCTCCGGGCCGGTGGGGCGTACCTGCCGCTGGACCCGGAGCAGCCCGTCGCCCGGCTGGGCCTGATCCTCGCCGACGCCCGCCCAACCGTGGTGCTGACCAGCTCCGACCTGCGTGACCGGCTGTGCACCGAGGCGGAGGTCGCCTGCCTGGACGAGGTCGCGGCCGAGGTCGCGGCCGAGCCCTGCACCCCGCTCGCGGCCGGGACGACCGGCGGGAACCTCGCGTACGTCATCTACACCTCCGGGTCCACCGGCACTCCGAAGGGGGTGACCGTGGCCCACCGGCAGGTGCTGCGCTACCTCGACGGGGTGGCCGATCGGTTCGCGGTGGCCCCGGCCGCCCGGTACGGGCTGCTGCAGTCGATGTCGTTCGACTTCAGCGTCACCGTTTTCTACCTGGCGTTGGCCACCGGCGGCGCGGTGCACCTGCTCCCTCGCCGGTGCACCGGAGCCGAACTCGCCGAGCGGCTGCGCGCCCAGCGCATCCACTACCTGAAGATCACCCCGTCGCATCTGACTGCGCTGACCGCCGACGCCGAGCCGGGCGACCTGCTGCCCGCCCGCGCGCTGATCCTCGGCGGCGAGGCGTCCGACCTGGACCGCGTCGGCCCGCTCGCGGCCGCCGGCCCGGCCCGAGTGTTCAACCACTACGGCCCCACCGAGGCCACCGTCGGCGTCACCACGTACGAGGTGACGGCCGACGGGCCGCGCACCGGCTCGGCACCGATCGGCCAGCCCCTGCCGCACGCCCGGGTGTACGTGCTCGACGAGCGGATGCGTCCGGTGCCGGTCGGGGTGCCGGGCGAGCTGTACCTCGGCGGTGACCGGCTCGCCCGCGGCTACCTGAACCGGCCCGGCCTGACCGCCGAGCGGTTCCTGCCCGACCCGTACGGTCCGCCCGGCGCCCGCCTCTACCGCACCGGCGACCTGGGCTACTGGCGCGAGGACGGGCAGCTGGTGTTTCTCGGCCGCCGCGACCACCAGGTGAAGATCCGCGGCTACCGGGTCGAGCTGGGCGAGATCGAGGCAGCGCTGCGGGACTGCCCCGGGGTGCGGCAGGCGGCGGTGCTGCTGCGCGACGACCGGCTGGTGGCCTACCTGGAGCCGGCACCCGGCGCGATCGTGCCGGACCCCGCGCAGCTGCGTCGCCACCTCGCCGACCGGCTGCCCGAGCACATGGTCCCCAGTCGCTGGGTACGCCTGGACCGGCTGCCGCTGCAGGAGCACGGCAAGGTGGACCGGCGGGCCCTGCCCGAGCCGACCGACGACGGGCCGACCGGGGAGCGGGTGGCGCCGGTCGGGCCGGTGGAGACCCTGGTGGCCGGGATCTGGCGGGCCGTGCTCGGGGTGGCCGAGGTCGGCGCCACCGACGACTTCTTCGACCTGGGCGGGCACTCCCTGCTGGCCACCCAGGTGGTGGCCCGGCTGCGCCGGGAACTACCCGCGGCCGTCGGCAGCGCCGCACCGGCGGTCAGCGTGATGGACCTGTTCCGCCACCGCACCGTACGCGAGCTGGCCCGCCTCGTCGCCGGGGCCGGCGCCGGCCCCAACGGGCTGCTGCACGAGCTGACCCCGCCGGTGCCGGCCGCGGACCGGGTCGCCACCCTGGTCTGCGTCCCGTACGGCGGCGGCAGCGCCGTGGTCTACCAACCGCTGGCCGACGCGCTGCCACCCGGCCACCGACTGCTCTCGGTGGCCGTGCCCGGGCACGACATCGGCCTCGCGGACGATCCCGCGCCCATCGAGGACGTCGCCGCCGACGTCGTCGCGGAGATCCTGGACCGGGTGGCGGGGCCGCTGATCCTGTACGGACACTGCGGCCCCGGCGGGGCGCTGGCTGTGGAGGTCGCCCGCCGGCTGGAGGCCGCCGGCCGGGACCTGCTCGCGGTGTACCTCGGCGCGGTCTTCCCGTTCGCCCGGCCCGCCGGCGGCGTGCTCGGGCCGCTGCTGCGGCTGCGGCTGGCCGAACGCGTCCGCAGCGACCGGATCTACCGCACCTGGTTGCAGGCGCAGGGCACCGCCGTGGGGTCGCTCGCACCCGACGAGGTCCGGTTCCTGATCCGGGCGATGCGGCACGACGCCCAGGTCTCCGAGGACTACTTCACCGATCTGATGCGGCAGCGGGCCAGCCCGCTGCGCGCGCCGATCGTCTCCGTCGTCGGCGAGCGCGACCGCAGCACCGACTACCACGAGGAGCGGTACCGGGAGTGGCACTTCCTCAGCGACCGCACCGCGCTGGCGGTGATCGACGAGGGTGGGCACTACTTCCTGAAGTACCGGGCCGGTGAGCTGGCCGAGATCGTCACCGGCGTGCACCGTCAGCTCGACGCGCCGCCGCCACCCGCCCCGGCCAGCCAGGGCGGCGCGCAGCCCGCCTGGCAGCTCGCCCGCGTCTCCCACCGGTCCGCCGACGCCCACCCGACACCGGACGCGAACACTCCGGTGGCCACCGCGCCGCCACCGAGCCTGCGCCGCTTCGGCCTGGTCGCTGCCGGCCAGGTGATCTCCGGCATGGGCACCGCGCTGACCACCTTCGCCATCCCGCTGTGGATCTACACCGAGACCGGATCGCTCGCCCGGTTCGCGCTCTTCGCCGTGCTCGGCCTGCTGCCCGGCCTGCTCGTCGCGCCGCTGGCCGGCGCGCTGATCGACCGCACCAGCCGGCGGCGCGTACTGCTGGTCGCCAACGCCGCCGCCGGAGGCGCCAACGCGATGATGGCCGGGCTGGTGCTGGCCGACCGGGCCGAGGTATGGCACTTCTACCCGCTGACCGGCTGGCTGTCGGTGGCGCTGGCCTTCCAACGCCTCGCGTTCGTCTCGGCGGTGCCGCAGCTGGTGCCCAAGCGCTTCCTCGGCCACGCCAACGGGCTCACCCAGACCGCCGTCGGTCTCACCCAGTTCACCGTGCCACTGGTCGCCGTGGCACTGCTACAGGCCGTCGGGCTGCGCGGCATCCTGCTCATCGACGTGGCGTCGTACCTGTTCGCGATCGGGGTGCTGGCGGTCGTCCGGTTCCCCCGTACCCTGGCCCTGCAACGCCGCGAGGGCATCGGCGCTGAGATCGTCGCCGGGTTGCGTTACTCGCTGCGGCGCCGGGAGTTCCGTGCCATGCTCGCGTTCTTCGCGGCGCTGAACTTCTTCCTGTTCCCCGTGCTGTTCCTGCTCTCCCCGCTCGTGCTCGGCTTCGCCAGCCTGACCGAGGTGGCGCGTGTCGCGCTGACCGGCGGGGTCGGCGCGGCCACCGGCGGCCTGGTGATGCTGGTCTGGGGTGGCCCCCGCCGACGCCGGATGCGGGCGGTGCTGCTCGGCACCCTCGGCATCGCGGTGGCAGCCGTGCTGACCGGGCTAAGGCCGAACCTGCTGCTCATCGGCGCGGGCGCGTTCGGCATGTACCTGGCCCTCGGCATCGTCAACGGTGTCTACAACACGATCATCCAGACCAAGGTGCCGCCCCGCTTCCACGGCCGGGTCTTCGCGCTCAACCAGATGGTTGCGCAGTCCACCCTGCCGCTGGGCTGGGGCCTCGTCGCTCCGTTCGCCGCCCGGGTAGCCGAACCGATGCTGCTGCCCGACGGCGCGCTGGCCACCACGGTCGGCGTAGTGATCGGCGTCGGTCCGGGGCGCGGCCAGGGGCTGCTCTACGTGCTGTTCGGGGTGTGCATCGCGCTGACGGCGCTGGTGTCGCTGGCCACGCCCGTCCTCGCCCGGTTCGACGACGAGGTGCCCGACGCGCCACCGGACGACCTGGTCGGCATCGAGGAACGCCGGGCCAGGGCCGCCCGCGTCGAGGAGCGCCGGGCGCGGGCCGTCGCGACCGGGCGGAGGGTGGGCTGACGTGACCGCAGCGCCCACCGGCCGGTTGGCATCCCCGTCCCGGACCGTGCCCGAGTTGCTCGACTGGCGCACCGCCCTGCATCCGGACCGGGTGGCGGTGGAGGTGCACGGCTGGGCGAGGCTGACCTTCGCCGAATGGTCCGCCGGCGCGGTCGCCGTCGCCGCCGCGCTGCTGCGCCGGGGCCTGCGCCGCGGCGACCGCGTCGGCCTGCTGTTCGGCGCCCGTGACTGGCCCCGGTTCGCCGTGGCGTACTGCGGGGTGCTCCGGGCCGGCGGCGTCGCCGTGCCGCTGTCCGACCGGCTCGCCGCCGGGCAACTCGAGCACGCGCTGACACACTGCGCGGCCACCGCCGTCGTGCACGGCGACGACACCCCTGCCCCGTCGCTTCCGTCCGGCCTGCCCGTCTGGACCTGCGGCGATCTGCTCGCCGGCCGCTGCACCGAGCCCGGCCCGTCGGCCGCCCGCCCCGGCGACCTCGCGCAGATCCTCTACACCTCCGGCACGACGGGCCGCCCCAAGGGCGTGGCGGCCAGCCACGCCAACCTGACCGTCGGCGCGCCGAACCACCCGCGCCGGCTGGCCCTGGCCCACTCGGAGCGGTTCCTGCACGCGTTCGCCATCGGCACCAACGCCGGGCAGACCATGCTGCTCAACGCGCTCACCGCGCGGGCCGCCGCGCTCACCCTGCCCCGGTTCACCCCGGTCCGGTTCGCCCGCTTGGTCGAGTCCCCAGGTACGGGGACCGTGTTCGTCGTCCCGTCGATCGCCGTCGAGCTGCTCGACTCCGGGGCGCTGCGCGGCCGGGACACCCGTGGCGTACAGCTGATCGGCTCCACCGCCGCGCCGCTGGCCCCGGCCGTCGCGGCCCGGCTGGCCGAGGCCTTCCCGCAGGCCACCATCGTCAACTACTACACCTCCACCGAGGCCGCCCCGGCCCAGACGACCATGATCTACGACCCGTCCCGCCGGGACGCGGTCGGCCGGCCCGTCGGCGGCCAGCTGATGGTCGCCGACGCCGACGGCAACCCGCTGCCCGCCGGGACGACCGGCGACGTGTGGCTGCGCGCCCCTCATCCCCGCTCGTACTACCGCGACGAGGCAGCGAACCGGGCTACGTTCCGGGACGGGTGGGTACGCATGGGCGACGTGGGCCGGGTCGACGCCGACGGCTACCTGTACCTCACCGACCGGCACCAGGACGTCATCAAGACCGGCGCGTTCAAGGTCTCCACCATCGAGGTCGAGGCGGCGCTGCACGAACACCCTCTGGTCGCCGAGGCGGCGGTCGTCGGGGTCCCGCACCCGGTGCTCGGCTCGGCGGTGGCCGCCGCCGTCGTGCCCCGGCCACAGGCCGGTCCGGACGGACTGTCCCTGCCGGCACTGCGCGGCTTTCTCGCCGACCGGCTGGCCGACTACCAGCTGCCCGCCCGGCTCCTGCTGCTGGACCACCTGCCCCGCAACGAGGGCGGCAAGGTGCTCAAGCGGCAGCTCACCGACCTGTTCGACAACTGACCATCAGCACCCCGTGGGAGAGCATGTGGGCACCGCCGAGGCGACATACGCACAGCACGCCGTCTGGTTCACCGAGCAGGCCGGAGTCGCCGGCACGGCGTACCACATGGCGCTGGGCGTACGGTTCGCCGCCGAACTCGACCGTCGGGCCCTCGTCGCGGCGTGCGCCGCGGTGGCCGAACAGCACCCGGTCCTGTACGCCCGGATCACCACCGACGACGACGGCACCCCCCGCCTGGTGCCGGCCGACATCCGCCCGTCGGTCACCTTCGGGGAGCTGACCGACGCCCGGGTCGCCGCGGAGATCGCCCGCCCGCACGACCTGCGGACCGGACCGCTGGCCCGGTTCACCGTGCTGACTGGCACCGACGGAACGCACCTGCTGCTCGTCACCGCCCACCATCTGGCCTTCGACGGTATGTCCAAGGACGTACTGGCCCGGGACCTGGCCGCCGCGTACACCGCCGCCCGGCGCGGCGGCCCGGCCGGCGTCGCGCCACGCGCCGACGGATACGCGGGCCTCGCCGCGGCCGAACAGCAACGTGTCGCCACCGACCTGCCCGCTGCCCGCGCCTACTGGGCCCGGCACTGGTCCGGCCCCGGCGACGTCGTCCTGCCCGGCCTGCGCCGGCTGCCCACCGGCGCGGAGCCCGGCGCCGCCGTGACCGTCAACCTGCCCGTCGACCTTGTCGACGGCATCGACCTGGCCGCCCGGTCACTCGACGTGACCCGCTTCGAACTGCTGTTCGCCGTGCTGCACGCCCTGCTCGAGCGCTACGGCAACCGGGGCATCCCCGTCGGGGTGGCCCTGTCCACCCGCACCCCGGACCAGGCCGACCGGGTCGGGCTGTTCGTCAACGAGCTCCCCGTCACCGCCGACACGGCCGAGGGAACTGTTCGCGACCACGTCCACGCCGTCCGGGCCCGGCTGCGCGAGGTGTACCGCTACCGCGCCGTGCCGCTGGCCCACGCCGTATCCGGCCTGCGGCCCGCGCCGGCGTTGACCCCGGTCAGCATCGCCTATCGGCGGGGCGGCGTCGAACCGGTCTTCCCGGGGGTGGCCAGCGAGGTCGACTGGACCCTGTTCTGCGGGGCCGCCCGCAACGCCCTGCACGTTCAAATCGTGGACACATCCACCGGCGTCACGGTCAGCCTCCAGCACAGCCCCTCAGCCATCGATACCGACGCCGTGCGCCGGATCGGCGGACACCTGGGCACCATGCTCGCCGCCGCGGTCGCCGACCCCGACCGGCCGGTGGCGGAGTTACCGGTGCTCCCCGCCGACGAACTCGACCACGTCACCCGCGCCTGGAACGACACCGACCGGGCGTACCCTGCCGAGGCGACCGTGCCCGCCCTGTTCGCCGGCCGCGTCGCTGCGGATCCGGACGCGCCGGCCGTGGTCGACGGCGACCGGACGCTGAGCTACGCCCAGCTCGACGCCGCCGCCGCCCGGCTCGCCGCGTTGCTGCGGGACCGGGACGTCGGTCCCGGCGCGCTCGTCGCCGTCGCGCTGGACCGGTCCTGGCAGGCGGTGGTGACCATGCTGGCGGTGCTGCGGTGCCGAGCCGCCTACCTGCCGATCGACCCGGGCCATCCGCCGGCCCGTCAGGAGGCCGTCCTCGCCGACGCCGCCCCGGCGCTGGTCGTGACGACCACCGCCACCCAGACGGCCTGGCCCACGCTCGCCCTCGACCGGACCGACCTGCTCGGCGGCCCGGCCCCGGTGGAGACCGCCCCCGCCGGTGCGCCGACGGCCGACGACCTCGCGTACGTGCTCTACACCTCTGGATCGACCGGCCGCCCCAAGGGCGTGGCGGTGCGGCACGGGGCGTTGGCCAACCTGCTACTCGGCGTGCGGGACCTGCTGGACAGCGGCCCGCAGCACCGGTGGCTGCACCTGACGTCGCTGTCGTTCGACATCTCCACCGTGGAGGTTTTCTTGCCGCTGGTCACCGGCGGCCGGGTGGTCGTCGCCTCGGGAGTCAGCGTCCTGGACGGCGCGGCCGTGCTGCGGCTGGTCCGCACCGCCGGCGTAACCCACGCCCAGGCCACCCCGTCGGGCTGGCGGGTGCTGCTGGAGGCCGGCCTCGGCGCCTCCGCTCCGGGCGCCGCCGTGGTCACGCCGGAGCCGCTCGTCGCGGTCGCCGGCGGCGAGGCGTTGCCGGTCGCCCTCGCCCGGGACCTGCGGGCCCGCACCGTGCGCCTCATCAACGGGTACGGGCCGACGGAGGCGACCGTGTACGCGACGATGGCGGACATTTCCGCAGACCCCGCCGAGGTCACCATCGGGCGGCCGCTGCCGAACGTGCGGGCGTACGTACTGGACGAGGCGCGCCGGCCCGCGCCGGTCGGGCTGCCCGGTGAGCTGTACCTGGCCGGCGCCGGGCTGGCCGCCGGCTATCTGGGGCGGGACGATCTCACCGCCCAGCGGTTCGTGCCGGAGCCGTTCGGGCGGCCCGGTAAGTGGCTCTACCGCACCGGCGACCGCTGCCGGTGGCTGCCGGACGGGCGGATCGAATTCCTCGGCCGCACCGACGACCAGGTCAAGGTCCGAGGGCACCGGATCGAGTTGGGGGAGATCGACGCCCGGCTTCTCGACCACCCCGGCGTGGCCGGGGCGGCCACCGTGCTCCGGCGGGACGACGACGAGCCCCGCCTCGTCGCGTACGTGGTGACCCGGGCGGGCGCCGCCCCGGACCCGGCCGAGCTACGCCGGCACCTGGCGCTGAGCCTGCCACAGGCTGTGCTGCCAACCGACTATGTGGCGCTGGAGCGGCTGCCGCTGAGCCCGAACGGCAAGGTCGACCGGGCCGCCCTGCCTGCCCCGGCGGCCCGGGACGCCGCCGTGGACGTGCCCCCCGACGCGGCCGCCGGCACCGGCATGGGCGACGACCCGGTGGTGGAGCAGCTGCGGCTGATCTGGCAGGAGGTGCTGCGGATCCCCGACATCGGCGTGCACGAGGACCTGTTCGACCTGGGCGGGCACTCACTGACCATCACCCGGATCAGCAGCCGGATCCAGCAGCGGCTCGGGGTCGAGGTGCCGCTCGACGCGTTCTTCGACACCCCGACTGTCGCCGAGATCGCCGAGATCGTCCGGCAGTCCGGAAAGGAGTTCTGACAGTGGGCACCATCGAACTGCGCGGGCGGATCGCGGAGCTGGTCAGCGAGGCCACGGGCGGGGCGGTCTCGGCGGCCGACGTACTCGCCGGAGGATCCATGATTGCCCTCGGTGTCGATTCCCTCGGACTGCTCCGCCTGGTCGACGCGATCGAGCTGGAGTACGGCGTCGAGGTCGAGCTGAACGGCCCCGGTCGCCCACTGGACACCCTCGACGACGTAGTGGCGTTGGTGGCCGCCGCCGGCTAAGCCCAGTCGGCCGGGTGGCCCGCCGGCACCCGCCACGCTTTGACAGGCAACGGTCGATCCCTTCGGCGCCTCTTGGCAGTGCCCCTTGGTCATGCCTAAGATCAGTGCAATGGCACACCTTACTAGGGTTGAATGGCGTCTGGGCAGCCCAATCCGAGCTCGATCCCTGACGCCCGGAGCGCGTACGGCAGGAGAAGAGAGTCGATGCCCGTAACCGCGACCTACACGATCCCCGGCATGCGCGTCCGCGATCACGTGACCGACGTGCCGCTGGACTGGTCCGACCCGACGCGCGGCACCATCCAGATCTTTGCCCGTGAGATCGTCGATCCGGTTCGGGCCGGTGAGGACCTGCCGTGCCTGGTCTACCTGCAGGGCGGACCCGGCGGGAAGGGCCCGCGCCCGCTCGCCCGGTCCGGCTGGCTCGGCCAGGCGCTGCGCGACTACCGCGTCGTCCTGATGGACCAGCGCGGCACCGGTCGCAGCACCCGCGTCGACGGTCGCCGGATGAGCGGGTTCGCCACGGCCGAGGAGGCTGCGAGCTTTCTCGCGTGCTTCCGGGCCGACTCGATCCTCGCCGACCACGAGCACCTGCGGAAGACCGTCTTCGGCGGCCGGCGCTGGTCCACCCTCGGGCAGTCGTACGGCGGCTTCATCACGCTGACCTACCTGTCGAAGGCCCCGGAAGGCTTGAGTGCCTGCTACGTCACTGGCGGCCTGCCGGGTCTCGACCCGTCGGCGGCTGAGGTCTACCGGCGCACCTATCCTCGCGTCGAGGCGAAGAACAGGCAGTTCTATCGGCGTTATCCGCACCAGGTTGCGCAGGTGGGCCGGATCGCCGACCGGCTGGCCGAGGGCGATGTGCTGCTGCCCGACGGCGACGTCCTCACGATCCGGCGGCTGCAGTCGCTCGGCATCGACTTTGGCATGAAGCCCGGATACGAGCGGATGCACTGGCTGCTCGACGAGGCATTCTCGGGGGACGAACTGTCGGCGACGTTTCTGCACCAGGTGCAGGCCAGGACCTCCTACAGCGACAACCCCCTGTTCGCGGCCCTGCAGGAGAGCACCTACGGGCACGGCGCCGGCGCCACCGCCTGGGCGGCCCAGGCCGAACGGGCGAGGCACCCGCAGTTCGCGGAGGGGGCCAGGCCGCTGCTGTTCACCGGCGAGATGATCTATCCCTGGATGTTCGAGGAGATCGCCGAGCTGCGCCCGTTCCGTGGCGCTGTCGAACTGCTGGCCGTCCGCGAGGAGTGGCCGCAGCTCTACGACCTCGACCGATTGGCCGCCAACGAGATTCCGGTGGCCGCCGCCGTCTACTACGACGACATGTACGTGGACGCCGGCCTGCAACTAGACACCGCATCCCGGGTCGGCAACGTCCAGACCTGGGTGACCAACGAGTACGAACACGACGGGGTCGGCGACGACCGGGTCTTCGCCCGGCTGGCCGAACTGGTCCGCGAGGTGGGCGGAGGAGTCACCGATGCGTGAGGACACGCGGGAGAAGTCGTCGGAAAACCTCCCCGGGGCCGGCTGGTCCCGCGAAGCAGAAGGAGTCACCGTTGCGTAAAGGCAAGCCGCCGAAGCTGTCCGAGATCCCGGCATTCACGCAGTACATGAACACGGGATGGGGCAGGCCCGACCGCACTCCGCCCGTCGTCCCCGGCGCCGCCCAGGCGGCTGCCGCCCACCGGGCCCGGCTGGCCGAGGCGCTCCCCGGCCGGACCATCGTGCTGGCGGCGGGGGAGGCGCCTGTGCGCAGTAATGACACGACGTACGATTTCCGCCCGGACAGCGACTTCGTCTGGGTGACCGGCTGCGGTGTCGAGAACGCCGTGGTGGTGCTGCGCGACGGCGACGCCACGCTCTACCTGCCGCCACCCGTCGGCCCCGGCGACCCGGGTTTGTGGACCGACGCCCGTTACGGCGAGCTGTGGGTCGGGGTCGCGCCGGGGCTGGCCGAGTGGGCGCGGGCGCTGGGCGTCGAGGTCCGGCCGCTCTCGGAACTCACCGAGGACGTGACTCGGGACGAGGAGGTCGGCCGAACCCTCGCCGAACTGCGCATGTACAAGGACGAGTGGGAAATCGGGCAGCTCCGCGAGGCCGTGGACCGCACGGTCGAGGGCTTCGCCGCGGTCGTCCGTGAGATCCCCACCGCGATCGAGGGGCCCGGGGAGCGGTGGTTGCAGGGCACCTTCGACCGGTACGCCCGGGCGTACGGTAACGGCCCCGGCTACGCCACGATCGTCGGCAGCGGCCGGCACGCGCCCACGCTGCACTGGGTGCGTTGCGACGGCCCGGTGCTGCCGGACGAGGTGCTCCTGCTCGACATGGGCGTCGAGGTCAAGAGCTGCTACACCGCCGACGTCACCCGCACGTTCCCCGCCTCCGGGCGGTTCTCTCCCGTGCAGCGGCAGGTGCACGACCTGGTGGAGGAAGCCCACCGGGCCGGGCTGGCGGCGGTGGGCCCCGGCCGCCGGTTCACCGATTTCCACCACGCGGCGATGGAGGTGATCGCGCGGGGCCTTGCGGACTGGGGACTGCTGCCGGTCTCCGTGGACGAGGCGCTCTCCGACACCGGCCAGCACCACCGGCGCTACCTGGTGTGCGGCATCGGCCATCACCTGGGGCTGGACGTGCACGACTGCGGTCGGGCCGCGGAGGAGGCATATCAGGGCGCGGTCATGGCGCCTGGCATGGTGCTCACGGTCGAGCCCGGGCTGTACTTCCATGCGCATGACCTGACCGTGCCTCCGGAGCTGCGCGGAATCGGCGTGCGCATCGAAGACGACCTCCTGGTCACGCCGGACGGCCTGGAGGTGCTGTCCGGTGCGCTGCCGCTCGACGCCGACGGCCTGGAAAAATGGATGGCAGCTGAAGCAATGTGAAATTGCACTGCTAGCCTTTGCGGTACGACCACAAGGAGACCTCAGCATGACCACCCCCGCCAGGCCATGGCATGGCATCCACGTCGCGACGGCACTGCCCTTCCATGACGACCTCTCCATCGATTACGACTCGTTCGCCGAGCACGTCCGGTTCCTCGCCGCCGCCGGCTGCCACGGGGTGACGCCCAACGGCTCGCTCGGCGAGTACCAGACGTTGACTCCGGAGGAGCGGGCGCGCGTCGTCGAGGCGGCGGTGCAGGCCGCCCCCGCCGGGTTCGGCGTGATGCCCGGCGTCGCCGCCTACGGCGCTCTCGAGGCCCGCCGCTGGGCCGATCAGGCCGCCGCGGCCGGGGCCACCTCCGTCCTGCTGCTGCCGCCGAACGCCTACCGCGCCGACCGCCGGGCCGTCGTTGAGCACTACCGCGAGGTCGCCCGGGTCGGGCTGCCGGTCGTCGCCTACAACAACCCGATCGACACCAAGGTCGACCTGACTCCCTCGCTGCTCGCCGAACTGTTCCACGAGGGTCTGATCGTCGGCGTCAAGGAGTTCACCGGCGACGTCCGCAGGGCGTACGAGATCGCCGAGCTGGCACCCGGCCTGGACATCCTGGTGGGCGCCGACGACGTGCTGCTCGAGCTGGGCATCGCCGGCGCCGTCGGCTGGATCGCCGGCTATCCGAACGCGATCCCGGAGAGCACGGTGGAGCTCTACCGGCTGGCCACCTCGGGCGGCCCCGCCGACATCGCCAAGGCACTGGCGATCTACCGCGACCTGCACCCACTGCTGCGCTGGGACTCCAAGACCGAGTTCGTCCAGTCGATCAAGCTGTCGATGGATGTCTGCGGCCGCAGGGGCGGCGTCTGTCGTCCGCCACGACTGCCGCTCCCGTCCGAGGTTGCGGCCAGGATCATCGCCGACACCGAAAGCGTCCTGGGCAAGGGCTACAAATGAGGTCCCGCCGCACGTTCCACGCCGTCGACTCGCATACCGAGGGCATGCCGACCCGAGTCATCGTCGGCGGCATGGGCACGATCCCGGGGGCGACCATGGCTGAGCGCAGGCTGTGGTTCGTGGAGAACAGCGACGACGTTCGCACCCTGCTGATGTACGAGCCGCGCGGCCACGCCGCGATGAGCGGCGCGATCCTGCAGCCGCCGACCCGTCCCGACGCCGACTACGGCGTGCTCTTCATCGAGGTCTCCGGGCTGCTGCCAATGTGCGGCCACGGCACGATCGGGGTCGCGACGGTGCTCGTCGAGACCGGGATGGTGCCCGTCGTCGAGCCGGTGACCACGATCAGGCTCGACACCCCCGCCGGGCTGGTCGTCGCGTCCGTGGCGGTGCGTAACGGTGCGGCGGAGTCGGTCACCATCCAGAGCGTCCCGTCGTTCGTGGCCGGGCTGGGCCGGAAGGTCGAGGTGCCGGGCTTCGGCGAGGTCGGGTACGACATGGCTTTCGGCGGGAACTTCTACGCGATCGTCGATCTGGCGGAGCTGGGGCTGCCCTTCGACCGGTCACGCGCCGGCGACCTGCTGGCCGCCGGTCTGGCGATCATGGAAGCGGTGAACGAGCAGGACCGGCCGATCCACCCCGAGCGCGATGACATCAACGGGTGCCACCATGTCTATCTGCAAGCCCCCGGCTCGACCGCCAGGTTGTCGCGGCACGCCATGGCCATCCACCCCGGCTGGTTCGACCGTTCCCCCTGCGGCACGGGTACGAGCGCCCGGATGGCGCAGCTGCACGCGCGCGGCGAATTGGGCATCGGCGCGGACTTCGTGAACGAGTCGTTCATCGGCACCCGCTTCACCGGACGGCTGCTCGGCGAGACCAGGGTCGGGTCACTGCCCGCCGTGCTGCCGTCGATCACCGGCCGGGCGTGGATCACCGCAACCTCTCAGTTCCACCTCGACCCCACCGACCCCTTTCCCGCAGGGTTCCTGCTGTGAGCCCGGTACCCGTCCCGGATCTGCCTGGTGTCGGCCGGAGGGAAAACCTCCGCGACCGAATCAGGGACGCTCTGCGCGCCGCGATCATCTCCGGCAAGCTGCAGCCCGGCGTGGTCTACTCGGCTCCGGCGCTGGGCGCGCAGCTCGGCGTCTCGCCCACACCGGTGCGAGAGGCCATGCTCGACCTGGTGAAGGCCGGCCTGGTCGTCCCCCAGCCGAACAAGGGCTTCCGGATCACGGAGATGTCCGAGGAGGACCTCGACAACCTGGCCGCCGTGCGGCTGCTCATCGAGCCGCCGACCGTGCGGGACGTCGTGGCGGTGATCCCGAAGGAGGACATCCCCGAACTACGGACGCTGGCGCAGGCCATCGTCGATGCGGCAGAGTGTGGCGACCTGGTCGGCTACATCGAGGCCGACCACGTCTTCCACCTGACCCTGCTCGGCTACAGCCGTAACCGGTTCCTGGTGGACGTCGTCACCGACCTGCGCTCGCAGACCCGGCTGCTCGGCCTGACCCCGCTGTTGGAGAGCGGCAGGCTGGGCCGCTCGGCCGCCGAGCACCACGAGCTCCTGGACTTCATCGAAGCCCGTGACCCGTCCGGCGCCGAGCTGCTGATGCACCGGCACATCGGCCACGTACGAGGTCTGTGGGCAGGTGGGGCCGAGGGCGCGCCATGAGCGAGCGTCAGCGAGCGATTCATCAGTACAGCGCCGGTGAGTCTCATGGCCGCGGCGTGAGCGCGGACCTCGTGGTCGTCGGTGCGGGTGTCGTGGGGGCGGCCAGCGCGTACTTCGCATCGCTGGCGGGGGTGCGAGTGGTCGTCGTCGAGCGCGGCGCGATCGCTGGAGGCACCTCCAGCGCCGGAGAGGGCAACGTGCTGGTGTCCGACAAGGAAGCCGGCCCCGAGCTCGACCTGGCGTTGTACTCACAGCGGGTCTGGCGCGAGGATCTCGCGGAACACGCCGAGTTGTGGGAGTTCGAGTCCAAGGGCGGCCTGGTCGTCGCGGCGTCGGAGCAGAACGTCACGTCGCTGCGCGAGCTCGCCGTCCGGCAGCGCCGGCGTGGGGTCGAGGTCCGTGACGTCGCGCGGACCGAGTTGCGCGACTACGAGCCGCATCTCTCCCCGGAACTCGCCGGGGGCGCCTTCTATCCGCAGGACGCCCAGGTCCAACCCATGCTGGTCGCGGCGCACCTGCTGCGGCTGGCCCGCGAGCGCGGAGCGCAGGTGCGTACGCGCACCGAGGTGACGGGGTTGCTGCGCGACGGCGCCCGGGTGACGGGCGTGCGGACCCCCGGCGGCGACATCCCCGCCGGGGCGGTGCTCAACGCCTCCGGCACGTGGGCCGCCGGCGTCGCCGGCCTCGCGGGGGTGCGTGTCCCCGTGCTGCCCCGGCGCGGCTTCGTCCTGGTCACCCAGCCGATGCCGCCCCGGATGATCCGCCACAAGGTGTACGCCGCCGAGTACGTCGGCGACGTGGCCAGCTCTGACACGGCCCTGCAGACCTCGCCTGTTGTCGAAGGGACCGCCAGCGGCACGATTCTCGTCGGCGCGTCGCGTGAACGCGTCGGTTTCGACCGGACCGTGTCCGTCACCGCGATCGGCACGCTCGCGGCCAAGGCGATCGCGTTGTTCCCGATGCTTCGGGAGGTCCGCGCGATGCGCACCTACCACGGCTTCCGCCCCTACTGCCCCGATCATCTGCCCGTCATCGGTCCCGATCCCCGCGCGCCCGGCCTCTGGCACGCCTGCGGCCACGAGGGTGCCGGCGTCGGCCTGTCCGTCGGGACCGGCAAGCTGATCGCCCAGGCGCTCGTGGGTGATCGGCCCGACATGGATCTCACGCCGTTCGCCCCGGACCGGTTCGCGGACGTCGAGGAGGCGCTCCGATGACATATCAGATGACCTTCCGTGGCGCCGCAGTTCCGGCTGAGCCCGGCCAGAGCGTCGCCGCCGCACTGGTCGCCGCCGGGATCCCCGACTGGCGCACCACCCGAAAGGGCGGCAGGCCACGGGGCCTGTTCTGCGGCATCGGCGTCTGCTTCGACTGCCTGATCACCGTTGACGGCATCCCCGACCAGCGCGCCTGCCTGGTCACCGCCGCCGACGGCATGAGCCTCGGCGACGCCGAGACCGGCGCAGACCTCGAAGACGCCGGCGACCGGAGGAACAGCGATGCCGAACGCGCATGACGTCGCCGTGGTCGGCGCGGGCCCGGCCGGGCTCGCCGCCGCCGTCGAGGCCGCCGAGGCCGGGCTCGGCGTCGCCCTGATCGACACCGCCGGACAGCCCGGCGGGCAGTACTGGCGGCACTACGACGAGAACCACGCCCGCCCCGACGATCGCGTCGGCCATCGTGGCTGGCCGGTCTTCACTGCGCTGCGGGACCGCATGTACGCCCTCCGCGCCGCCGGCCGGATCCGCTACCTCCCCGGACACCAGGTATGGCTCATCACCAGGGGCGGCAGCGGCGCGTTCACTCTCCGGGTGACGGCCGCCACGTCCACGGCCGCCACCACCGAAAGACCCCGGGACGCGGCGGGCCGGGCGCTCGTCGCGCGGGCGCTGATCCTGTGTCCCGGGGGATATGACCGGCAACTTCCCCTCCCCGGCTGGGACCTGCCCGGCGTGATGACCGCGGGGGGAGTGCAGGCCCTACTCAAGGGGCATCGCACCCCGGCGGGTCGGCGAGCTGTTGTCGCCGGCACCGGCCCGTTCCTGCTTCCCGTGGCCACCGGCCTCGCCCGGGCCGGGGTGAGGGTCGCGGCCGTCGTCGAGGCCAACGGGACACTAGGTTGGCTACGCGACCCGGTCGGGCTGGTCTCCGCGCCGGGCAAGGGCGTCGAGGCATTGCAGTACACGGCGCTCATGGCCCGGCACCGCATCCCGTACCGCACGAGGACCTTGATCCGTGAGATCCTCGGCACGGACAGGGTCGAGGCCGTCCGGATCGCCAAGGTGGACCGTGATGGCCGCCCGATTGGGCCGGACGAGGAGATCCTCGCCGACCTCGTGGCGCTCGGGTGGGGCTTCACCCCGTCGCTCGAACTGCCGCTCATGCTCGGCGTGGAGACGGCGAAGGACGTCGACGGATCCCTCGTCGTGGCCGTTGACGACCTTCAGCGCAGCAGCGTCGATGGGCTGTACGTCGCGGGCGAGGCGACCGGTGTGGGCGGTGCGGCCCTGGCCGTCTATGAGGGTCGGTTGGGTGCGCTCGCCCTCGCCGCCGCACTGGGCCGTCCGGCCGACCCGACCGTGATGAGGCGGCTGCGAAGCGCCGTCCGGCGGGGGCGCCGGTTCGCCGCCGCCATGCACCGGACCTATCCCGTGCCGCGGACGTGGCCGGAGTGGCTGTCGGAGACGACACCAGTCTGCCGCTGCGAGGAGGTTTCGTACGGAGATCTGCGCCGGGCACACGACGACCTCGGCGCGGAGGATGCGCGTACGTTGAAGATGCTGGCACGGCCGGGGATGGGCTGGTGCCAGGGACGGGTGTGCGGCTTCGCCACCGCCGGGATCGCGGCCTGTCTGAGCCGGCGCGAGAGCACCGCGGAGGACCTACGGCCGCTGGCCACCCGCAGCCTCGCCGTACCGGTGCCCCTGGGAGAGCTTGCCGCCCTGACCGAAGACACGACGCCTGTCGAGGCGACCGGAGAGAGAGGACGAGACGATGGGTGAGGTGCTGAGCATCGACCCGCGTACCGGCGAGCCGCGGGGACGCGTCGCGACCGAGTCGACGGCGGCGGACGTGGGCGAGGCGGTGCGGGCCGCCGCCGCGGCCGGCGCGGCACTCCGGGACCGCGCCGCGCGGGTCGACCTGCTCCGCATGGCCGCCGTACTGCTGGAGAAGAGCGGCGACGAGATCATCGCGACCGCCGATGCCGAGTCGGCGCTCGGCCGAGTACGGCTCACGGGCGAGCTCGCGCGCACGTGCTACCAGCTCCGCGCATTCGGGGACGTGGTCGAAGCCGGCGGCTACCTGGACGTGATCATCGACCATGCCGACCCGCTGGCGGACCCAGCGCCCCGCCCCGACCTGCGGCGCTACAAGGTGCCGCTGGGCGTCGTCGCGGTCTTCGCGGCGAGCAACTTCCCGCTGGCCTTCAGCGTGCCCGGCGGCGACACCGCGAGCGCGCTGGCCGCGGGATGCCCGGTGGTGGTCAAGGCACACCCGGACCATCCGGCCACCTCCGCCCTGTGCGCCCGGATCCTCCGCTCGGCGGCCGCCGAGGTCGGGCTGCCCGAGGACGTCGTCCGCCTGGTCCACGGCTTCGACGCGGGCCCGGAACTCGTCCGCCACCCCCTGACGTCGGCCGTCGGGTTTACCGGCTCGGTGCGCGGCGGCCGCGCGTTGTTCGACATCGCGTCCTCCCGGCCACGGCCGATCCCATTTCACGGCGAGCTGGGCAGCCTCAACCCGGTCGTGGTGACCACGCGGGCGGCCGAGACCAGAGCTGAAGAGATCGGAGCGGGGCTCGCTGCCTCGTACACCCAGGGTCTGGGGCAGTTCTGCGTCAAGCCGGGCCTTGTCCTCCTCCCTGAGGGACCGGCGGGCGACGCCGTCATCCGGGCGGTCGTCGCGGCGGCGGTCCCGTCCGGGCCGCTGCTCGACCCGCGCATGCGCGCGGCGTTCCTCGCCGGAGTCCGCTCCCGCGCCGCGCTCCCAGGGGTGACGGAACCGCTCGGGGCGGGGGAGGCCGGCGACGACGCGACGCCGCTGGCCGTCCGGCCGGGCGTGCTGACCGTCGCGGCGTCGCGGCTCGCCGAGGGAGGGCCGTATCGGGAGCTGCTGGAGGAATGCTTCGGACCGGTCACCGTGCTGGTCCGCTACGGTTCGACGGCCGAGCGAGACGCGGTGCTCGGCGGCCTGCCGGGCAACCTCACCGCGACCGTGCACCTGGCCGCCGACGAGCGGGACGGCGCGGCGGTGGACCTGGTCGCCGGGCTGAGCGAGATCGCGGGGCGGGTCGTCGTGGACGGTTGGCCCACCGGAGTGGCGGTCGCCCACGCCATGCAGCACGGCGGACCTTATCCCGCCTCCACCAGCGGCTCGACCTCGGTGGGAAGCACCGCGATCGAGCGGTGGCTGCGCCCGGTCTGCTATCAGAACACCCCCGACCCGCTGCTCCCACCAGAGCTGCGCGAAGCCAACCCGCTCGGCGTTCCCCGCATTGTCGACGGGATCCGTACCACCTCCTAGCGGCTCAGGTGTGGGCGCGCCCTTTCGCGCTTGAATGCCGCATTGAGGGAGGAATCCAGGCCTGGCGGAACTCGGGTCCGTCAAGCGCTACGACGGGTGTAGCTCCAATACAGCAAGCTCCCAGGTCTCTTTCCGGTGGCGCCAAGAGTGGTCGAAGACGATCGGCGTATGGTGTGGCACCGAGAATCGGCCCAGTGGGGCGCCTGGCAGCCGCGCCCACCGCTGTCCCGGGCCACCGTCGCGCGGCTGGTGCAGCTGGCGGGGTTGTTCAACGTAATCACAGGGGTGCTTCCGCCGCCGCGCGGCCGGCTGGCGGAGTTGTCCGAATTCGTACCCACCGCCGGGATCCTGTCAGCGCGCGCGGCCACGGTCGTAGTCGGCGTACTGCTGATCTACGTCGGCGCGGGGCTACGGCGAGGTAAGCGCCGGGCCTGGCAGGTCGCGGTCGTCCTGGCCGGCACCAGCGTCGTACTGCACCTGGTCAGGAGCCTCGACATCGAACCGGCGGTGGTCTGCGCCGCGCTGCTGGCCATGCTCATTGTCATCCGCGGCCGATTCCACGCCGTGCCGGACCCGCAGAGCCGGTGGCGCGTCCTGGCCGTGCCGGCCGGGTTCGCCGTGGCCGGCTTCGTAGTCGGGTTCGCGGAGATCGCGGTACGGCACGACCGGCTGGTGGGCGACCCCGGGTGGGCCCGGTGGGCAGAGCAGGCCGCGCTCGGTGTCATCGGGGTCTCCGGCCCGCTGCAGTTCCGCGACCCATACGGCGGTGCCCTGGTGACCCTCACCACAGGGGCGTTCGGGCTGCTAGCCGCGGCGGTGGCTCTGGTGCTGCTGCTGCGCCCCTACGCGCCCCGGCCGGTGCGCACCGACGAGGAGGAGATGCGGGTGCGCGAGCTGCTGGCCCGCCACGGCGACGGGGATTCGCTGGGCTACTTCGCGCTGCGTGGCGACAAGTCGCTGGCCTGGGCCCGCTCCGGCAAGGCGGCAGTGGCGTACCGGGTCATCGGCGGGGTCAGCCTCGCCTCGGGCGACCCGATTGGCGACGTCGAGGCGTGGCCGCACGCGATCGCCGCGTGGCTTTCGGAGAGCGACCGGCACGGTTGGATTCCGGCGGTGCTGGGCTGTGGCGCGGCGGGCGGCAAGGCGTACCGGCGCAGCGGCCTCGATGTGGTCGAGCTGGGCGACGAGGCCCTCGTCGACGTGGCGTCGTTCAACCTGCACGGCCGGTCGATGCGGGCGGTCCGCCAGGCCGTCGCGCGGATCCGGCGGGCGGGATACACCTGCCAGGTGGCGCGGCAGCGAGAGCTGCCGGCCACGGTGGTCGCGGAGGTGGTCCACGCTGCGGCCGCCTTCCGGGACGGGAAGGTCGAGCGGGGGTTCTCCATGGCGCTGTCCCGCCTCGGCGACCCACGCGACGGTGACAGCCTGTTGGTGTTGTGCCGGGACAGCCAGGCGCGGTTGCGCGGGCTGCTGCAGTTCGTGCCGTGGGGCAGCGACGGCCTGTCCCTCGACCTGATGCGTGGTGACCGCACCGCGGAGAACGGACTGACCGAGTTCATGGTGGTCAGCGCCATCGATGCCGCGTCCGGGCTGGGGATCCGCCGGGTCTCGCTGAACTTCGCGGTGCTGCGGTCGGTCTTCGCACGGGCGGAGGAACTCGGGGCCGGTCCGGTGCTGCGGATGTGGCACCGGGTACTGCGCGGCGCGTCGCGCTTCTGGCAAATCGAATCGTTGTACCGGGCCAACGCCAAGTACCAACCCACCTGGCAGCCGCGATACCTGTGCTTCCCCACCGCGCGCGACGTACCCCTCATCGCCGTCGCGGCACTGAAGGCCGAGGCGTTTCTTCCGACCGGCTGGCGTGTGAGTGCCGGCCGCGACGGCGCGACGGCCAACCCGGCAGCGCCGCCGCCGACTGATACCGAGCACGCGCTGCTGTATGCCGCGCACTGACGCGGACCTCCTGCCGCCAGGTCGGGCAAAAACATATACAATCGTGAATCCCTTCCTCGGGAAAGCGCTTGCCGACCGCGACGGTGCCGCCGCGCAAGCGCCTTCCACACCGGACAACTCCACGGCAGGAGTTTCGGATGGCATTCATGACCACGAACAAACCATCACCCCGCTGGCGGATCGGCCTGGTCGCCACGGCCGTGCTGGCCCTCGTCGGCGCCGGCGCCGCCGTCGGCCTGCCAGCCGCGGCGGCGACCGTCGACACCAACGCCACGTACGTGTTCGTCAACCGCCACAGCGGCAAGGCGATGGACCTGTACAACTGGTCCACCGCCGACGGCGCGCCGGTCAACCAGTTCACCCGCAACGACCTCGCCGTGCAGCAGTGGCGTTTCGTCGACGTCGGCAGCGGCTACTACCAGATCCGCTCCGTGCACAGCGGCAAAGTGCTCGAGGTGCCCAACGCCAACGACGGCGTCCAACTCGTCCAGAACCCCGCCGCCAGCGGCAACACCCGACAGCACTTCGGGCTCGCCGACTCCGACGGCGGACACGTGCGGTTCATCAACCGGCACTCCAACAAGGCCCTGGACGTGTGGCAGTGGTCCACCGCCGACGGCGCCATGATCTCCCAGTACGCCGACCACGACGGCTGGAACCAGCAGTGGCGGATGGTCACCGTCGGCTCCGGTGGCGGCAGCGACTGCGGCAGCGGCCCCTTCCACGCCGAGGCGGTGCTCAGCGGCGGCACCTGGACCGCCCGCAACGGCGGCAGCACGGTCTACACCGGCGGCGACATGCGCGCCGCCGTCCAGGCCGCGGTGAACAGCCTCAGCTCCGGCCGTACCAGCAAGCAGCGGGTCGTGGTGCGCGGCTCCGGTTCGATCAGCGCCGGCTCCCGGATCTCCCTGCCCAGCTACACCACCATCGACGTGTGCGGCACCATCAACGTGACCGGCTCGGGCAGCGGCGACCAGGCGCCGATCTACTCCCGCGGCACCAGGCAGGTGGAGGTCCAGCACCTCACCGTCACCGGAACCCCGCTCTACGGGGTCTTCATGCGCAACGTCACCGACGTGGTCCTCGGCCAGATCGAGATGCGGCTCTCCAGCGGCCTCGGCGTCCGCATCGACAATCGCGGCGACACCAGCCAGTGGACGCGCAATGTCCGCATCGACAACGTCTACGTCTCCGGCGCCAGCTCACACGCCGTCGAGACGTACGGTGTCGACGGTCTCACCATCGGCACCGTCACCGCCCGCAACGTCGGCCATTCCGGGCTGCTGCTCAACCAGACCATCAACGCCACGGTCACCACCGTCGACGCCGAGAACGCCGGTGCCGGAACCGGCTACGCCGCGTTCAGGATGGCCAACCGCAACGGCCGGATCGGCTCCAGCTACCCGACCAACATCCGGGTCGGCACCGTGCGGGCCCGCGGCGGCGGCCGGGGGATCTTCTGCGTCTCCGAGTCCGGCGGCGCGGCGATCGACCGGGTCGACATCGCCAACACCGGCAACAACGCGATGCTGATCGAGAACTGCTACGGGGTGAACATCGCGGCGGGCGGCGGCACGATCAGCGGCGGTGGCGAGGTCCGGCTGGCCGAACGCAGCGAGTTCCCCGGCAACCGGGACATCACCCTGCGGAACTTCACCCTGGCGAACAACCGGATTGTGGAGAATCCCTGCGCGGACAACCTCACCATCAGCAACATCACCCTGAACAATTCGACGATCAACAGGTGCTGACCCGTACCACCGACCACCCCGACGGCCGCCGGTGCCGGCGGCCGTCGGCGGCGGTGACGCGACCTCCGCCGGACGCTCGCCGTCCCGCCGCCCAGGTGGCCGGGGGACGAGGCCGGCGACACAGATCAGTCGACGGTATCTGGGGCGGCGGTGGTCCGGACCGGTTCGTCCGGATGGGCCGGCCAGGCTTCAACGGGTCGGGCGAGTACCTCGCCGTACTTGCCCGACCCGAGCGCGTGCCAGGGTCATCGCGCCGGGCGGTCCGCGGGGGTGGCGACTGGCTGGAGCGTGGGATAACGGCTGGCCGTTGCGGATCTCGTTGGCCACACTCGCCCACGTGGATCGCTTGACGGAGATCGCCGACCGGCTTGTCGGCGTCGGCGGCATCATCGGGGTGTGTCTGGGGGGCAGCCGTGCGAGGGGGTCGCACAGTCCCGACTCCGACTACGACCTTGGCCTTTACTACCGGCCCCCGCTGGATACCGGCGCGTTGCGCCGGCTTGCCGCCGAGCTGACGGGCGTGGCGGTGGAGGTCACCGAGCCCGGCGGCTGGGGACCGTGGGTCGACGGCGGCGCCTGGTTGACCGTGGATGGCTGCCGCATCGACTGGATCTACCGTGACCTGGACCGGGTGCACCGGATCTGGCAGGAGTGCCAGCTCGGACGCTTCGAGGTGGGCACTCAGGCAGGCCACCCGCTCGGGGTGTACTCGCACGCCTACGTCGGGGAACTGGCCCTGGGCAGGATCCTCGCCGACCCCCGACGGGAGTTGGTGGATCTTCAGCGGGCGGCGCGCGGCTTCCCGCGGCCGCTGCGGGCGGCGTTGGTCGCCAACGCGCGGTGGGCCGTGCCGTTCACCCTGTCCGGTGCCCGCAAGGCTGCGTCTCGCGGTGACGCCTTCTACGTCGCCGGCTGCCTGTTCCGCATAGTCGGGCTGCTAGTCCATGCGCTGCACGCCGAGGCGGAGTGTTGGCTGCTCAACGAAAAGGGAGCGGTCCAGGCGGCAGAAGCTCTCCAGGTCGCACCTAGGGACTTCGCCGAGCGCGCCCACGCCTTGTTCGCCGCGCTCGGTACCACGTCGGACTCCCTGCACGCCCGCCTCGACGACGCGCAGGCACTGGCCAGCGACGTGTGGCAGCGCGTCCAGACCTGAGCCGCTCGCCGACTTGTGGGTCTTCCTCAACGACATGGCCGTCCTGAAGCGCCTGCCGACGCTCGCGGAGGTCACCGGCGCGGCCGCGTCCCTGGGTCGCTCCAGATCCGCCCGCAGCACCACGGCCCGCAACTCGGCCACCGCCTCGACGTCCGCCACCAAAGCCGGCCGAATTCCCCAGTCCGCCATCATCGCCAGGCTACCGCGCCAAGCTCCTCGCGCTCCTTGACCCTCTGGCTCCGCGAATCCGCACCAGCGATCCCCGCACCCAGCCGGCTCAACGATGTATAGGGAAACACCGGATTCGGCGGCGGTCCCGACGGCCTAGCTTGGGCGCATGACCACAGACGCGTCCGTGACGACGCGCGGTAACGGCCGCTGCCGTACGTCTGGCTGGCCTCTGGTTCGATGCCGGCTCGGCGGCACGGCGGCACTGATGTGCCTCGTCGTACTGACCGCCGGATGCGGCCTTGCCGGTTCCGGCGGCTCTGGTGCGGCCGACAACCAGTACGGGCACGGTCCCAAGCAGGGCGGGTCCGTGGTCTATCAGCCGGACGTCGTGCTCGTGTCCGGAGGCAGCAATGTCATCCGTTCGGTGAGCGAGGACGGGTTCACCTACGTGATCGATGGCGACGCTGAGGGCGTCGCCGGCCTTGCGCCCGGTAAGATCATGTTCGCCACGAGTGAGGCGCTTGGTCGGGTGGTGAAGGTTGAGCCGGCGGGTGGCGACACGGCGGTCACCCTAGCCTCGGTGGAGTTGACCGATGTGGTGCGCGACGGCCACTTCAAGATTGATCAAGCGCTTGATCTCGAGTCGCAGACCTTCAGCCCGCTCCCCGACTTGCTCGGGGAGGTCGTCAACGGGGCTCCGGCCGGGGCGCCGCCAATGATGCCGGATGCCGCCGAGGCAACCGGACTGGGCTCGAACGCCTTCGGGCTGTCTGATTTCCGGCTCGCCGTGCCGCCAATGGTCCTCGCCCCGGCGCGCGGGCCAGGGCCCAAGAGCGTCCAGCGGAAGGTCGGCGACTGGAACGTGAAGGCGTACAAGGACAGCTCGAAGCTGGGTTTGACCGCCCAGCACTCGACGGCCGCGGCGGGCCTCAAGGTCGACTTCGATATCCAGCTGCTGGTCCGGAACCTTCGTATTTGGGGAGATATCCGAGTAACCAACGGCGTCGTCCCGCACCCGTCGTTCCGCATCGACGGCGTCGAGGGGCTGGCCATCACGGTCGCCGCTGGCGCGGCGGGTGGCTTGAGCGACAACAAAAAGGCGAAAATCGAATTTCCCATCGAGGTCAAGCAGCCCATCATCATCGGGGGCTTTCCCGCGACCCTCAAGCAGACGTTCAAGTTCCTCGTCGAAACGGCGTTCACGGCGAAGAACGGCAACCTGTCGGCCACCGGCCAGTGGGGGCTCGACGGCCCGATCGGGTATGTCGGCTCGTCCGTCCTGACGCCTACCTTCTCCGTGAAGCAGAGCATTGTGCAGTCCCTACGCGGCGTCTCGATCGGCGTCGAGGCACTCGTCGTGGCGGCGGAATTCCGCTTCGGATTCATGATCGGCCTGCCGGTCGCGGGTGCCGGGCCGTTCGTCGGTGTCGTGGCCTCGGTCGGATTGACCAACGGCTCGGCGGCCGGCCGGGTGGGGCTGCCACTAGCCGGGCCCGCCGTGAAATGCCGGGGATCCACGCTCGTCCTGACCGTGCGAGCCGGAGAAGGCATCAACATGTCTGAACCCTTGGCCGAGGCCATCGAGATGGTTCTGAAGGTCAAAATCCCGAAGGAGGCGGACTTCCTCACGAAGGAGATTGTCAACCGGACCGTCGTCGAGCCGGACGTGCCCCTGTGCAGGGGCTGAGTCGATCCGAGGATGTCTCGGCGTACCCGGCGTACCCGGCAAGCAGCGTCGCCGTTCACAGGGCCATGATCCCCACCCCGGTCCACGGCCCGTAGGGGCGTACGAAGCGCGGGTCGCCCCCCGTCCGACGATGTGCATGATGACCATGCTGCCTGGTCCGGCAGGTATTGCGCGACGGTCTTCAGCTTCGGCACGTTCCCCGGCCCTTGCGAGCCCGAGGAAGAGCAGCGGGAGCGGGATGCCCAAGGCGGGGATCCCGTTGGACACCGCGCCCGGGCTCACCGCGGTCGGCGAGGCGGGCACCGGCGCCGAGGCGTAGGTTCGCCGGGGCGGTGGTCGCTTCGTCAGTCTTGGAGCCAGCCGTGCATTCTCCTTTGAGCGGCGGTAGCAGTCCCGAAGAAATGGATTGCCCTGGAGGCAGCGCGCACGTTGGCTGGGCAGCATGGCTGACCTGCGTACCGATCGCCTCGTGCTCCGTCGATGGCAAGACTCCGACCTTGAACCGTGGGCGGCGATGAATGCTGATCCCGCGGTTCGGGAGCACTTGGGCGACCTGCTCACCCGTGAACAGAGCGATGCCTCCGTGGCGCAGTTCCAGGCCGAGTTCGACCAGCGAGGCTACGGATGGTGGGCAGTTCAATTGCAGGCCACGGGCGAGTTCATCGGCTTCGCGGGCTTGGACCAAGTGGAGGATGGTATGCCGTTCACGGGGGTTGAGATCGGTTGGAGGCTCGCTCGCTCGGCCTGGGGCCAGGGTTACGCCACCGAGGCCGCCCTGGCTGGCCTGGCCTTCGGCTTCGAAACGCTTGAACTCCCCGAGATCCTTGCAGTGACGACTGCTACCAACCTCCGTTCCCAAGCAGTGATGCGCCGGATCGGCATGACCCGCGACCCGGCTGACGATTTCGACGACCCCACCGCGCCCGAAGGGCCACTGCGTCCGAACGTGCTGTACCGAATCGCGCGTGCTGTGAGGGTCTGACGCTCTCGGCTCGGTCGCTTGGTCAGGCTGCGGCGGGGAGCGGGCGTCCGCCCCAGCGGATGCCCTTCTCGCTGCGGATGCGGGCGCGTTCGCGACGCTGCGCCGCGAGGACGTCGGGGTGGCGGGCGTTGGTGTTGCGCCAGCGCGGGTAGGCGTGCAGGGCCCGGGTCTGCACGCTGTGGTTGCGGTGGTTGAAGTTGGCGATCGTGAACTGCCGCAGTGGCCCGAAATGGGCTTCGATCGGGTTGGCCCAGGAGGCGTAGGTCGGGGGTGAAGCACAGCTCGACGCGGTTCTTCTTCGCCCAGCGACGGATCTTGTCGCCTTTGTGGGCGGACAGGTTGTCCAGGATGAGTGGATCGGGGCGCCGTCCGGGCGCGCGGCCCGGATCGACCTCAGTGCGGCCAGGGTGTTCACCGCACCCTTCTTGCGGCGGTTGACGCCCCACATCCGGTCGTCGCCGACGGAATAGCAGCCGTGGAAGTACCGCACCCCGTGGGTGCGGTGGTATGTCGCGGGATGGCGCTCGGGGTGACCGGCGGGAGTCCAGCAGGCCCCGGCGGTGGGGCGGATGCCGAGCGGCCCGAACTCGTCGAACGCGAACACGCGGTCCGGGAAGCGTTCCAGCACCTCCTCGATGCGGTCCAGCTTGGCGTCGCGCTCGGGGTCGGGCGACTCCTTCCAGGTCTTGGTGCGTTAAAAGGTGATGCCGCGGCGGGCGAGCAGGCACCGTAATGCCTCGCGGCCGATCCGGATCACACGGCCGTGCACTTTCCGCAGGTAGGCGGCGAGTTTGCGGATGGACCAACGGGTGAAGGGCTGACCGAGCTTGGTCGGGCGGGTGGTGGCCGTCTGGACGACGAAGTCCTCGTCGTCAGGATTGAGCAGGCGGGGACGGCCTCCCGCCCAGCGAGGGTCCAGGCAGGCCAGGCCGATCTCGTTGAACCGGTGGATCACGTCGCGGACGGTGTCCTCGTCAGCCTGGACCAGCTTCGCGCGCGCACCTCGCCGAATAGGCGTACCGGTGGGCCGTTGTCTGAGGCGGTGCGGGCCGGTACCGGGCCACCTCGCGGCAGGGGTGGACCTCCTCGCCGCCGACTGTGACTATGGGTAGCTGCATCAACTCGTGTGGTCATATCGTCGGTGGCTCCTGTTTCGATGCCGGCCGTCCCCGCGCATTGACCCTGCGGGCGAAAAGCACCCACATCCCACTGGTTCCCCAGCGAGGAGGCATGTCCGTGACGGAGACCCCCACACGAACCGAGGGTCGTACTCCATCCCAGCGTGGTCCAGCCCGGGCGGAGTCGGTGTTGCCGGAGCTGCGGGCGATGTGGTGGGAGACCGGGGTGCGCGCTCGGGCGGAGGCTGGCCTGTTCGCCGTCTTCGCCGAGCTGCCCCGGCTGGTCCTGGCCGCCCTCGGCATCAGCTGGCGGGCCGACCGGCTCCGCACCTCCGTGGTGGCAGCCGCGACCGTCGGTGCCGGTGTGATGGCCGCCTTCGGGCTTCTCGCGACACAGCGGGTGCTCGTGGAACTGTTCGCTGGCGGCCCGACCGCGGACAAGGTGGTCGCCGCGCTGCCCGCGCTCGCGGTTTTGGCGGGGGCGACCGCGCTGCGGGCCGGTATGGGCATCGCCACCGGGTACGCGCAGAACGGCCTCACCCCGCGGGTGAGCCGCGAGGTGGAGCGGGGCCTGTTCGAGGTGACCACCGCGGTGCGGCTGGAGGCGTTCGACGCCGACGCGTTCGCCGACGACATGGAACGCGCCTCTCGCGGCACCGACTCGGCGAGCTCACTGGTGCAGGCTTCGATGAACCTGCTCGCCGGGCTGGCCGGCCTGGTCGCCGTGGCGGTCGCCGTCGTCGTCATTCATCCGCTGCTGCTGCTGGCGCTGCTGGTCGCGACCCTGCCGAACGCGTGGGCGTCGCTGCGGGCGGGGCACCTGCGGTACCAGACCTACACGGCCGGGTCGGTGCGGCGGCGCCGGTTGTGGCTGCTGCACAGGCTGATGGCCGAGCGAGCGTCGGCGCCGGAGCTGCGCTCCTACGGGCTGCGCCGCTTCCTGCTCGACCAGTACGACCGGGTGATGGGCGTGGAGACCGACATCCAACTCGCTCTCGCCCGGCGGGTCACCACGACTACCACCGTGGGGGCGATGATCGGGGGAGTGGCCACCGGCGTCGTCTACGTGCTGCTCGGGCTGCTTCTCATCGACGGACACATTCCCCTCGCCGCCGCGGCGACCTGCGTGATCGCGGTGCAGTCCGCGCAACGCTCGCTGGCCGTTGTCACCTTCCAGGTCGACCGTGTCTACACCGAGGGCCAACACTTCGGCGACTACACCGGTTTCATGACCCGCGCCGCCTCCTACCTGCCCGAACCGGCCCCGGGCACCGCGAACGCCGCACCCAGCGCGGTGCCGGAGCCGCTGCGGGAGCTGACGGTCACGGACGTCACCCTGCGCTACCCCGACCGAGACACTCCGGCCGTCGACCGGGTGACGCTGACCATCGAGGCCGGGCAGACCGTGGCCTTCGTCGGCGAGAACGGCTCCGGTAAGACCACCCTCGCCGCGATGATCGCCACGCTGCGCGCACCCACCGAAGGGGTCATCTGCTGGAACAGCCGACCGCTGCCCGGGTGGGACCTCGACGGGCTACGGGCCCGCATCGCCGTGGTCACTCAGGAGTACCACAAGTGGCCGTTCACGGCGGCGACGAACATCGCCATCGGTGACGTCGACACCGAGGCCCGCCAGGACCGGATCGAGGCCGCCGCCGCCCGCGCCGTCGCCCACGACATGATCAAAGACCTGCCCCACGGGTACGAGACGCTGCTCGATCGCACCTTCGCCAAAGGCCAGGACCTCTCCGGCGGGCAGTGGCAACGCATCACCGCCGCCCGTGGCTTCCTCCGCGACGCCGAACTGCTCATCATGGATGAGCCGTCCTCCGCCCTCGACCCCCGCGCCGAGGACGCCCTGTTCCAGGCCATCCGGGATCGGCAGGGCCGCGCTACCACCATCCTCATCACGCACCGGCTGGCCAACGTCCGTCACGCCGACCGGATCTTCGTCCTGCACCACGGCGCCCTGGTCGAGGCCGGCAGCCACGACGAACTCCTCGCCGCCGGCGGCCGGTACGCCGACCTGTTCACCCTCCAGGCCGCCGGCTACGACGCCACCCACACCGACCACATGCCCGCCGCGCGGCAGCGGCCGCTTACCGCGTTTTGAGGACCACCGGAACGCACGGCGTCATCCCCACCGGCGCCCGAGACGATCAGGTCCAGTCCACCGGGCGATCCAGCGTGCCGAGCTCCCGCCTGGCACTGCCCTTGTTCATGGCGTTCTGACGTTGGCTGTCGGACGAGCGGTCAGGCTGGGTTGAGCGGACTGAACTGGATACCGGCGAGGCGCCATCCGGCGGGTAGTTCGATCCATACCCGACTCAGTCGAACGGTCAGCATCATCGTTCCGCCACGCCAGGAGCCCGGCTGTGCTGGACGCAACGCACGATCGCGGCGCGGTCGTAGCGCGCACGTCCAGGTCGGCTGTCTCCAGGCAGAGGTACGCGAAGTCAGCGTGCCGGTCGAACCACTGCCGCTTGTCGAAGCTGTTCGTATTCCTGAAGGCCGTAGCCTGACGGGCTGGAGCACGCCGGTGTTGCACGGTCATCACGGGCGGTGACACGGGTAGGCGGGTGCGGTCATTGACCGGGTCGACGGCCCATCACTATGATGACTATCAATCTGGTAAGCGCTTTCCACCTGGCGTGACCGGGCTGCGCCAGTGCTGACCGTTCGCCATGTCCAGCCGAGCCGCGGTGTTCGAAGGACGATATGCAGTGCTGTCCGCTGGATGTCGGCTACGTCGAAGGTGCCGCCGCGATGCGGCTGGCGGTCCCGTGTTCGTCGTCGAACGACGGGCCATTCCCACGGAGACGCCCAATGCATGTCAAACCCATGATTGCGTGTGCCGGCTTGTTGGCCGGTGTGCTCGTCGTACTCTCGCAGTCGGCCGTTCAGGCCGCGCCCACGCGGTATGAGGCCGAGAATTCGCCGGCGGTGTGTTCCGGCACGATCGATTCGAACTGGTCCGGCTATTCCGGTAGCGGGTTCTGCAACGGTCCCAACTCCACCGGTGGCTACGCGCAGTTCACCGTCAACGCGTCCGCCGCTGGTACGGCAACGCTGGGGGTCCGGTTCGCCAACGGCACCACGACCGCCCGCCCCGCCAACCTGCTCGTCAACGGGTCGACCGTGCAGACCCCGTCCTTCGAGGGTACGGGCGCCTGGTCGACCTGGGTCACCAAGACGCTGTCCGTGTCGGTGCGGGCCGGCAGCAACACGATCCGGTTCGACCCGACCACCGCCAACGGCCTACCGAACATCGACTACCTCGACGTCGAAACCGGCGGCAGCCCGCCGGCGGGTGGTCTGCCCAGCAGCTTCCAGTGGCGCTCCAGCGGCCCGCTGATCGCCCCGAAGTCCGACGCCACCCACAACATCAGGGCGGTCAAGGACCCGTCGGTGGTGTACCACAACGGCCGGTACCACGTCTTCGCCAGCACCACGAACAACAACGGTGCCTACAGCATGGTGTACCTGAACTTCACCGACTGGTCGCAGGCTGGCGCCGCGCAGCACCACTACCTGGACCAGACCGCGATCGGCGCCGGGTACAAGGCGGCACCGCACGTGTTCTACTTCGCGCCGCAGCAGCGGTGGTACCTGGTCTTCCAGACCGGCGACAACGCGGCGTACTCCACCACCACGGACATCAGCAACCCACAGTCGTGGACCGCGCCGCAGCGCTTCTACCCCAACGGCATGCCGCAGATCATCCGGGACAACATCGGCAGCGGATACTGGGTGGACTTCTGGGTCATCTGCGACAGTGTCAGGTGCTACCTCTTCTCCTCCGACGACAACGGCCACCTGTACCGGTCGGAGACCACGGTGGCCAACTTCCCGAACGGAATGACCAACACCGTCATCGCCATGCAGGACGCCAACCGGTTCCGGCTCTTCGAGGCGCCCAACGTGTACAAGGTGGCGGGCTCGAACACCTACCTGTTGATCCACGAGGCGATCGGCTCGGACGGCAAGCGGTACTTCCGGTCATGGACCGCGCCGGCGATCACCGGGCCGTGGAGTGCGCTGGCGGACACCGAGGCCAACCCGTTCGCCCGCGCCAACAACGTCACCTTCGACGGTACCCCGTGGACACGGGACATCAGCCACGGCGAGATGATCCGCAGCGGCACTGACCAGACGATGACCATCAGCGCGTGCAACCTGCGCTACGTCTACCAGGGCATGGACCCGGGCGCCACCGATCCCTACAACTTCCTGCCCTGGCGGCTCGGCCTGCTGACCCAAACCAACTCCACCTGCTGATCACGGGGTGATCAGGGCGTTCCCCACACGGTAGGACAGCTTGGGGAACGCCCCGACACGCCAGTTCCGGCCCCGACTGCCGCCGCGCCCACAGTGAAAAGCGCGCCGCCGCGCTGGCCGGGCACGGCCTGCTGTGCGCCAGCGGGATCCCGGGGGTGTCCGCAGACCAGGAGTTGGAACACTTGCATATATCGATGACTGCTGACATCCTCCGTTTGGAAAGCGCTTTCCGAGCTGGTGTAGCCGGGCGACGCCAGCGCCAGCCACGTACGTGCTCAGTCGGTCGACGCTCCCCAACGACGGCTTCCCGTCGCCGCGATGCGGCTGGCGGTCCCGTGTTCGTCGTCGAACGACGGGCCATTCCCACGGAGACGCCCAATGCATGTCAAACCCATGATTGCGTGTGCCGGCTTGTTGGCCGGTGTGCTCGTCGTACTCTCGCAGTCGGCCGTTCAGGCCGCGCCCACGCGGTATGAGGCCGAGAATTCGCCGGCGGTGTGTTCCGGCACGATCGATTCGAACTGGTCCGGCTATTCCGGTAGCGGGTTCTGCAACGGTCCCAACTCCACCGGTGGCTACGCGCAGTTCACCGTCAACGCGTCCGCCGCTGGTACGGCAACGCTGGGGGCCCGGTTCGCCAACGGCACCACGACCGCCCGCCCCGCCAACCTGCTCGTCAACGGGTCGACCGTGCAGACCCCGTCCTTCGAGGGTACGGGCGCCTGGTCGACCTGGGTCACCAAGACGCTGTCCGTGTCGGTGCGGGCCGGCAGCAACACCATCCGGCTCAACCCCACCACCTCCGCCGGCCTGGCCAACATCGACTACCTCGACTTGGAGGTCGCCGGCGGCCCGCCACCGCCGACCAACGCCCTGTATGTGGCGACCAACGGCAACGACAGCAATCCCGGCACGCTGAGCGCGCCGTTGAGGACCATCCAGCGGGCGGTCGACCTCGCCCAGCCCGGCTACACCATCTACCTCCGCGGCGGGACCTACGCGCCGAGCACCAACATCCAGATACTGAAGAACGGCACGTCGAGCCAGCCCATCACGATGCGCAACTACACCAACGAGCGAGTCATCATCGACGGCGAGAACATGCCGTACACGCCCGGCGCGGTCGACTCCACCATCCCCCGCCCGGAGCGCGGCGCCATCCACATCGAGGGTGACTGGTGGCGTCTGATCGGCCTGGAGATCATCCACGGTCCGTACGGCATCTTCGGCCTGGACTCCAGCAACAACTACTACGAGCGGCTGGTCACCCGCGACAACTACGAGTCCGGCTTCCACCTTGTCCTGACATCGAGCAACAACCAGATCATCAACCTGGACTCCTACGGCAATCGCGACCCACGCAAGAACGGCGAGAGCGCCGACGGCCTGGCCATCAAGGAAGGCTCGGGTTCCGGCAACGTCGTGCGCGGCGCCCGGCTCTGGAACAATTCCGACGACGGCCTGGACTGGTGGATGTTCGAGTCACCCATCCTGGTGGAGAACACCCTGGCCTGGGGTAACGGGTTCAACCGGTGGAACATCCCCAACTACCAAGGTGATGGCAACGGGTTCAAGCTCGGCGGCAACGGCGTGTCCGCCAACCACACCGTTCGCAACAGCATGACCTGGGACAACGCGGTCGGCGGCTTCATCGACAACAACAACCCCGGCCAGCACAGGATCGAGCGCTGCACCGCCTGGGACAACCCGGGCACCGGCTTCAACGTCAACCGTTCCGACAGCACCCTCACCAAGAACCTCGCCGTCGCCAACGGCACCAACGTCTCACTCGGGTCGAACTCCAGCGGCTCGGGCAACTCCTGGGACATCGGCGGCAGCTGGTCGCTGGCCAGCACCAACCCGAGCACGATCACCGGGCCGCGCAACGCCGACGGCTCGATCCCATCCTCCAACTTCCTACGCCCGGCCAACGGCGCAGACGTCGGCGCACGGTTCTAACCGAACTCCTTGATGGCGGGATCGGGACCGGCTCCCGATCCCGCCACCAGCCGCGTCCCCAACCTCTGGGCAGAACATGCCCTGAGCAACTGGCCTCCACGATCGGGTTCGCCCCCCGAGTGCTCTTGTCGCGGAGTGCCGGGTTCGGCTCTCCCTACCGTGGGTGGGCTTCCCGGCGCGCGTATCCACGCCGCCGCCAGCGAGTTGCCGTGATCAGGGCCGCCACGGCGACGGCAGCGCCGAGCCCAAGGCCGGCCATCAACGAGATCGACGATTTCTTTTCCTCTGGTGCGACCAGGCGGCCGACCCTCGCGTCGGCGGGGAGGGTGAAGCCCCAGTCGAGCAGGGCTATCGCCTCGCCCAAGCTCCCCAGGGGCGCGCTCTCCGCGCCAAGCAGGGTGACCGCGAGCCGCCGGCCGTTACGCTCGGCTACGCCGACGTAGGTCTGGCGAGCTCGTTGGGTGAAGCCGGTTTTCCCTCCCAGCATTCCTGGGTACCGGTCCAGCAGGGTGTTGTCGTTGGTGATGTCGAACGCCGGCCTTCCCGGTTGGGCCGGTATCTCCGCGACCCTGGTTGCCATGTATCGCCGGAAGTCCTCGCGGGCGAAGGTGGCCCGCGCGATGAGGGCGAGGTCGTACGCGCTGGTGTACTGATCGGGGCCGTCCAGGCCCGAGGGGGTAGCAGCGTGGGTCTGGTTCGCGCGCAGCCGGCGGGCTTCGTCGTTCATCGCGTCGATCCCGCCCTGCCTGCCGGCCTCGCCGCCGCCGATGCGGGCCAGCACGTTGGCCGCGTCGTTGCCCGATCTGAGGAGAAGCCCCAGCCAGAGGCTCTCGATGGAGTACCGGCCGCCCTCGACCACACCCATCAGCGAACTGGCCGGGTCGAGATCGTCTAGATCCTCCCGTTTCACCTCAACGACTCGGGCCGGGTCGAGGCGGGGCATCAGGGCCGCGGCCAGCAGCAGCTTCTGCACACTCGCCGGAGTCCGGTGTTCGTGTGGACCGCATCCGCCCAGAACCGCACCGCTGTTGAGGTCCGCCACCAGCCACGAGGTGGCGGTCACGGCCGGCGGCATCGGCGCGTCACCGGGGATGGCCAGTCCTGCCGTCGCCAGCGCCTCCCCCCCGACTGCCCGGTGGGCCGGGTCCACCGGTGGCGGAGG
>NZ_POUB01000300.1 GCF_003236335.1 Micromonospora deserti
GGCCAGCGGGTACCTGGGGGCAGAGGTGTGCCGGCAGGCGGTCGCCGCCGGGCGGCGGGTCGTGGGGACGTACCACTCGGGCCTCGTGGCGGTGCCGGGGGTCGAGGCGCGGCGGGTGGACGTCACCGACCTGGCCGCCGCCGTGCTGGAGCTGGTCGAGAGCGATCACGCCGGCCCGCTCAACGTGGCTGGTCCGGACGCGGTCAGCCGGGTGGAACTGGGTCTGCTGGTGGCCCGCCGGCACGGCCTCGACCCTGCCGGGATGAAGACCACCACCAGTGCCTCCTCCGGGCTGCTCCGCCCGGCCGAGGTTCGCCTCGACTCGTCCCGCGCCGCGGCGCTGCTGCGCACCCGACTGCGGGGTGTCCGGGAACCCCTCGCTGCCTGATCCACCCCGCCGCGCGCGGCGCCCGAGGCGATCTCCCTCAACGCGGCCGGGTTACCGCTCGGTGCACAGCTTCTATGCACAACTCTTGTGCATAGAAGCTGTGCACAGATATTGTGCAAGCATGGGCAGCGACGACGCGAACCCGCGCCCGGCGAAGCGCGCGGTGCGGCTCGATCATCGGCAGGTCCGGGTGCTGGCGCATCCACTGCGGATGCGACTGCTCGGTGCGTTGCGGGTGAAGGGGCCCGCCACCGCCACCACCCTCGCCGCCCTGCTCGGCACCAACACCGGCGCCACCAGCTACCACCTGCGTCAGCTCGCCGAGGTAGGGCTGGTCGTGGAGGAGCCGGACCTGGCGACTGGGCGGCAGCGCTGGTGGCGTGCCGCGCATGAGCTGACGAGCTGGGAGCCGACCGACTTCGACGACGACCCCGACGCCCGGGCCGCGATCGAGTGGATCCAGGGCGATCAGGTGCGCCACTTGGTGGAGCACGCCGAGCGGTGGTTCGCCGTCCAGCACGAGTGGTCGCCGACGTGGCGGGACGCCCTCGGTATGGGCGACATCTTCATGACGATTCCGCCAGCCCGGCTGAAGGCGCTCAACGCGGAGGTGTGGCAGCTTCTGGAGCGCTACCGCGAGGAGAGCGCCGCCGGGGATCCTGACGCCCAACCCGTGCAGATCTTCGTGGCCGCCTATCCGCTGACCGGGGAGATGCGATGAGCGCCCTGTCCGTACGCCAGGTCCGGCGCCGCTTCCTGGTGCTGCACGGCCTGCGCTGGTTGCCCACCGGCCTGATGATCCCAGTGATGATCCTGCTGATGCAGGAGCGCGGCCTGTCGCTGTCCCAGATCGGCCTGGTCTCCGTCGCCCAGGGCCTGGTCGTGCTGGCGCTGGAACTGCCCACCGGCGGGCTCGCCGACGCCCTGGGCCGGCGACCCGTCCTGCTGGTGGCCTGGGTGCTCAGCCTGCTCTCCCTGCTGCTCTTCGCCGTCGCCGACTCGTTCGCGCTCTTCTTCCTGATCTGGGCGTTGCAGGGCGTCTTCCGCGCCCTCGACAGCGGCCCCCTGGAGTCCTGGTACGTCGACGCCACCCTCGCCGCCGACCCGAAAGCGGAGTACGAGCCGGGCCTCGGATACGCCGGCACCGTCATCGGCGTGGCCATCAGCGTCGGCGCGCTGCTCAGCGGCGGCCTGGTCGCGCTCGGCCCGGTCGGGCCGATCAGCGCGCTCACCGTTCCGGTGCTGGTCGCCGCCGCACTCCAGGTGGTGGCCCTGGCCGCCCTGCTGGTGCTGCTGGTTGAGGTCCGCCCGGCCCGGGGCGCCGCGGCGCTGCGGGCCTCGGTCGCCGAGGCGCCGCGGATGGTCGGGCAGGCGTTCGGGCTGCTGCGCCGGTCCCGCGTGCTGCTCGCCCTGGTGGCGGTCGAGCTGTTCTGGGGCTTCGGCATGGTCACCTTCGAGTCGCTGCTGCCGGTACGCCTCGCCGAGGTGGCCGGCGACGCCGAGCGGGCGGCGGCACTGCTGGGCCCGGCGAACTCCGCGGCCTGGCTGGCCGGGGCGGCCGGCGCCGCGCTCACCCCGCTGCTGCTGCGTTGGCTGGGAGCCGCGCCCAGCGCCGCGCTGCTGCGTATCGTCCAGGGCGCCACGGTGGTCGGCATGGGACTCTTCGCCGGCCCGGTCGGGGTGCTGCTCGCCTACCTCGCCTGCTACACGGTGCACGGCGCGTCCAACCCGCTGCACATGGGGCTGCTGCACCGGCAGGTCGACGGCCCGTACCGGACCAGCGTGATCTCGCTGAACTCGATGATGAGCCAGCCCGGGTTCGCGGTCGGCGCCGTCGTGCTCACCGCGCTGGCCGACGCGGTCAGCGTCCGCGCCGCGATGCTGGCCGGCGCGGTGGTGCTCGCCGTCGCCGCCCCGCTCTACCTGCCCGCCTGGCGCGCCGGCCGCCAGCCCGGGACCGACGCCGCGCGACCGGCCGGCCCGACGGCCCCGGTTCCCCAGGTGGTCGCGGACGACGCAATCACCCCCGCCCGGTGACCCCCGTCAAGATCCGCGCGCCTTCGCCCGACCCGGACGGAAGATCCCGTCACCGAAGGTGCGCGGATCTTTGGACGTCGGGATCAGGGGCGGCGCCGCTCAGCCCAGCAGCAAGGAGGTGCGGGCCAGGGTGTTGGTGAAGCCGAGCCGCCGGTAGAGCCGGATCGCGCCGACGTTGACCCGGTAGACGCCGAGCGCCACGTGGTCGTACCGGGCGAGGAGGGCGCGGGTCATGCCGGCCGTGAGCGCCCCGCCCAGGCCTTGGCCCCGCCGGTCGGGGGCGACGGTCAGGCCGGCGAGGAAGCCGACGTCGCCCCGGCTGCGGTCCGCCCCGCCGGCGACCAGCCGGTCACCGTCCCGGATGCCGTACCAGTCGACCACCCGCGGGTCCCCTGGGCGGGACGTGGTGGTAGGGAACGACTCCTCGATCAGTTCGGTCAGCGCCGGGTGGTCCGCCCCGGTGAGGCGGACCACCCGCTCCTCCTCGGCCTGGTGGGGCGGGGCGGCGGCGGTCCAGAGGAAGTCCCACTCGTCGTGCCGGTCGACAGTGAGCCGACCGGCCGGCAGGACGGCCGGGTCGAGTCGCGGCAGGTGCAGCCACTGGCCGGGACGGAGCACCCCGTCGGCGGCCAGGCCGGCGAACACCTCGACCGCCGCGCCGGGCGCGCCGATCGCGTCGCCGGCCGGGCTTCGGCCGGCCGGCATCAGCCAGCCCACCGCGTCGTCGCGCAGCCAGCCGCGCAGGCGGTCGCCGCGCCACAGCGCGTGCCGGGCGTACGGGTGGTGGCGCGCCGCCGCCAGGATGGCGTCCCGCCCCTCCAGGACCTGGTCAGCAGTGATCATGTGACCAGCCTAGAACGGGGTGCGGCCGCCGGTGGCGGGCCGGAGCGGCCGGGCGGAGCGGGCCGCTCCACGGTGGAGATTGGCCCGCGGACCGATTGGGTACATCCCGCGGCGACCCACTGGGACCCCCTACCGGAGGAACGACATGCTCGCCATTCTCGCGGCGATCGTTTTCGGCTTCGCCCTGCTGCTCGACCTGCTGGACACCAATTTCGGTGCACCGGACCTGTTCAACTGGCACACCCTCGTGCTCATCGGCCTGCTGCTGCTCTCGCTCTACCTGGCGGGGGTCGGTCGCGGACCGGGCGGTAGCGGCCGGGGCCGCTGGTACGGCCGGCGCCCCGGCCGGGGCTGACCGCAACCGATCATCGATGGCCCGGCCCGCGGCGCGATTCCGGTGTCGCCGGCCGGGCCCGGTACTGTTCTCGTGATGGAGTCCGACGCCCTCTTCACCCTTGGCGAACCCGCCGGAGCGCCCGCCTCGCCCGCGGGCGCCGACGGCTTCGCTGCGGTAGCGGAGGATTCGCCCCTGCCCGTCCGGATGCGCCCGGCGAGCCTCGACGAGCTGGTCGGGCAGGACCACCTGCTCGCCCCGGGCGCCCCGCTGCGCCAGCTCGTCTCCGGCGCCGCGCCGATGTCGGTCATCCTGTGGGGGCCGCCGGGCAGCGGCAAGACCACCATTGCGCACCTGGTGGCCCGGGCCACCGACCGCCGCTTCGTGGCCATGTCGGCGCTCACCGCCGGGGTCAGGGACGTCCGCGCGGTGATCGAGACGGCGCGTCGCCAGCGCCGTTCCGGCGGGCCGCCGACCGTGCTGTTCATCGACGAGGTGCACCGGTTCAGCAAGACCCAGCAGGACTCGCTGTTGGCCGCGGTGGAGGACCGAACCGTCACGCTGCTGGCGGCCACCACGGAGAACCCGTATTTCTCAGTCATCTCGCCGCTGCTGTCGCGGTGCGTGCTGCTCACCCTCCAGCCGCTGGACGACGCGGCGGTGCGCGGCCTGCTGCGCCGCGCGGTCGCCGACGAGCGCGGCCTGGCCGGCGCGCTGAGCCTGGAGCCCGAGGCGGAGGAGCATCTCGTCCGCCTCGCCGGCGGCGACGTGCGCAAGGCGCTGACCGCGCTGGAGGCGGCCGCGGGGTCCGCGACGGCCCTCGGCGCCGGGCGCATCGATCTGGCCACCGCCGAGCAGGCGGTCGACGTGGCGGCCGTGCGCTACGACCGGGCCGGCGACGCCCACTATGACGTGACCAGCGCGTTCATCAAGAGCATGCGCGGATCCGACGTGGATGCCGCGCTGCACTGGCTGGCCCGGATGCTGGTCGCCGGCGAGGACGCCCGGTTCATCGCCCGCCGGCTGGTCATCTTCGCCAGTGAGGACGTCGGGATGGCCGACCCGGACGCGCTGAGCGTGGCCACCGCCGCCGCGCACGCCGTCGAGTACGTCGGCTTGCCGGAGGCCCAGCTCAACCTGGCCCAGGCGGTGATCCACCTGGCCACCGCGCCGAAGTCGAACTCGGCCACCACGGCGATCGGCGCCGCCATCGCCGACGTACGGGCCGGCCGGGGCGGGCCGGTGCCGCGCGGGCTGCGCGACGCGCACTACGCCGGCGCCAAGGGGCTCGGCCACGGCACCGGTTACCGGTACCCGCACGACGACCAGCGGGGCGTGGTCACCCAGCAGTACGCACCCGACGACCTGGTCGGCACCGACTACTACCGGCCCAGCCAGCACGGCGCCGAGCGGTCGGTGGCCACCCGGCTGCCGCTGCTGCGCCGGATCGTCCGCGGGCTGCCGGCGCCGGCCACCGGTGCGCCGGCCGCGACGGTCGCGGCCGGCACGACGGGTAACGGCAGCCGCCCGACGGGTACGGGCGGCGCCGGTACCGTGCACGAGGGCGGCAGCGACGCCGCCGGGGAGGGTCAGCAGTGAGATCGCGTGGTTCGGAGCGACCGGAGGACGGCCCCGACGAGCGGCGCGAATCCCGCGCCAAGGGCCGCCGCTGGGGGCGCGGCAAGGCCGAGGCCGAGCCGGAGGAGCCGATCAGCGGCGAGGAGTTCGGCTGGATCGACGACCTGCGGTCGGCCAAGCAGCAACGTATCGAGCTGGGTCCCGACGGGGTCGAGCCGGTCCCGCCCGCCGGGCCGCACCCGGGAGTGCCGGCCCCTCCCGGCGGGGTCGGTCCGGAGGCGCCGCCGGCCCGCGGGCCGGCCGCGACGCCCCCGGTGCGGCGCGGCGAGGCGGATCCACGCTCCCGTCCAGGCCCCTGGCCCGGTGCGCCCGACCAGGCGCGGCCGGTCCGCCACCCGGACGACCGGCCGGCCGCGGAGCGCTCCGGCCCGCCGGCACCCGGCCCCGTCGCGCCGGAGCCGCCAGGACGCCGGGGCCCAACGCCGACCGGCGGCTGGCCGCAGCCCGGCCCGGCCGGCCCGGAGCGGCGGCCGCGACCGGTCTCGGACGCTCCGACCGACCCGCACGCCGGCACCTCCACCGGGCAGCACACCCGGCCGTACGCCGACACGTCCACCGGCCAGCAGCCGCGCCCGCCCGCCGGTTCCCCGCCCGGTACGCCCATCCGACCGGGGACGGCCTCGCACTCCGGCCCGCCGGCCGCGCCGCCCAGCGGTGCTCCGGGCGGGCTGCCCGCCGCCGCGCCGGCCGGCCCGCCTCCGGGCCGGCGCTCCGGCGGGCGCGCCGCCGCGGTGGCGCCGACCGACCCGGGCGTACGCCCCGGCGAACCGGTTCGGCGTCCCGGCCCGGCCGGGGCGGACGCCGCGCGTGACGTGACGCAGGACGGCGTGGAAACCGGGCGCCGGGCGGCTCCCGGCGGCCCCGCCGGACGACACGGGGCCGCGACCGGCGGGGGCGCCGGGCGACGCCGACCGGACCCAACCGAGCCCGGCCGCCCAGGCGGGGCCACGGGCCGGTTCGGCGGGCCCACGGCGGGCGCTGCCCAGTCCACCTCCGGTGCCCCGACCGCTGGGCGGCCCGTCCCCGACGACCGGGAGGCGGCCCCGGGGCGCCCGCGGCGCGGCCCCGGCGACACCGGCGCGTCGGCGCCCGTCGAGGTGACCGGCCACGCACCGGCCGGATCCGGGGGCGCGACCGCCGCCGACGGCACCGGCCGCCGGAGCGGCCCGGCGGCCGGCATCAACGATGGGCGCGCACCGGGGCGGCAGGGTGCGGGCGAATCCGTACGCGGCCGGCGCCGGGCCGCCGCGACCGAGGACCCGCTGGTGCCGCTCAGCGGCAACGCCCCGCCGGTACCCGGCGTGCCCGCCGCGGGCGCCGACCCGGAGCCACCCCGGCGCCGACGTGCGGCGCCGGACGGCGAGGCTCCGCCTCGGGGTCGGCGTGCGGCGCCGGACGGCGAGGCTCCGCCTCGGGGTCGGCGTGCGGCGCCGGACGGCGAGGCTCCGCCTCGGGGTCGGCGTGCGGCGCCGGACGGCGAGGCTCCGCCTCGGGGTCGGCGTGCGGCGCCGGACGGCGAGACTCCGCCTCGGGGTCGGCGTGCGGCGCCGGACGGCGAGGCTCCGCCTCGGGGTCGGCGTGCGGCGCCGGACGGCGAGGCTCCGCCTCGGGGTCGGCGTGCGGCGCCGGACGGCGAGGCTCCGCCTCGGGGTCGGCGTGCGGCGC
>NZ_POUB01000301.1 GCF_003236335.1 Micromonospora deserti
GCCCCTCGCCGGGCCACCCCACCACCCCCGATTCTGCTACCGGCAGACCAGGCGCCGATGGAGGGGGAAGCGACCGCCGTCAGGTGGGCGGCTCGTCCGAGGGCTTCTCGTGCCAGCGGGCGCGGAAGGCGACCTCGTGCGCCTCGTGGGTGGTCTTCTCGGCGAAGACAGCCTCCCGCAGGGCGCGCCGGGCGTCCGCCATGACCACCACCTCCAGCGCCACCATGCCGACGCAGATGGCGGTCAGCAGGGTGAGCGCGACCAGCCCCGGCAGGTGTGTGGCGAGCGGGATGGCGGCGGCGAGCACCAGCACCGTGCCGAGCCGGCTCCACGACAGGGTGTGCAGGGTGCGCAGCTGGAACAGCATGCTCGCGGCGAGGTAGCAGATCACCCCGCCGAAGAGCAGCGGTACGGAGTGCCCGGGCGCCGGTTCGGTGATCGGGACCGACGGTTCGGCGATGTCGTGCATGATGCTCTCGGCGCCCAGCGCGAACAGGATGATCCCGGCGATCATCGGCAGGTAGAGATAGGCGTACGCGTGCAGGGCCATCGCCACCCGTGGCCGGCCCTGGGCGGCGTGCAGGGCGATCCGGGCGGCCGGGCCGATCACGTCGAAGTGCGCCCACCACAGCGCGGCGGTGAACACGATGCCGAGCACGGCGGCGGCCACCGCCGCCCAGGTCGGGGGCTGGCCGAGCAGGTTGCTGCCGACGCCGACCGAGATGATCGACTCGCCCAGCGCGATGATCAGGATGAGGTCGTACCGCTCGGTCCAGTGTTCGGCGGAGGCCAGCATCCAGCCCCAGGCGCCAGCGACCAGGCCCACGCCGTACTGGAGCAGGATGACGGTGACCCAGAGCCCGTCGCGGACGATCGCGGCCCGACCCGGGTCGTCGATCTGCTGCGGTATCAGCGCGGCGGCCAGTAGCAGGGCGGTGCTCATCATCAGTTCGGGGGAGTACCTCAGCAGCAGCCGGCGCTCGCCGGGCCGCTCCTGGGCGACGTGCCAGTACAGCAGCAGGTGCGTGGCCCGGATCACCACGTAACTGATCGCCACCACCATCGGCCCGGCGGCCATCGACGTCGGCTGGCCGAACGCCTGCGGCAGGGACAGCGAGAAGCAGAACAGCGCGGCCATCGCCACCACCATCAGCGCCGGGACGAAGCCCTCGCCGAGCCGGATCCGGGTGGCGACCACGCTGTGCACCACCCACACCCACCAGAGCACCGCGAGCACGAGCATGGCGTCAAACAGGCTGGCGCCGCTGATCTTGATGGCGGTGGCCCGGGTGATGATGAAAAACGAGAAGACGAAGACCAGGTCGAAGAAGACCTCGAACTTGTCGACCCGGGCACCAGGGGCGATCGAGACAGCCGGACCCAGTTTCCCGCGCCACCGGTTGCCCCCCACCATCCCACTCTCCCAGCGACCGGCGGGCCGGGGGCCGGATTCGGGTCAGCTCGTCCATTGGTACCGCAGGCCGTCCATCAGCAGGTCCAGCAGGCGGTCGGCCAGCTCGCGCTGCGCCGGTCGCCAGCCGCGAGGGACACACCCCGCTGAGGCCGGCCAGCACGTCGCCCGGGGTACGTCGGCCCGGAGGGTGCCGGCCGCCGCGCCCGCGTCCAGCAGTCGGGTGAGCGCGGCGAGCAGCTCCTCCGCCGCGTCGCAGAGCTTGGCCAGCTCGTTGCGTACGCCGCCTCGACCAGCGCTCCCGGCCGGGACGTGGCGGTAGAGGGTGCCGACCCCGGCCCCGGCGTCCTGGCGACGGTTTCCAGCGTTACCTCGGCGCCGGGCTGGGAAAGCGCCCGCGGCGGACGACCGGTCCCTGCCGCGCCGGACAAGGATGGATCATGACCACCAGCACACGTGTCAGCACGCCCTTCTCCCGTGACACCACCGCGATGGAGGTGGTGCGCGGCATCGACCTCACCGGCCGGCGGGCCGTCGTCACCGGCGGCGGGTCCGGTATCGGGGTGGAGACCGGCCGGGCGCTCGCCGCCGCCGGGGCGGAGGTCACGCTCGCCGTCCGCAGGCTCGACCAGGGGCAGCGCGCCGCGGCCGAGATCACCGCCAGCACCGGCAATGACCGGGTGCTCGTCGCTCCGCTGGATCTGGCCGATCTGGCGTCGGTGGCGGCCTTGGTGGCGACCTGGGACGGCCCGCTGCACATCCTGGTCAACAACGCCGGCATCATGGCCTCGCCCGAGACGCGCACCCCGCAGGGCTGGGAGATGCAGTTCGCCACCAACCACCTGGGCCACTTCGCGCTGACCACCGGGCTGCACCGGGCGTTGGCCGCGGCGGGCGGCGCCCGGGTCGTCTCGGTCAGCTCGGCCGCCCACCTGCGCTCGCCGGTGGTCTTCGAGGACATCCACTTCGAGCGGCGCCCGTACGACCCGTGGGAGGCGTACGGGCAGTCCAAGACCGCCAACGTGCTCTTCGCCGTGGAGGCGACGCGGCGCTGGGGCGACGACGGCATCCTCGCCAACGCGCTGATGCCGGGCGCGATCCGCACCAACCTCCAGCGCTACATCAGCGAGGAGGAACTGGACCGGATGCGGGCGCAGAGCGGGGGCGGGGCCGCCTACTGGAAGACCCCGGAGCAGGGTGCCGCCACCTCGGTACTGGTCGCCACGTCGCCGCTGCTCGACGGCGTCGGCGGGCGCTACTTCGAGGACTGCCAGGAGGCCGGCCCGAACCAGCCCGGCACCCGCACCGGCTACGCGCCGTACGCCATGGACGCGGAGGCCGCGCAGCGGCTGTGGCAGGTCTCGGAGGAGAGCCTCACAGCGGCCTGATCCCGCTGACGGCGGCGGGCATCGACGCCGGCGCCGGCCAGCCGCCCAACGGCAACAGGGCGCCCCGGTCACGTGACCGGGGCGCCCTGACGCGCGTACGGGGACGGACTACAGGCCCAGCTCGGCCTCGAAGTTGCCGGCCTCCAGCCGCTCCTTGACCGCGACCAGGAAGCGGGCGGCGTCGGCGCCGTCGATCAGCCGGTGATCGTACGACAGGGCCAGGTAGACCATCGACCGGACGGCGACGACCTCGCCCAGCTCCGGGTCGTTGACCACGACCGGACGCTTGACCACGGCACCCGTACCGAGCATCGCCGACTGCGGCGACGGCACGATCGGGGTGTCGAAGAGTGCCCCCCGGCTGCCCGTGTTGGTCAGCGTGAAGGTGGCGCCGGCCAGCTCGTCCGGGCTGATCTTGTTGGCCCGGGTGCGCTCGGCCAGATCGGCGATCCGCTTGGCCAGCCCGCCCAGGTTCAGGTCGCCGGCGTTGTGCACCACCGGCACCATCAGGCCGCGCTCGGCGTCCACCGCGACACCGAGGTGCTCGGCGTCCGGGTAGGTGATCGTGCCGGCCTCCATGTCCATGCTGGCGTTGACGATCGGGTAGGTCTGCAGCGCCTCGATCGCGGCCAGGGCGAAGAACGGCAGGAACGACAGCTTGGCGCCGTGCCGCTGCTGGAACGAGTCCTTGGCCTGCGCCCGCAGCTTGGCGATCTTGGTGACGTCCACCTCGACCACCGTGGTCAGCTGCGCCATCTCGTGCAGCGACTGCTGCATCCGCTTGGCGATGGTGGCCCGGATCCGGGGCAGCTTTTCGGTGGTGCCGCGCTTAGCGCTCGGCTGCGGCTTCGCGGCCGGCTTCGCCGGGGCCGCCGCCGCGGCGGGCTGCGCCGCGGCCGGGGCCGGCGCGGCCTTCGCAGCCCGGGCCTTCTCGGCCGCCTCCAGCACGTCCTGCTTGCGGATCCGCCCGCCGACGCCGGTGCCGTTGACCGAGGAGAGGTTGACGCCGTGCTCGCTGGCCAGCTTGCGCACCAGCGGCGTCACGTAACCGGCCGCCTCCTCACCGCCGCCGGCGGCGGGGGCGGTCGGGCGCTGCGGGGTCGGCGTCGGGGCGGCCGGCTGCGCCGCCTGCTCGGCCTTCGCCGGCTGGGCGGCGGTCTCGGCCTCCGGCGCCGGCTCGTTGTACGACATCCCCGGGGTCGGCTCCTTGACCGTCGGCGCCGGCTGCGCCTCGGCCTTCGGCTCGGGCTTCGGCGCCGGCTTCGGCGCCGGCTTCGGCTCGGCCGGCGCGGCACCGGCGACGCCGATCACGGCCAGCTCGGCGCCGACATCGGCGGTCTCGTCCTCGGCGACCCGGATTTCCAAAAGGGTGCCGGCGACCGGCGAGGGGATTTCGGTGTCGACCTTGTCGGTCGAGACCTCCAGCAGCGGCTCGTCCACCTCGACGGTGTCGCCGACCTGCTTGAGCCAGCGGGTGACCGTACCCTCGGTGACGCTCTCGCCCAGGGCCGGCATCGTGACCGGGGTGCCCGTGGCCGACGGCGCCGGGGCGGCCTGGGCCGCCGGCTGCTCCGCGGCCGGCCGTTCCGGCTCCGGGCCGGTGCCCTCGGCGGCGGCCGTCGGCTCGACGGCCGGCTCGGCCTGCTGCTGCGGCGCGGCCTCGCCGGCCGACTCGCCCGGCCCGGAGATCACGGCCAGCTCGCTGCCGACCTCGGCGGTCTCGTCCTCGCCCACGACGATCCGGCTCAGCACGCCCGCCGCCGGGGACGGGATCTCGGTGTCGACCTTGTCGGTCGACACCTCGAGCAGCGGCTCGTCAACCTCGACGGTGTCGCCCTCCTGCTTGAGCCAGCGCGTGACGGTGCCCTCGGTGACGCTCTCGCCGAGCCGGGGCATGGTGACCGATACCGGCATTTCTCTGAGACTCCTTCATTCCCCTGGTGGGATCATCGCCCGTCGCCGGACGCCGCGGTTGTCGTGATCAGGCGTGCGCGTGCAGCGGCTTGCCGGCGAGGGCCAGGTGCGCCTCGCCCAGGGCCTCGTTCTGCGTCGGGTGGGCGTGCACGAGCTGCGCCACCTCAGCCGGGTACGCCTCCCAGTTGTAGATGAGCTGCGCCTCGCCGACCAGCTCGCCGACCCGGGCGCCGACCATGTGCACGCCGACCACCGGGCCGTCCTCCACCCGGACCAGCTTCACGAAGCCGGCCGTCTTGAGGATCTGGCTCTTGCCGTTGCCACCCAGGTTGTAGTTGTAGGTCTTCACCTTGTCGGCGCCGTACTGCTCCTTGGCCCTCGCCTCGGTCAGCCCGACCGACGCCAGCTCGGGGTCGGAGTAGGTGACCCGGGGGATGCCGGCCTCGTCGATGACGGCCGGGTTCTGGCCGGCGATCTCCTCGGCCACGAAGATGCCCTGCTGGAAGCCGCGGTGGGCCAGCTGAAGGCCGGGCACGATGTCGCCGACCGCGTAGACGTTCGGCACGCTGGTGCGCAGCCGCTCGTCGGTCAGCACATAGCCGCGGTCCATCTTGACGCCCTGCTCCTCGTAGCCGAGGTTGGCGGTGTTCGGGCCCCGGCCGACGGCGACCAGCAGCAGCTCCGCCTCGACCGTCTCGCCGCCGGCGATCATCACCCGGACGCCGTTGTCGGTCTTCTCGACCTTCTCGAACGGCTTGCCGACCTTGAAGTTGATCTTCCTCTTGCGGAAGGCCCGCTCCAGCGCCTTCGAGGACTCCTCGTCCTCCGCGGCGACCAGGCGGGGCAGCGCCTCGACGATGGTGACGTCCACCCCGAAGGACTTCCACACGCTGGCGAACTCGACGCCGATCACGCCGCCGCCGAGCACGATCGCCGAGGCGGGGACCCGGTCCAGGGTCAGGGCGTGGTCGCTGGTGATGATCCGCTCACCGTCGATCTCCAGGCCGGGCAGGCTCTTGGCGTACGAGCCGGAGGCCAGGACCACGTTGCGGCCGGTGTAGCGCCGACCGTCGACCTCGACGGTGTTCGGCGCGACCAGCTTGCCCGCGCCCGCAACGAAGGTGATGTTCTTCGCGCCGCCCACCAGGCCCTGCAGGCCCTTGTACAGCCGGGAGACCACCCCGTCCTTGTACGAGTTGACCGCCGCCATGTCGATGCCGACCAGCTCCGCCTTCACGCCGAACTGCTCCGACTCGCGGGTCTGGTCGGCGATCTCGGCCGCGTGCAGCAGCGCCTTGGTCGGGATGCAGCCGTTGTGCAGGCAGGTGCCGCCGAGCTTGCCCTTCTCGACCAGCGCGACGGAGAGACCCAGCTGGGCGGCCCGCAGCGCCGCCGCGTAGCCGCCGCTGCCACCTCCGAGGATGACGATGTCGAAGGTTGCGTCGTTCGGCTCGCTCACGTCCAACTCCCAGGTCGCGTCACTGCATCGGGGGTTACGGCGGGGTAACACCGACACCCCACCTCGGTCATCTTGTCACCACCGCGTTCAGGCCGCGTAGTGAGGTGCCCAACGACACGTCGGGGACACGTACCCTTGGCACGGGCTTCGATGACGGAATGTGGGGGAGAGGGCTCGGTGGGACTGTTCCGACGGCGGAAGAAGGCGCGTCCGGTTAGCCTCGACCGTCAGGCTGACCGGGCGGATCTGGACCATCTCGAGGACTTCGTCCGCACCCGGCGCGGTGTCGAGGCGTACATCGAGCCGCGGACCACCGTCACCGAGACCACGGTCATGCTGATCGCCGACGACGGTGAGTGGACCCGCCGGCGGATCGACGGCCCGGACGGCGCCCGCCGATTCGCCTACCGGATGGGCATCCCCGTCTACGACGTCCGCCTCATGGGCTACCCGCAGCGCATGCGCGACTTCAACGAACGCCGCAAGCGCCGCCCCGAACTCTTCTGACCCGCCAAGCGGCGGCGCACCCCATCGTGCACCCCCGACTTGCGCGACGCTTGCGCGGCGCGCGGGAAGGCGGCAACTTCGGGGAAGGTGTCGGCTCCCGGGCGGGGTCGAGGCAGCACCTTTGAGGTTGCGCGGATCTTGCGGCGCGGCACGGCGCGGGGGCGCGGGCGACTGCGGGGTGGCGGTG
>NZ_POUB01000302.1 GCF_003236335.1 Micromonospora deserti
AAGTGTTGCCAAAGGAACCCCAAACCAGAAGACCCCGAAGAATCAACCAGCCAGGGATATCAAACAAATTGGCACTGGCTTATCAAGCACCCTGTTGAGTTCTCAAAGAACAACCACACACCACCCGAACATCCCATACTTGGGAGCCCGTCTGGGGCAACCTCACCAACTTACCCGGTCGGCTCCTCGCCGTCAACCTCGAACCCGAGGTGATCAACTTGGCGCGTCCCAGACCCACGTCGACGCACGCCGTAGTACGGCGATTGTGTCTGTCGTGGAAAGCCGCAGACCGGCCGATCGCCGCGTCGCGGCTATCCGCCCGGCTCCTGCCGGCCTCAGCACTCTACCCGGTCGGCTTCGCGATCGCAACCCCGACTTCCGGAGTGCCCCGCACCGCCCGATCCCCAGCCTCGCTCGGCGTCTCCGCCACGAGCCTGGTGCCCGTTCTCGGCCGGTTTGCCCGGCCTCCCGCGTGCAGAGAGAAAGTTACGCGGCCGGCCCGCAGAAGGCAAATCGAGGGGCTTCACTGAGCCGCCCGCGCCTTGTCGGGGCCTGCGCAATATAAGTCAACTCACCACGTCACCTGGATGTTCCCGGCGGGCGCCGGCGGATCGGCCGTACGGGCCAGCCCCGCCGCCACGCTCCCTTGCCAGGAAACGCGGCGCACGACCTGTACAACCCCGGATCTCGCCCCGGTATTTCCTCGTGGACCACGCCTGGTGGGAGCTGTGCTGACTCCGTGACCAGTACACCGGGTCCGGAAGCGGTTCCGCCGTGCCAGAGTGTCTTGCATGGATGACCTGTCCCGCTCTCCGACGGCGGTGCTCGCCGACGACGCGCTGCTCGGACTGCTGCTGCCGTTCTGGCAGCTGGTCATCGGCGCCTTCGTCCTCTTCGTCGTCGTCGTCTCGGTAGGCCGGCTGGCCCGCCGAGGGCGGTCCCGGATGACCACGGCGTTGCTGGTCACGGCCGCCGCGATCGCCGGCTTCGCGGTGGTGGGCGTACTGCTGCAGGGGTAGGGCCGGTCAGATCCGCCGATTCGCCAGGCTGGGCAGCTCGGCCCGGATGGTGTGCAGGCGGTCCAGGTGGAGGTCCGCGACGGCGAAGCCCGGACCGTCCGGCACCTGGCTGAGCACCGTCCCCCAGGGGTCGACCACCATGCTGCGCCCGAAGCAGGTCCGGCCCGGCTCGTGGTCGCCGATCTGACCGGCGGCCGCGACGAAGCACTGGTTCTCGATCGCCCGCGCGCGCAGCAGCACCTCCCAGTGGTCCCGCCCGGTGTGCAGCATGAAGGCGGCCGGCACCACGAGCAGCTGGGCCCCGCCGTCGGTGGCCAGCTGCCGGTACAGCTCCGGGAAACGCAGGTCGTAGCAGATCGACAACCCGACACGGAGGCCCTCGACGTCGACCACCACCGGCTGGTCCCCCGGCGCCACCGTCGCCGACTCCAGGTACGACACCCGGCCGGGGATCTCCACGTCGTACAGATGGATCTTTCGGTAGCTGGCGGCGAGCGTGCCGGTGCGGTCAAAGACGAGCGAGGTGTTCCAGGTGTGCGTGGGGTCCGGGCCGCGCTCGTGGAACGAGCCGGCGATCACCCACATGCCCAGGCGGCGTGCGACGGCGGCGAAGAACTGACCCACCTCGCCGTCCACCGGCTCGGGCTCGGGCAGCCCCGCGGCGGGGCCGAGGTAGTCGACGTACTCCGGCAGGACCGCGAGGTCCGCGCCGGCGGCGGCCGCGCGGTCCAGCAGGGCCTCCGCCGCGGTGAGATTCGCCTTGCGGTCGTCCCGGGCGTTGAGCTGGCAGACGGCGACGCGCATGGGCATCAGCGTACGGGCGGAGCGCCCCCGGCGACAGCTCGGACGCGAGCCGAGCGCCCGGGTCGGTGGCGGACCACCCCCGCTTCCCGGATTTCCGGCACACCACCAGCGGGGCGGTCGCGTCACCGCGTCACCGCGTCACCACGGTGCGGCGGTGCGGCGGTGCGGCGGTGCGGCGGTGCGGCGGTGCCCAACTGCCGGCCTGACTGGCCGGGGTGCGGGTCAGGCGGACTTCTCCTCGCGGTCCCGGCGGGCCCGCCGGCCGGTGAACTCGCGAGGCACGATCGTCGGGTTGACGTTTTCCAGGACCACCTCGCGGGTGATCAGCACCCGGGCGGCGTCGGGGTTGCTCGGCACCTCGTACATCACGGAGAGCAAGACCTCCTCCATGATGGCGCGGAGGCCACGGGCGCCGGTGCCGCGCAGCATCGCCTGGTCGGCGATCGCCTCCAGGGCCGGCTGCTCGAACTCCAGCTCGACGCCGTCCAGCTCGAAGAGGCGCTGGTACTGCCGGACCAGGGCGTTGCGCGGCTCGGTGAGGATCTGCACCAGCGCCTGGCGGTCGAGGCTGCGCACGTTGGTGATCACCGGGAGGCGGCCGATGAACTCGGGGATCAGGCCGAACTTCAGCATGTCCTCCGGCATGACCTGACCGAAGATGTCGTCGGTCGAGCGTTCGGAGACCGCGCGCAGCCGGGCGCCGAAGCCGGTGCCGCCCTGGCCGGTGCGGGCCTCGATGATCTGGTCGAGCCCGGCGAAGGCACCACCGCAGATGAAGAGCACGTTGGTGGTGTCGATCTGGATGAACTCCTGGTGCGGGTGCTTGCGGCCCCCCTGCGGCGGCACGTTGGCGACCGTGCCTTCCAGGATCTTGAGCAGCGCCTGCTGGACGCCCTCGCCGGAGACATCGCGGGTGATCGACGGATTCTCCGACTTACGGGCGATCTTGTCGACCTCGTCGATGTAGATGATGCCGGTCTCAGCGCGCTTGATGTCGTAGTCGGCGGCCTGGATCAGCTTGAGGAGGATGTTCTCCACGTCCTCGCCGACGTAGCCGGCCTCGGTGAGCGCGGTGGCGTCGGCGATGGCGAACGGGACGTTCAGCATCCGGGCCAGGGTCTGCGCCAGGTGGGTCTTACCGCACCCGGTCGGGCCGATCAGCAGGATGTTGGACTTGGCCAGTTCGACCGCGTCGCTGCCCGAGCCCGGCGCGCCGGCCGCCTCGGCCTGGATCCGCTTGTAGTGGTTGTAGACCGCGACGGCGAGCGCCTTCTTGGCCTGGTCCTGCCCGACGACGTAGTTGTCGAGGAACTGGCAGATCTCCATCGGCTTGGGAAGCTCTTCCCACTTCACCTCGCCGGACTCGGCCAGCTCCTCCTCGATGATCTCGTTGCAGAGATCGATGCACTCGTCGCAGATGTAGACCCCGGGGCCCGCGATGAGTTTCTTGACCTGCTTCTGCGACTTGCCGCAGAAGGAGCACTTGAGTAGGTCGCCGCCGTCACCGATCCGTGCCACCTACGTTTCTCCCTGCACTCACCGGCCGGAAACCCGGCCATGACCTGCGGACGCTGTGCCCCGTCCGTCTCCGTTCACCCCGCCGAGTCGACCAGCGAAGCGCTACAGACCCGACGTTACCCGCTGGCGGAGGTTTCTCCGACCCCCAAAACGGGTGTGTCAGAGGTCGGCCGGGAGCGGACTCCCGGCCGACCTCCGAGCTGGATCGCTCAGCTGGCTGCGTTGGCGGCCAGCAGGCCCTTCTTGCGGCTGGTGAGGATGGTGTCCACCAGCCCGTACTCGCGGGCCTCCTCGGCCGTCATGATCTTGTCGCGATCGATGTCCTTGCGAACCTTCTCGATCGGCTGGTTGCAGTGCCGGGAGAGCATCTCCTCGAGCTGGGTCCGCATCCGCAGGATCTCCCGGGCCTGGATCTCGATGTCCGAGCCCTGCCCGTAGCCGCCCTCCGTGGCCGGCTGGTGGATGATGATGCGGGAGTTCGGCAGGGCCATCCGCTTGCCCGGCGTGCCGGCGGAGAGCAGCACCGCCGCCGCGCTGGCGGCCTGGCCGAGGCAGACCGTCTGGATGTCCGGCCGGACGTACTGCATGGTGTCGTAGATCGCCGTCATGGCCGTGAACGAACCACCCGGCGAGTTGATGTACATGATGATGTCGCGGTCCGGGTCGGTGCCCTCGAGCGTCAGCAGCTGCGCCATCACGTCGTTGGCCGACGCGTCGTCGACCTGGACGCCGAGGAAGATGATCCGGTCCTCGAAGAGCTTGTTGTACGGGTTGGACTCCTTGACCCCGTACGACGTGCGCTCGACGAACGACGGCAGGACGTAGCGGTTGTGCACGGCCGCGAACTGGGGCGGCAGGCTCAGATCGGTCATCGTCAGCTCCTCAGCTCAGGGTCCCGGCGCCTTCCGGAACCTGGGCGGCCCCGGTGATCACCTTGTCGATGAAGCCGTAGTCCACGGCCTCCTGGGCGGTGAACCAACGGTCGCGGTCCGAGTCCGCCTCGATCTGGGCCGGGGGCTGGCCGGTGTGGTGGGCGACCCGCTCCTGGAACATCCGCTTGGTGTAGAGCATCTGCTCGGCCTGGATGGCGATGTCGGCGGCCGTGCCGCCCATCCCACCGGACGGCTGGTGCATCATGATCCGCGCGTGTGGGAGGGCGTAGCGCTTGCCCTTGGTGCCCGCGCAGAGCAGCAGCTGACCCATCGAGGCGGCCATGCCCATCGCCACCGTCGAAACGTCGTTGTCGATGAACTGCATGGTGTCGTAGATCGCCATGCCCGAGTAGACCGAGCCACCCGGCGAGTTGATCCAGAGGTTGATGTCGCGGTCCGGGTCCTCCGCGGCGAGCAGCAGCAGCTGCGCGCAGATGCGGTTGGCGACCTGGTCGGTCACCTCGCTGCCCAGGAAGATGATCCGCTCCTTGAGCAACCGGTTGTAGACCGAGTCGTCGAGGTTGCCAATGTTGTCGCCACCTCGGGCATCGATCGCCCGGAGCGGCTTCGGTGGGATGTGCATGTCGGTCATGGCAGCCCTTCGCTCTCCGTACCGTCCTACCCGACACTAACCGCTCAGCGGAACCGCAGAGTCCCGGTCGGGGCAGTGTTCGCTATCAGCGCACCTCGCGGAAGGCGTACCCCGGAAAGGGTTTCGGCCGCCGTCCCCCATGGCGGTGGACGACGGCCGCACCCGAGGTGTCAGTGCTCGTGGTCGTGCTCGGCCTCGCCGGCGGCGCGCAGCGCGTCGAGGCTGACCTCGTTGCCGGCCGAATCCTTGATCTTGATGCGCTCCATGACCGAGGCCAGTGCCTTCCCGCGCCGCACGTCGCCGTAGACCGCACCGGCCGCGCCGGACCGGACCAGCTGGTCGTAGTACTGCTGCGGAGCCATCCCGGCGCGCTGGGCCCGGTGGACGATCTCGTGCCCGAACTCGTCGTCGGAGACCTGGACATCCTCGGCGTCGGCGAGCGTGTCCAGCAGCAGCTGGATCTTGACGCCCTCGGTCGCCGCCTCGGCCAGCTCGGCGTCGATCTGCTCCTCGGTCTTCTCCTCGGCGGCGAGGTACTCCTCCAGGGAGGCGCCGATCCGCTCCAGCTGGTCGACCATCGCCTGCTTGCGGCTCTCGACCTCCTCGCGGACCACACCCTCCGGCGCCGGCACCTCGGCGGCGGCGACCAGCTGCTCGAGGGCCTTGTCCCGGGCGGCGTAGATCTGCTCCACCCGCTTGCCCCGGGTGACCCGCTCACGCAGGTCGTCGCGCAGCTCGTCGATGGTGTCGAACTCGCTCGCCATCTGGGCGAACTCGTCGTTGAGCTCCGGCAGCTCCTTCTCCTTGACCGTGCGGACGGTCACCGCCACCTCGGCGTCCCGGCCGGCGAAGTCACCGCCGACCAGCTGGGTGGTGAAGGTGGTGCTCTCACCCGCCGCCAGGCCGACGAGAGCCTCGTCCAGGCCCGGCAGGAGCTGCTTGCTGCCGACCTCGTGGGAGATGTTGCTCGCCGAGCCGCCCGGCACCTCCTCGCCGTCGACGGTCGCGTTCAGATCGATCTGGACGTAGTCGCCCTCCTGGGCGGCCCGCTCGACGGTCTTCAGGGTGGCGAAACGCTCACGCAGGCTCTTCACCTGCTCGTCGATCTCACTGTCGTCGACCTGGAGCTCGTCCACAGTCACCTCAATGGTGGCCAGGTCGGGCACGGTGATCTCCGGGCGGACGTCGACCTCGGCGGTGAAGTTGAGCGAGTCACCGTCGGTGAACTCGGTGATCTCCACCTCAGGGCGGCCGAGCGTCTTCAGGTCGTGCTCACGCACCGCGGCGAGGATGTTCTGCGGGATGGCCTCCTGCACCGCCTCGTTGAGGACAGTGCCCCGGCCCACCCGCTGGTCGATCACGGCGGCCGGCACCTTGCCCCGGCGGAAGCCGGGCACCTGGACCTGCTGGCCGATCTCCCGGTACGCCTTCTTGAGGCTCGGCTCGAGCTCGACGAACGGCACCTCGATGGCGAGCCGCACGCGCGTCGGGCTCAGAGTCTCGACGGTGCTCTTCACAGGCGTACTCCTTGACGGATCTCGGGTTTGAGTCTGGGCGTGATTGGCCCATCGAGTGTAGGCGAGCCGGCCGGACCGGCCGGCAGCGCCCGCGGACCGCGCGAAGGGCGGCCCCGGCGGACCGGCCGCGGACGACAGTCGGGGTGGCGGGATTTGAACCCACGGCCCCTCGCTCCCAAAGCGAGTGCGCTACCAAGCTGCGCCACACCCCGTGGCGACGAGAAGTGTAAGCCGTCGTGCCCACGCGACGTGTCGCGGCGTCCCCCAACCCGCCGATCGCGCCCCAACCGGACACCCACCGCCTGCCGCCAGGGCGCCTCGACGCCCGGAGGGCGGGCGGCCGGCGGCGGACGCGGGTCGCGAGCGGCGGACCGCGGACCGCGGCCGTGGCCCGCGCTGCGGGCGCAGGCCCTGGGCTGTCTCTT
>NZ_POUB01000303.1 GCF_003236335.1 Micromonospora deserti
GGTGTGGGGTGGCGAGCACGACGGTGGGGGTCTGGGCGGCCAGGTCGCGGAGGAGGGCGATTCGGGACCGGCGGGCCGTGGTCGGATCCACCTCGTGGGCGTACGCCAGCTCCGGGTCGACCAGTTGCACGGCGTGCACCAGCAGGTCGCCGGTGACCAGCAGTCGCTCGTCGCCGGCGTCCAGCAGTACCGACTGGTGGCCGGGGGTGTGCCCCGGCGTGCTCAGCACGCGTATCCCCGGGGTGAGGTCGGTGTCGCCGTCGACCTCCCGGAGCTGGCCGGCGGCGCGCAACGGCGCGACCAGGCCGGCCCGCAGCCCAGGGTTGATCGTCTCCAGCGCGGCCAGCTCGGCCCGCTGGAGCAGGTAGTCCGCGTTCGGGAAATACGGCTGTCCCGGCGTGCCGGTGACCGCCCAGCCGACGTGGTCGGTGTGCAGGTGGGTCAGCACCACGGTGCGCACGTCGGCGGGGTCGATGCCGGCCACGGCCAGTTCGGCCGGCAGCCGCCCCGGCACCGGCGCCCAGCTGGACGCGGGGGAGCCCGTGGGTCCGATTCCGGCGTCGACCAGGGTGACCGGCCCGTCCCCGTTCCGCAGAGCGAAGCTGCGGAACCGTAGCCACCAACCCCCGTCGGCGGTCACCGAGGTGGGATCCCGCCGGTCGGCCTCGCGCCACCGCTCCGGCGTGGCGTCCGGGAACGCCTCCTCGCGGGGCTGGAAGAACGGCCCCTCGGCGTCAGTCAGTGCGGTGACCGTGATAGACCCGAGGGTGCGGCGCAGTGGCATCGGGTGATGATGCCAGTGATCTCCTGCGTCGGGCACCCCGATATCCCGGCCGACCGAGGCCGGCTGGGGGCTGCCGGCCCGTTTCCAGTACGCTCGTACTGCTTGAGCACGTGTCCCCCGAGAGGAGCGCCGGCCGATGGCGAAGATCAAGGTAAACAACCCGGTCGTGGAGCTCGACGGCGACGAGATGACCCGGATCATCTGGAAGCAGATCCGGGAGCAGCTGATCCTGCCCTACCTCGACGTCGACCTCCGCTACTACGACCTGTCGATCCAGCACCGCGACGAGACCGACGACCAGGTGACCGTCGACGCGGCCAACGCCATCAAGGAGCACGGCGTCGGCGTCAAGTGCGCGACCATCACCCCGGACGAGGCCCGGGTCGAGGAGTTCGGCCTGAAGAAGATGTGGCGGTCGCCGAACGGCACCATCCGCAACATCCTCGGCGGCGTCGTCTTCCGCGAGCCGATCATCATGTCCAACGTGCCGCGGCTGGTCCCGGGCTGGACCAAGCCGATCATCATCGGCCGGCACGCCCACGGCGACCAGTACAAGGCCACCGACTTCGTGGTGCCCGGCCCGGGCACGGTGACCATCACCTACACCCCGGCCGACGGCTCCGCCCCAATGGAGATGGAGATCGCCCAGTTCCCCGGCGGCGGCGTCGCCATGGGCATGTACAACTTCGACGAGTCGATCCGGGACTTCGCCCGCGCCTCCATGCGCTACGGCCTCGACCGCGGCTACCCGGTCTACCTCTCGACCAAGAACACCATCCTCAAGGCGTACGACGGCCGGTTCAAGGACATCTTCGCCGAGGTGTTCGAGAACGAGTTCAAGGCCGAGTTCGAGGCCGCCGGCATCAGCTACGAGCACCGGTTGATCGACGACATGGTCGCCGCCGCGCTCAAGTGGGAGGGCGGCTTCGTCTGGGCCTGCAAGAACTACGACGGTGACGTGCAGTCCGACACCGTCGCCCAGGGCTTCGGCTCGCTCGGCCTGATGACCTCGGTGCTGATGACCCCGGACGGCCGCACCGTCGAGGCCGAGGCCGCGCACGGCACCGTCACCCGGCACTACCGGCAGTGGCAGAAGGGCGAGAAGACGTCGACCAACCCGATCGCGTCGATCTTCGCCTGGACCCGTGGCCTGGCCCACCGGGGCAAGCTGGACGGCACCCCGGCGGTCACCGAGTTCGCCAACACTCTGGAGCGGGTCTGCGTCGAGACGGTCGAGGGCGGCCAGATGACCAAGGACCTCGCGCTGCTCATCTCGCGGGACGCCCCGTGGCTGACCACCGACGAGTTCATGGGCGCGCTCGACGAGAACCTGGCGCGCAAGCTCGCCGCCTGATCTCGCGCCGTACCCACGGGCCCGCCGGCATCCGCCGGCGGGCCCGCCCCGTCGGGGCCGGAGATCGTGGTACGGGGCGACCCCTCCCGGGGCCCGTTCGTACCAGGATCCGTTCGGCGCCGGGAGGTTGCGTTACCTGCGCCCGGCGCGCCTCGTTGACCAGGTTGGACGAGATGCCAGTCGCGTCCAGGAAGGTTGACGCGGTCGCCTCGCGGCATGCGTGCGATCAGCCAGCCTTCCCGGCTGTCGTACGCAGCCAGCCGTCCCTTCCCTGCGGGGGGCCCTGTCCCGGGCCCCCCGCGCCCTGTCTCGGCCCCCGTGCTGTCCCGGACGCCGCGCAGATCTCGGGTCAGGCGGCGCGGAGCAGCTCGGCGGCCCGCTCGGGCGCGATGTCGTTGATGAAGACGCCCATCCCGGACTCCGACCCGGCCAGGTACTTCAGTTTGTCCCTGGCCCGCCGGGTGCTGAACAGCTGCAGGTGCAGGTGGCCCAGCTCGCGGTCGACGCGGACCGGTGCCTGGTGCCAGGCGGCGATGTAGGGCATCGGCAGGTCGAAGAGCCCGTCGAAGCGGCGCAGCAGGTCCAGGTAGAGCGGCCCGAAGGCGTCCCGCTCCCCGTCGGTCAGGGCCGGGATGTCCGGCACCGGCCGGTGCGGGGCCACGTGTACCTCGAACGGCCAGCGCGCGGCCGCCGGCACGTACGCCGTCCAGTGCTCGTTGCTGACCACCACCCGGTCGCCGGCGGCCCGCTCGGCGGCGAGCACGTCGGCATACAGGTTGCGGCCGCTGGTGCGCGCCGCGTGCCGGCGGGCGGCGGCCAGCAGCGCCCCGGTCCGCGGCGTCACGAAGGGGTACGCGTAGATCTGCCCGTGCGGGTGGTGCAGGGTGACGCCGATCTCCACCCCCCGGTTCTCGAAGCAGAACACCTGCTCCACCCCGGGCAGCTCGCCGAGCGCCGTGGTCCGGTCGGCCAGCGCGTCCAGCACGGTGCGTACCCGCCGTGGCGGCAGGCTGGCGAAGGAGGCGTTGTGATCGTCGGTGAAGCAGACCACCTCGCAGCGTCCCCGGCCGGGGCGGACCGGCGTGAACGGGGTGATCTGTGCCGGTTCCGCCGCCACATTGCCGCTGAGCGCCGGGAATCTGTTCTCGAAGACCGCGACGTCGTAGTCGGGTGCCGGGATCTCGCTCAGCCGGTCCGGGGTAGAGGGGCAGAGCGGGCACTGGTCGGCCGGGGGGAGGAAGGTCCGGGTCTGCCGGTGCACGGCGAAGGCTACCCACTCGTCGGTCAGTGGGTCGTACCGCAGCTGACTGGCCGGCGGCGGCGCGGGCAGCTCCCGCCGGTCCGGCTGGTCGCGGACAGCGTCGTCCCGCTCGTCGAAGTAGATCAGCTCCCGGCCGTCGGCCAGGTCGATCGCGGTGCGCTTCACTGCGCCGCCCCTCCACTCGTCGGCGTGGTCGTCGTGCCGCCCCCGCCCGTCGCCGTCACCATCACCAGCTCGCCCACCTGCTCGCCGAGCACCCGCCGCGCCCCGGTGGGCAACCCGTCGTCGGTGACCAGCAGGTGGGCGGCGGAGAGGGCGACGATCGAGGAAATGCCGACGGTGCCCCACTTGGTGTGGTCGGCGAGCACGACCAGCCGGTCGGCGGCGTTCACCAGGGCCCGGTCGGTCTCCGCTTCCATCAGGTTCGGGGTGGTGAAGCCAGCCCGCTCGCTGATCCCGTGCACACCGAGGAAGAGCAGGTCCAGGTGCAGCGACCGGATCGCGCCCACGGCCAGCGGCCCGACCAGGGCGTCCGACGGCGTACGCACCCCGCCGGTGAGCACCACCGTCTGGTCCGGGCGGCCGCCGGCGTGCAGGATCTCGGCCACCGGCAGCGAGTTGGTCACCACGGTCAGGCCCGGCACGTCGACCAGGCGGCGGGCCAGCTCGGCGGTGGTGGTGCCGGCGGAGAGGGCGATCGCCGCGCCGGGTCGGACCAGCTCGGCGGCGTGGGCCGCGATCGCCGCCTTCTCGGCCAGCTGACGTACCGACTTGGCCCGGAAGCCCGGCTCGTCCGTCGAGCCCGGGCCGGCGACGGTGGCCCCACCGTGCACCTTGGCCAGCAGGCCGCGCTCGTGCAGCGCCTCCAGGTCCCGGCGGATGGTCATGTCCGAGACGCCGAACTCGGCGGCCAGCTCGGTGACTCGTACCCCGCCGGTCGTGCGGACCCGGTCCAGGATGGCCGCCTGCCGCTGCTGCGCGAGCATCCACCGCACCTCCGCGCCTGCCGCGCACTCTCACGCGGTCGAACGTGTTCCAACAAAGACGAACACTAGCGTGAAGGGGTGAGCGGCGGAAGGAACGGGTGGTGATCGGAGGATCAGAACGCCGGGAGCCGCGGCTCGACCCACCCCGTCTCGGTCAGCTGGTGCATGACGGCCTGGACCGCCTCGTCGACCGTGAGCTCGGTGGTGTCGATGACCAGGTCGGCTTCGGTCGGCTCCTCGTACGGGTCGTCCACGCCGGTCATCCCGGTGAGCAGGCCGGCGCGGGCCCGGGCGTACAGGCCCTTGCGGTCGCGCTGCTCGCAGACCTCCAGCGGGGTGGCCACATGCACGAGCAAAAAGCCTGCCCCGGCCGCCAGCGCCATCTCCCGGGCCGTCGCCCGGGCAGCCGCGTATGGAGCGATCGGGCAGCAGATGGCCACCCCCCGGTGCCGGGCGAGCTCGGCCGCCACCCAGCCGATCCGCCGGACGTTGAGATCCCGGTCGGCCTTGCTGAAGCCCAGCCCGGCGGAGAGCTCGCGGCGCACCACGTCGCCGTCGAGCAGGGTGACCGTGCGTTCGCCCTGCTCGCGCAGCGCGTCGGCCAGCCCCCGCGCGATGGTCGACTTGCCGGAGCCGGAGAGGCCGGTGAAGAAGACCACCAGGCCCCGGTGCCGCCGCGGCGGCCGGGCCCGGGCCAGCTCCTTCGCCACCGCCGGCGGAGTGTGCCACTCGGGCAGCGGGAAGCCCCGGTCCAGCAGGTCGTCGATCTCCGCCTGGGTGAGCGCCAGCCGCCGGTTGCGCGGCGGGATGTCCTCCCGCCAGCGCCACTGCCCGTCGCGGTTGTCGTACGCCAGCTCCCGCGGGACCAGCACCCGCAGCCCCGCCCCGGAGAGCATCTCGCCGGTGGAGAGCAGGTGGGTGACGCCGTAGGCGGCCGACACCCGGGCCCGCAGCAGCGCGTCACTGATCTCGTCCCGGCGCCGCGACAGCGGCACGGCGACCAGAGTGGCCGGCGGCATCCGGTCCCGGGCGGCGAAGATGCTGCGGACCAGCGACTCCGGCGGCAGCCCACCGGTGCCGTCCTCACCGACCGGGATCATCACCAGCAGGTGAGCGCCGAGGGTACGGGCGGCGTGCGCGATCTGGGCGAGCTGCGGCCGGTGCAGCGGCCGGTCGGCGACCACCCCGAGCACCCGCCCGGGCGGCAGCAGCGCGCGTACCTCCTCGGGAGTGCGGCGTAGCCGCTGGAACGGCCCGTGACCGCCGTCGCCGAGCCGGCGGACCGTACCCCCGACGCCCGCCACCCCGTCGCGGACCTGCCACGCGTCGGTGACCTCCAGCGCCGCCACCGGCGCGCCCTCGCCGTCGGTGAGCACCAGGGTGCGGTGCGCCGGGTCGCGCAGGTCCAGCCCCTGGGCGAGCGCCGCCGGAACCTGGAGGGTCACCGGCACCGGCCACGGGGAACCGTCGGCCAGCCGGCTGCGGCGGCTCACCGAGACCAGGTCGGCGCGGGTCATGAAGCCGCTCAGCGGGGCGTACGCACCGGTGAGCAGCAGCTCCAGGTCGGCCAGCTCCCCGGGGCGCGGCGTGTACGCCGGCGCGTCCCGAAGCACCTCGTCGGGCAGCACCCACCCGTTGCTCATCTGACCCCCAACCCGCTGACCGGCACACAGTTTCTCAGCCGGCCGGCGATCGGTCGAGACCGCCACTCCCCTCGCCGGCGAGCCGGTGCCCGCGGCGCCCGGCGCGGTGGCGGCCGGCGCGCCCGTCAGGCGGCCGGGCCCAGCGGCGCCGCGCCGAACGAGACGGCGAACCGCTTGCACCAGATGGAGACGCTGGTCAGTCCGGTCAGGTCGACGTCGGCCGGGATGTCATAGCCCTGGTCCCCCCGGTTGCCCTTGAGCCGGCCCAGTTCGACCCAGCGGCCGTCGTCGAACACCCGCCAGCCGGCCGTGCCCTGGCGGACCGGCTGGTCGGTCAGCCAGACCCGCAGGTCCGGCCCGTTGGACGTGGCCAGCCCGACGAGCTCCAGCCGGTGCCGGCCGTCGGGCAGCCGGACCACCCGGGCGGTGCCCGAGGTGTCGTGCTCGTGGGTGACGAAATCGCCGTGACTGACCAGGGCGACGCCGGCCGCGGCGGTCGCGCTGGCGTCGGGTACCGCCGGGGTGGTCGGCTCGACGGCCGAGAGCGTCTCGGCGACCTCGGTGTCGGTGACCAGTTTCCAGGGCTGAAACCACCAGAGGGCGAGCGCCGACCCGGCGGCGAGGACGACGACCACGACCCAGGTCAGCGGTGCGCGGAGAAAGCGGGCGGACATCCGCCCAGTCTGCCGGGCGCGCCCTTGCGGCCGCCCGCCCGCCGGCTTACGGAAGGCTTACCGGCGAGCGGTCCGGGCGGGGG
>NZ_POUB01000304.1 GCF_003236335.1 Micromonospora deserti
GGAGCGGGGGTGCGGCGGCGGGTGCGGACGGCGGCGGCGAGGTGGCTGAGGACCTCCTCGGTGGTGTCCCAGCCGATGCAGGCGTCGGTGACCGACTGGCCGTAGGTCAGCTCGCGGGTCGGGTCGAGGTCCTGCCGGCCGGGAAGCAGGAAGCTCTCCAGCATGACGCCGACGATGCCCCGCTGGCCGGTGGCGAGCTGGGCGGCCACGTCGGCGGCCACCACCGGCTGGTTGCGGTGGTCCTTGCCGCTGTTGGCGTGGCTGGCGTCGATCACCACCCGCTCCGGCAACCCGGCCGCCCGAAGCAGGTCCAGCGCCCCGGCCACGGACGCCGCGTCGTAGTTGGGCCGGCCGCCCCCGCCGCGCAGCACCAGGTGACCGTCGGCGTTGCCCCGGGTGTGCATGATCGCCGGGGTGCCGGAGACGTCGATGCCGGGGAAGACGTGCGGTACCCCGGCGGCCCGGATCGCGTCCACGGCGGTGGAGATGCTGCCGTCCGGGCGGTTCTTCATCCCGATCGGCATGGAGAGCCCCGAGGCGAGCTGGCGGTGCACCTGGCTCTCCACCGTGCGCGCGCCGATCGCGCCCCAGCCCACCGTGTCGGCGATGTACTGCGGGGTGATCGGGTCGAGGAACTCGCAGCCCACCGGGAGGCCGAGGCGCAACACGTCGAGCAGGAGCGTCCGGGCCTTCCGCAGCCCGGTGTTGACGTCACCCGAGCCGTCCAGCCCCGGGTCGTTGATCAGGCCCTTCCAGCCCACCGTCGAGCGCGGCTTCTCGAAGTAGACCCGCATCACCACCAGCAGGTCGTCGGCGAGCCGGTCCGCGGCCGCACGCAGGCGGTGGGCGTAGTCGAGGGCGGCGGCCGGGTCGTGCACCGAGCACGGGCCGACCACCACCAGCAACCGGTCGTCGGCGCGGTCCAGCACCCGGCCGACCGCGCGCCGGTCGGCCAGGACGGCCGAGGCGAGCCCGTCGTCCAGGGGCAGCTCGTGGTGCAGCAGGGCAGGAGTGGTCAGCGGCACGACACGGTCGATGCGCTGATCGCTGACCCGATCGGTCTCCGGGGTCGTCACGGTGGGCATCCTTCCGCCGACCGCGCCCCGGGGCCGGTGCCCGGGTCGAGCCGGCTGCTCGTACGCGAATGGGCAGGAACTAACGCTCCTGCCCGGCCGGCTCGATGAGTGGTGACGTCAAATCATGGTGAAGTCACCGGCTCACGAGCCGGCTGCCTAAACCATCGATACGAACGCGTCACAGGGCCCAGCGTACCCGACGGTCCGGGGAAGGCCATCACGTCGTCGGCAAAGCCTCGCCTCATGTTCACCTCCGTCGATGTGACCAGCGGTAACTTCATCGCCACCGACCGCTGCTCCCCGGAGGTTCCCGATGGACCGTCGCACCGTCCTGCGCGCCACCGTCGCCGGTGGCGCCGCCGCCTTCTCCGGCAGCCTCTGGGCCGGCGCCGCACTGGCCGCCCCGGCCCAGCCCGGCACCAGCCCGTACGGCCCGCTCCAGGCCGCCGACGCCAACGGCATCCAGCTCCCCGCTGGCTTCACCAGCCGGGTCATCGCCCGATCCCGGCAGCCGGTGCCCGGCACCTCGTACCCCTGGCACGACGCGCCGGACGGCGGCGCCTGCTTCGTCGCCGGCACCGGCTGGATCTACGTCTCGAACTCCGAGATCTCCAGCACCGGTGGGGTCTCCGCGGTGCGTTTCAATGCCGACGGCAGCATCGCCTCGGCGTACCGGATCCTGTCCAACACCAACCGCAACTGCGCCGGCGGCGCGACCCCGTGGGGGACCTGGCTCTCCGGGGAGGAGGTCAGCCGGGGGTACGTCTACGAGACGTACCCGCAGGGCGGCAAGGCCGGGGTGCGGCGGGCGGCGATGGGGCGGTTCACCCACGAGGCCGCCGCGTGCGATCCCGACCGGAAGGTGATCTACCTGACCGAGGACGAGAGCACCGGCTGCTTCTACCGGTTCCGGCCCACCACCTGGGGCGACCTCTCCGCCGGCACGCTGGAGGTGCTGGTCGCCGGCACCGCCACCAGCGGCCCGGTCACCTGGGCCCGGGTGCCGGACCCGGACGGCTCGCCCACCTACACCCGCAACCAGGTCTCCGGGGCGAAGAGGTTCAACGGCGGCGAGGGCTGCTGGTACGCCGACGGGATCTGCTGGTTCACCACCAAGGGCGACAACCGGGTCTGGGCGTACGACACCGTCAACCAGCGCCTCGACCTGGCGTACGACGACTCGCTGGTTCCCGGGACGGCCCCGCTGACCGGGGTGGACAACATCACCGGCGCCCGCTCCGGTGACCTCTACGTGGCCGAGGACGGCGGCAACATGGAGATCAACATCATCACGCCGGACGAGGTGGTGGCCCCGTTCCTGCGGATCACCGGGCAGTCCTCGTCGGAGATCTGCGGGCCGGCCTTCTCGCCCGACGGCAGCCGGTTCTACTTCTCCTCGCAGCGCGGCACCTCCGGCTCCTCCTCCGGCGGCATCACCTACGAGGTGCGCGGCCCGTTCCGCTCCTGACCGCGCCCGCGCCGCCCGCCGGGGCCGCCCGCCGCGCTGCGTCAGACCCGCCGGCCAGGGCCCGCGCCGGGCGGGGGCCGGCGGGCCCGGCGTCGGGCGGGGCGTGCCCGGCGGGCGCCCGGGGTATGAGGTCGGCATGAGCGATGAGCGCAGCGATCAGGATCGGGTGGAGTCCCGGGCGCACCTGCTGCCCGAGGAGGCGGTGGTGGGCAGCGAGGACCCGCAGGCGCAGGCGGACGCGATCCTCACCGACTCCGACGTCCGGGAGGATCGGTACACCGCGCCGGACACCCTCCTGGAGCGGCGTACCTCCGATCAGACGGTGACCCCGAGCGAGCCGCCGGACTGAGCGGCGGCGCCGCGCGTCCGACGGGAGGCCCGGTAGGTGTGGTCCCGCAACCAGGCCAGCGGGCCCACCATCCGCAACCCCGCCGGCAGGTTGTCGACCGGGTCGAAGGCCAGCTCCGCGTCCTCCTGGGCGCTGAGCTGGTCACCGAGGCTGACCTGCCCGAACGGCCGCCACGGCCCGACCGCGGACGCGACCGCGAGCACCAGCCGCGGGCAGTCCGCCCGGGTCGCGGCGGTCACCTCGGCCAGGTCGCGCCCGAGGTCGACCGACTCCGGGTCGGCCAGCGCGGCCAGGTAGAGCCGTCCCCGTCCCGTCCGGTAGGACATGATCGTGCTGTAGGTCCCGGCGAAGCGCCGCCGGGGCAGCGGCAGGTGGCGCAGCACCGGCGCCGCGCAACTGGAGCTGACCAGCAGGTCGAACGGGCGTTCTGCGCCCCGGTGCAGCCGGACCGCCAGCCCGAGCACGTCCGGCCAGTTCGCCGGCGTGGGTACCCCCTTGGAAAGCCGGACCGTCGCCGGGTAGCGGCCGGGCCGGTCGAGCAGCGTGACCCCGGTGGGCGGCCCGGCCGCGCCCCAGACCGTCACCTCACCGGTGAAGGACCGGCCGAGCGGGTGCAGCAGCCGGGCGCGGCGCAGCCGGGTCAGGGCGGCGGTGGCCCCTTCCACGGCGACGGCGGCGCGGTCGACGAAGGTACGGCAGACGGCGGCAGACGGCATGCCCCACCGGTACCCGGCTGTCCGCCGTCGATGCCACGGCTCCCCGACGGACGGCGCCGGCCGCGGTGCACCGGCGTCACCTTTCCGCCCGGCTGATCGGATAGCGTCGGTGCCATGCCCGACAGCGGTTACCCCTGGCCCATCGAGACGACCCGACTGGACAACGGCCTGCGCGTGGTGGTGAGCGAGGACCGCACCGCCCCCGCGGTCGCGGTGAACCTCTGGTACGACGTCGGCTCCCGACACGAGCCGGAGGGGCAGACCGGCTTCGCCCACCTCTTCGAGCATCTGATGTTCGAGGGTTCCGTCAACGTGGCCAAGACCGAGCACATGAAGCTGGTGCAGGGCTCGGGCGGGTCGCTCAACGCGACCACCAACCCCGACCGCACCAACTACTTCGAGACCGTACCGGCGGAGCACCTGGAGTTGGCGCTCTGGCTGGAGGCCGACCGGATGGGCGGGCTGGTGCCGGCGCTGACCCAGGAAACGCTGGACAACCAGCGCGACGTGGTGAAGAACGAGCGGCGGCAGCGCTACGAGAACGTCCCGTACGGCGACGCCTGGCTGCGCCTGCTGCCACTGCTCTACCCGCCGGGGCACCCGTACCACCACGCCACCATCGGCTCGATGGCCGACCTGAACGCCGCCGACCTGGCCACCTTCCAGGCGTTCCACCGCACCTACTACGCGCCGAACAACGCGGTGCTCACCGTGGTCGGGGACGCCTCCGCCGCCGAGGTCTTCGCGTTGGCCGACAAGTACTTCGGCGCGATCCCCGCCCTGCTGGAGATCCCGTCCGCGCCGGACGGCCGGATCGTCCCGGCCACCGGCCGGCCCGCCGTGGAGACGGTCACCGCCGACGTGCCCGCGCCGCGTGTCTACGTCGCCCACCGCACCCACCCGTTCGGCAGCTCCGGGTACGACGTGACCACCGTGCTCGCCACCGTCCTCGGCAGCGGCCGAGGCAGCCGCCTCTACCAGCGGCTCGCCGACGGCGAGCGGATCGCGCAGCCGGACCTCGTCGGGGCGTACGGGGTGGACCTGGCGCATGCCCCGGCGCCGTTGATCGCCACCGCCACGGCCCGCCCCGGGGTGAGCGCGGACCGGCTGGCCGCCGGGTTGGCCGAGGTGGTCGACGAACTGACCACGGTGCCGGTCACCGCCACCGAGCTGGACCGCGCCAAGGCGCTGCTGAGCACCATGTGGTGGCGGCAGGTGTCCACCGTGGAGGGGCGGGCGGACGTGCTGGGGCGCTACACGACCCAGTTCGGTGACCCGGCGACGGCGGCCGAGCGGCTGCCGGCGTGGCTCGCGGTGACCGCCGGGCAGATCGCCGAGGTCGCCGCCGACGTGCTCGGCGCCGACGACCGGGTGACCCTGACCTACCTGCCCGAGGAGGGGCGGTGAGGGCGAGGAGTGAGCGACGCGGCCCGGCGATCCCATTCGGCCCGAGGCACGCGAGCCCCGCAGTCGCGAACGAGAGGAAGCTCCGATGACGCTGATCACCGAACGTCCCGGCCCGGGCCCCGTCCGCCCGTACCGGTTCCCGCAGGTCGTCCGCCGCACCGTGGCCGGCGGTCAGGTCGTCGCCGCGCACCTGCCCGGGCAGAACCTCGCCGTCGCGCTGCTGCTGCTCGACGCCGGTGCCGGGCGCGAGCCCACCGGCAAGGAGGGGCTCGGCGGGGTGCTGGCCAAGGCCCTGGAGGAGGGGACCGCGCAGCGGGACGCCACCGCGTACGCCCTCGCGATCGAGGCGCTCGGCACCGAGCTGGTGACCGGGTTGGACTGGGACTCGTTCCAGGTCAGCGTGCAGGTGCCGGTGGACCGGTTGAGCGCCGCGGTGGAGCTGCTCGCCGAGGCCGTCCGGACGCCGAGGCTGGACCCGGACGACGTCCGGCGGGTCCGCGACGACGAGGCGACCGCGCTGCGGATGGACTGGGCGAACCCGGGCCCGCGGGCCGACGCCGCGCTGCGGGCCGACCTGTTCGGCGCGGAGAACCGCTGGGGCCGCCCGATGTACGGCGACCCCGACTCGGTGGCCGCCCTGGACGTCGAGGACGTCACCGTCTTCCACTCCGAGTGGTTCATCCGTCCCGGCACCCTCGTCGTCGCCGGCGACCTGGACCGGCTCGACCTGGACGCGCTCGCCGCGGCGGCGTTCGCCGGCACCGGCGGTGGCCCGGTCGAGCGCGGCGGGCCGATCGAGGTGCCGCTGCGCGCCGGCCGGCGGATCATCCTGGTCGACCGGCCCGGCTCCGTGCAGTCCACGCTGCGGCTCGGGCACCCGTCCCCGCACCGCGCCCACCCCGATCACGTGCCGATGACGCTCGCTGGCACCGTGCTCGGCGGGGCGTTCACCTCCCGGCTCAACCACCTGATCCGTGAGGTGCACGGCTACACGTACGGCATCCGCGGCGACTTCGCGTCGTCGCGCCGCTTCGGCCGGTTCGCGGTCAGCTCCGGGGTGCAGACCGCGGTGACCGCGCCCGCGCTGGTCGAGGCGGTCGGCGAGATCACCCGTACCGAGGCCGGAGGGGTGACCGAGGACGAGCTGGCGGTGGCCCGCTCCTGGCGGGCCGGCCAGCTCTCGGTCGAGCTGCAGAGCCCCCGGGCGATCGCGTCGGCGCTGACCACCCTGGTGGTGCACGACCTGCCCGACGACTACCACGCCCGGTTGCGTGAGTCGCTGCTCGCCGCCGACGTCGACCAGGTCTCCGCAGCCGCCGCGGACCATCTGCACCCCGAGTCGCTCACCCTCGTGGTGGAGGGCGACGCCGCCGTGATCCGCGACGAACTCACCGCCACCGGCCTCGGCGATCTCGTCGACCACACCCCCTGACCACCCGGCCGCGACCAGGCCACGATCCGCGCCCGGTCCCGGCCAGCGAAGGCGCGGTTAGGGCGCCCTTCCCGAACAGCCGCGACGTGACGTGCGGAAGCCGCACTTTCCGCGCAAGTGTCGCGATGTGGCGCGGGGAGCCCGCACGGTGCGGGAAAGGTCGCCACGTGGTGCGGGCGGGGCGCTATCCCGGGGCAGTACCGCCCTGTAATGCGGGCGGGCGCGTCCAGGTCGAGCCGGTCCAGGTCGCCGGCGACGACGAGGGTGCCGGGACGGATGAACCACTCGGAGTGGAAGACGGTGACGTCCTCGAC
>NZ_POUB01000305.1 GCF_003236335.1 Micromonospora deserti
GCGGTGCCACGCCCGGATGGCCAGCAATCCCGCCAACTCCCCCTGCGAGCCGGCGTTGGGCTGCACGCTGACCGCGTCGTAGCCGGTCAACTCCGCCAGCCACCCCTCCAGCTGGGCGATCATCTCCGTGCGTCGACGGGTACGTCACCATGATCGCGGCCAGCGCGGTCCGGTGCTTGTCGATCTTCGCGTCGAGGTCGACCGGGTCGACGTTGCCGTCGGCGTCGCAGCCGACCACCACCACCCGCATGCCGGCCATCACCGCGCTGGCCGCGTTGGTGCCGTGCGCCGACGACGGGATCAGGCACACGTCACGGTGCCCCTCACCGCGGCTGCGGTGCCACGCCCGGATGGCCAGCAATCCCGCCAACTCCCCCTGCGAGCCGGCGTTGGGCTGCACGCTGACCGCGTCGTAGCCGGTCAACTCCGCCAGCCACCCCTCCAGCTGGGCGATCATCTCCCGGTAGCCGGCGGTCTGCTCGGCCGGCGCGAACGGGTGGATGTGCGCGAACTCCGCCCAGCTGACCGGCTCCATCTCGGTGGTCGCGTTCAGCTTCATCGTGCACGACCCGAGCGGGATCATCCCCCGGTCCAGGGCGTAGTCGAAATCCGACAGCCGGCGCAGGTAGCGCAACATCGCCGTCTCGGAGTGGTGGGTGCGGAACACCGGGTGGGTGAGGAAGTCCGACCTGCGGGAAAGCACCGCGGGAACCGACGCGTCAACGTCGCCGGTGACCCCGGCCACCCCGAACGCCGCCCACACCGCCTCCAGATGCGCCCCGGTGGTGGTCTCGTCGCAGGAGATCCCGACCCGGTCGGCGTCGACCAGCCGCAGGTTCACCCCTCGCCGCCCCGCCGCCGCGACCACCTGGGCCGCCCGGCCCGGCACCGTCGCGGTGACGGTGTCGAAGAACGCCACGTCCGCGACCGCGACGCCACCGGCGCGCAGCCCGGCCGCGAGCCGCGCCGCCATGCCATGGGTACGCGCCGCGATCGCGCGCAGCCCGTCCGGGCCGTGGTAGACGGCGTACATGCCGGCGATCACCGCCAGCAGCACCTGCGCGGTGCAGATGTTGCTGGTCGCCTTCTCCCGCCGGATGTGCTGCTCGCGGGTCTGCAACGCCAGCCGGTACGCCGGGTTGCCGTCGGCGTCGCGGGACACCCCGACCAGACGCCCGGGCAGCATCCGCTCCAGGCCCTCCCGAACCGCCAGGTAGCCGGCGTGCGGCCCGCCGAAGCCCATCGGCACGCCGAACCGCTGGGTGGTGCCGGCGGCGATGTCCGCGCCGACCTCCCCGGGCGGGCGCAGCAGGGTCAACGCCAGCAGGTCCGCCGCGACGGTGACCAGCGCCCCGGCGGCGTGCGCGGCCTCGACCAGGCCGCTGTCATCACGCACCGTCCCCGAGGCGCCCGGGTACTGCAGGTGCAGGCCGAAGAACTCCCCCGGCAGGTCGTCGCGCGTCACGTCGAGCACCCGCACGTCGATACCGAGCGGCTCGGCCCGGCTGGTGATCACCGCGATGGTCTGCGGCAGGGTGTCCGCGTCGACGACGTACACCTGGCTCCTGCTCCTGGACGCGCGGCGGGCGAGGGTCATCGCCTCGGCCGCCGCGGTGCCCTCGTCGAGCATCGAAGCGTTCGCCGTGGCCAGCCCGGTCAGGTCGCAGACCATGGTCTGGAAGTTCAGCAGCGCCTCCAGCCGGCCCTGGCTGATCTCCGGCTGGTACGGCGTGTACGCGGTGTACCAGGCCGGGTTCTCCAGCACGTTGCGGCGGATCACCGCCGGGGTGTGCGTGCCGTGGTAGCCCAGGCCGATCATGGACACGGCGACGGTGTTGCGGCCGGCCAGAGCACGCAACTCGGCCAGGGCGTCGTGCTCGCTGGCCGGCTCGGGCAGGTCCAGGGTGCCGTGCCAACGGATCACCTCGGGGATCGCGGCGTCCATCAGCTCGTCAATCGAGCCGTAGCCGACGGTCTCCAGCATCCGGCGCTCGCCAGCCGGGTCGGGGCCGATGTGGCGGTCGGCGAACTGCTCTGCGGTCATGGGCTGCGCCTCCGGGGGGCGAGGTCGACGGGTCGGCCTCCCCCTGAGTCGCGCCCGCGGGCGCTCCACAGTGCCTGCCCACGTGGTCCTTTTGCCTGAGAGGTTCCGGGGAGAATCTGCCCCTTCGGCGCCGCCCGGGTACGCCGGGCGGTCTCTCCCACGTGGGTGGTACCGGCATGGTCAACGCTACCAGCGGACGGGTTTCCGCCGGATGTCCCACCCCTGCCGCCAGCCGGCCGGCGCAGGTGAGACGGCCCTACCGGCCGGCCGGACTCATCCCCGCCGATACGGCCCCCACGCCCGAAGTCCGCGCCGCCGCGGCCACCGCCCGGTCCGCCAGATGCGGCAGCAGCCGGCCCAGCGGCGCGTCGACAGTCACCGCGGCGTACCCGTCGCCGCGCGTCGCCCCCTGGTTGACGATCGCCACCGGGATGCCCAGCTTTACCGCCCGCAGCACGAACCGCCGCCCCGACATCACCGTCAACGACGACCCGAGCACCAGCAGCAGCCGGGCCCGCTGCACCAGGTCGAAACAGCGCGCCACCCTCGCCGCGGGCACCGTCTCACCGAAGAACACCACGTCCGGCTTGAGCATGCCCGTGCCGCAGAACGTGCAGTCGACGGTGCGGAACGCGGCCACCTCGGCATCGGCGAGATCCACGTCACCGTCGGGGTTCACCGCGGCGACCCCCGCGTCGAAGCCCGGATTCGCCTCACGCAGCCGCCGGTCCAACTCCTCCCGGGAGGTCCGGTTACCGCAGTCGAGGCAGACCACCTCGTCGAGCCGCCCGTGCAGCTCCACCACGTCGGCGCTGCCGGCGGCGGTGTGCAGCCCGTCGACGTTCTGCGTGATGATCCCGTCGACCAGGCCGGCGTGCTGCAGCCGGGCCACCGCCCGGTGTCCGTCGTTCGGCGCGGCCCGGGCGATCAGCCGCCACCCCAGGTGGCTGCGCGCCCAGTAGCGGCGCCGCGCGTGCGCGTCCTCCGTGAAGGTCTGCCAGGTCATCGGGGTGTGCCGGCGAGCCGCGCCGCTGGACCCCCGGTAGTCCGGGATGCCCGACTCGGTGGACAGCCCCGCCCCGCTCAGTACCACGACCCCACCGGCGGCCACCAGCCCCGCCAGCGCGTCCACCGTCTCCGTCACCTCACCAATGCTGCCTCACCGGCCGCCGCCGCGCCGAGGTGCGCCGGGGGCCGGAGCCGCCCCGGGTCCGGCCGCTAGGTTGGCGGTATGCGTGTCGTCATCGCCGGAGGCCACGGCAAGATCGCCCGCCTGCTGGAACGTGAACTCGCCGGGCGCGGCGACAACGCCGTCGGCCTGATCCGCAACCCCGACCACGCCGCCGCGCTGACCGCCGCGGGCGCCCACCCGGTCGTGGCCGACCTGGAGCGGGTCGGCGTCGCCGACCTCGCCGGGCACGTCGGCGGCGCGGACGCGGTGGTCTTCGCCGCCGGCGCCGGCGCTGGCAGCGGCGCCGCCCGCAAGGACACCGTCGACCGGGCCGCCGCAGTGCTGCTCGCCGACGCCGCCGAACTCGCCGGCGTCCGCCGCTACCTGCTCGTCTCCTCGCTGGGCGTGGACCGCCCACCCGCACCCGGCACCGACGAGGTGTGGGCGGCGTACCTGCGGGCGAAGAAAGCCGCCGAGGACGACCTGACCGGCCGGGACCTGGACTGGACCGTACTGCGGCCCGGCCGGCTCACCGACGACGCACCCACCGGGCGGATCACCCTCGACCGGCAGGTAACCCGCGGCGCGGTCACCCGCGCCGACGTCGCCCGCGTCCTCGTCGCCCTGCTCCACGAACCCCGCACCGCCGGGCTGGTCCTGGAACTGGTCGGCGGCAACACCCCGATCACCGACGCCGTCGCCACCGCCGCCACGGGCTGACCCGGGCCGGCCCCACGCACCCGGTGGCCGGCCCGCGACGGCAACGTCAGTGCTGATGACGGGGCAGCGCGCCCTGCCCCGCCGCGGCGGCAGGCGGGGCGATCCCCTGGACCAGCCGCTGCATCGTGCGGGCCAGGTGCTCACTGCCGTCATCGAGGTGCCGCGCCGCCGCCTGCATGTGCGAGATCATCATCTCGCCGTAGATCCGCAGCGCCTCCCGGCCGGCCACCCGTCGTCGAAGTTCGACCCGGCCGCGGCGCGGTAGTCCTGCACCACCAGCTCCGCCTCCTGCCGCGCCACCTCCGCCGCCGCCCGCACGTAGCTCAAGCTCACTCCTCGCGCTCACCGGGCTCGCCTTTCGTTCGCGGCTGCGGGGCTCGCAAGCTCACTGTTCGCGCTCACCGGGCACCTCCGGAATTGTCAGGCGCGGCCGACTGCTCCACCGCCGTCCGCCAGGCCGGGCCGTACCAGTGCGCACCCAGCCCCTCGTGGTGCAGCTGACCGGCGTGGTAACCGGCGCGGGTCAGCGCCCCCACCGAGTACGACACCATCTGGTCGGAGCCGCACACGAACACATGCCGGGACCGCCAGTCACCATCGGCCAGCGCCCGGTCCACCGGGTGCACGAACTCCCCCGGCCGGTGCAGGTCGGTACCGGCCACCCTGCTCGACGAGAGCCTTCACCGACGCCCAGCCAGTGCCGCCGGCCAGCAGCAGCAGATCCGCCGACCCCGCCGACCACAGGGTGAGCCGGTCACCCACCGGCGCCGCCAGGTGGATCTGGTCACCGACCGCCCATCCGTACACCAGCCGGGAGGAGACCGCGCCACCCGGCGCGGCCCGCACGTGCAGCTCCAGCGTGCCGTCCGCGCGCGGCGCGTTCGCCGGCGAGTAGTACCGCCAACCGCACCGCCGGGTGGGACACCCCGATCGACTGCCCCGGGGTGAACGGCAGCAGGTACTGCGGCCGCAGCGTCAGCACCGCCACGTCGAACGCCCGCCGCTCATGACCCACGATCTCCGCCACCCACCACGGCGGGTGCACCGCCTCGGCGGCCTGCGCGGCCTCGATCATCACCTGCGACACCAGCCCGTACGCGCCGGCCCAGTCCTGGGCCAACTCCTCGGTCCACTGGTCGCCGAGGAAATGCTGCAGCGTCGCCATCAGGGCCTCCCCAACGGCGGGGTAGTGCTCGGGGCGCACCGCGAACTTGCGGTGGTCCGCGCCGAGGTCCCGCAGGAACCCGACGAGCCGGTCCACCTGGTCCACGTTCGACACGATGTGCCCGAGCGCGGTGACCAGCCGGTCCCGCTGACCGGCCAGGTTCGTCGGGAACATCTGCCGGGTCTCGGGATGGGCCAGGAACAGCGTGGAATAGAAGTAGAGCGGCACCTGGTCGCCGTGCGCGACGACCAGGGACCAGCTCTGCTTGAGCCGGGCGACGTCCACCGCTCAGGCGTCCGTCGGATTCCCGCCGGCCACCACCTGGTCCTGCACCTGCGCCAGCACCGCCTGCACGTCGCCGATGACCTCGGCCGGGGCACCCAGCTCGGCCAGCGTCACCGCCAGGTACTCCCCCACCTTGGCGTAGTGCGCCAGCGGAATGCCCAACGGTTGATGCGCCTCGGCGAGGCCACGGCCGGCGTACTCGTTCGGGCCGCCGAGCACCACCGTCAGCATTAGTGCCAGATGCCGGCGCTGGCTCACCATGTCCACATCGCTGAGGTAGCCGGCGAGTTTCGGACCGGCGAGCACCTTGTCGTAGAACAGCTCGACGGCCGCCTTGACCGAACCGGCGCCACCGATGCGCTCGTAGTGCGAGATGGGGTGCTCTCTTCGGTAACCGTCACGGTCGTTCCTTCCGAACCTGGAGGGGTCGGCGCGGAGAGGCAACGGTCGGCTGGCGCGCGACGTCCGACCCGCCGGGACACCAGGGGGACCGCGTGTCGGACCGTAGCGTGTCGCGCGGCTCCAGTCGTGCCCGCGCAATCGGAATCCCGACACAGTCCATCACCGAGCGTCACCAGCCGAGCGGAAGCAAGCTCCACCAAGGGCAACGGCACCACCGCAGCCGTTCACGGCCACCGCCCCGGCACGCCATGGTCGCCGACCCCGACCGCTTCTCGACGGTCGGCGTCAGTCACGCCGCCGCTCAGCCGGCCCGACGCCGCGCCCGCCGCGCCGCCAACTCGTCACCCACCGGATCCACGGCCGCCGCCGGCTCCTGACCCGACACCACCGCCGGCTCCGCCGGCAGATGCGACAGCGACCCCTGGATCTCCTTGAACGCCCCACCGATCGCAATGCCGAACACCCCCTGGCCACCCTGCAACAGGTCGACCACCTCCTCCGGCGACCGGCACTCGTACACCGTCGTGCCGTCGGAGATCAACGTGATGCCCGCCAGGTCCTCCACCCCACGGGACCGCAGCGCCTCGATCGCCTTACGGATGTTCTGCAACGACACCCCGGCGTCCAGCAGCCGCTTCACCACCTTCAGCACCACCAGGTCCCGGAACGAGTACAACCGCTGCGTCCCCGAACCCGACGCGTCCCGCACGCTCGGCACCACCAGCGACGTCCGCGCCCAGTAATCCAACTGCCGGTAGGAGATCCCCACCGCGTGGCAGGCCGTCACACCCCGGTACCCCACAGCGTCGTCACCGT
>NZ_POUB01000306.1 GCF_003236335.1 Micromonospora deserti
GCACAGGGCTCCGCCCGTCGGGGCGGGCGGGGCTGGTGGCACGATCGGGGCATGACGGAACTGGTCAGTCTGGCCGACGTGCGCGCCGCGCGGGAACTGCTCGCCGGCGTCACCCGGACCACCCCGCTCGAGCCGTCCCGCCCGCTCAGCGCCACGCTCGGCGGGCCGGCCTGGCTCAAGTGCGAGAACCTGCAGCGGGCCGGCTCCTACAAGGTGCGCGGCGCGTACGTGCGGATCTCCCGGCTGTCGGCGGCGGAGCGGGCCAACGGCGTGGTCGCGGCGAGCGCCGGCAACCACGCCCAGGGGGTGGCCCTCGCCGCCGGTCTGGTCGGTACGCACGCCACGGTCTTCATGCCGGTGAACGCCCCGCTGCCGAAGGTGGCGGCCACGAAGGGGTACGGCGCGCAGGTCGAACTGGTCGGCAACACCGTCGACGAGTCCCTGGTCGCGGCGCAGACCTTCGCGGAGCGGACGGGGGCGGTGCTGATCCACCCGTTCGACCACCGGGACGTGATCGCCGGGCAGGGCACCGTGGCGCTGGAGATCCTCGAACAGTGCCCGGAGGTCAGGACGATCATCACCGGGGTCGGCGGCGGCGGTCTGATTTCCGGGATGGCGGTGGCCGCCAAGGCGCTGCGGCCGGACGTACGGGTGATCGGGGTGCAGGCGGCCAGTGCGGCGGCCTTCCCGCCCTCGCTGCGGGCCGGCGAGCCGGTCCGCCTCCCCGTGTTCAGCACGATCGCGGACGGCATCGCGGTCGGCCGGCCGGGTGAGATCACCTTCACCCACGTCCGGAAGCTGGTCGACGAGATCGTGACCGTCTCCGAGGAGGACATCTCCCGGGCGCTGCTGATGCTGCTGGAGCGGGGCAAGCAGGTGGTCGAGCCGGCCGGGGCGGTCGGGGTGGCGGCACTGCTGGCCGGCGTGGTCGAGGTGCAGGCGCCGGTGGTGGCGGTGCTCTCCGGCGGCAACATCGACCCGCTGCTGATGCTGCGGGTGATCGAGCACGGCCTGGCCGCCGCCGGGCGCTACCTGCGGGTCACCGTGCGCTGCTCGGACCGGCCGGGCCAGCTCGCCTCGTTGCTGAGCGAGATCGCCGAGCACCGGGCGAACGTGGTGGACGTCGAACACCAGCGGGCCAACCCGCACCTGCGGCTGGGCGAGGTGGAGGTGGCGCTGTCGGTGGAGACCCGCGGCGTCGAGCACTCCGACACGCTGATCAGCGCCCTGCGGGCCAGCGGTTACCAGGTGGTCTTCGCCGCCGAGGCGTGACATCGGCCGGTGTCACGCCTCGGCGTGCGCCGTGCGTTCCGCCCGGGGCCTCAGCCACCGGGCGCCGTCATGGGCCTCGCCGGCCGGTCAGCCGGAGAACGGCTCGAAGCTGACCACTGTCACCTTGATGTCGGCCCCACTGGGGGCCGTGTAGGTGCAGGTCTGGCCGGCACGGCCGCCCAGGATCGCCTTGCCCAGCGCCGACTCCGGGCTGTAGACCGTCAGGTCGGTGGTGGACGCGATCTCGCGGGAGCCGAGCAGGAAGGTCTCGGTGTCGTCCTTGTCGTCGTCGAAGTAGATCGTCACGACCATGCCCGGGGACACCGCGTCGGCGGTCGGCGCCTCGCCGACCTGGGCGGTGCGGAGCAGCTCCTGGAGGTAGCGGATACGCCCCTCCGCCTTGCCCTGCTCCTCGCGGGCGGCGTGGTAGCCGCCGTTCTCCCGCAGGTCGCCCTCCTCCCGCCGGGCGTTGATCTCGGCGGCGATGACGGGCCGGTTGGCGATCAGTTCGTCGAGCTCGGCCTGGAGTCGGTCGTATGCGTCCTGGGACAGCCAGGTGGCGGGCGCCTCGTTGCCAGTGGACACAGGCGGTCTCCTCAGTTGTGCGTGGCTGGCTGACAGGTGAAATTCCAAGTTACCAGTGCGGTACGACACGAGGTGGGGACGATCGCCACCTGTGCCCCGTCCCGACACCGGTGTCGCCGCTCCTGCCGCGGCGTCCCGGCAGGGAAGTTGTGACCGGTCAGGCCGGCCGGCAGCGCAGCACCTCGCCGATGAAGGGCCGGGCGCTGGTCACCAGGCGGTGCCGGGTGGCCACCCGCCGTTCGCCCGGCGGAGCGCTCACCGTGACCTGCTCCCGGGCCACCTCGGCGCCGTCGCGGTCCCGGGCGCGCAGCACGCAGACCGCCGACCCGCCTTCCGGCACGGTGACCCGGAAGTCGACCAGGACCTGGGTGTCGGTGATCCCGGTGTAGGTGATCACCTCGGCGTCGTAGTTCGGGTCGCCGTACTGCTGGTAGAGCCGGACCGCGACCAGGCTCAGCACCGCGACCAGGGCGACCGCCAGCAGCGCGGCCAGCAGCGGCCGGCGACGCCCGGGCTCCCGGCGGCGGCCGTACCGCCCGGGCGGGAAAACCGGCGCGCCGGCGGGAATTGTGGCGTGCGTCTCGGTCACCGGCGGGTATCTCCTGGCGTTGTTGTCGGCGGCATCGGCAAGAATGGCAGAGTTCCATTCTCCCAGCCGGCCCTGATGTCACAACCGACAGGTCGGCACCGGCGGTTCCGGGCGCGGGGGAGGATTCCGGCAGGTCAGCCGGGTGGCCCGGGTGGCCCGCCCGGCGGGCAGAGACGAGGAGCGCCGACGTTGGCAGAGCAACTGCGACTCATGGCCGTCCACGCACACCCGGACGACGAGTCGAGCAAGGGCGCCGCGACCACGGCGAAATACGTCGCCGAGGGGGTGGACGTCCTCGTCGTGACGTGCACCGGCGGCGAGCGCGGCAGCGTGCTCAACCCCAAGCTCGACCGACCGGACGTCTGGGCGAACATCGCCGAGATCCGCCGGGCGGAGATGGACGCCGCCCGCACCATCCTCGGCGTCGAGCAGGCATGGCTCGGCTTCGTCGACTCCGGGCTGCCTGAGGGCGACCCGCTGCCGCCGCTGCCGGAGGGCTGCTTCGCCCTGCAGGACGTCGAGGTCGCGGCCGGCCCGCTGGTGCGGCTGATGCGCGAGTTCCGCCCGCACGTCGTCACGACGTACGACGAGGAGGGCGGCTACCCGCACCCTGACCACATCATGTGCCACAAAGTCAGCGTGGCCGCGTTCGAGGCCGCCGGCGATCCGGAGCGCTACCCGGAGCTCGGCGAGCCGTGGCAGCCGCTCAAGCTCTACTACGACATCGGCTTCTCCAAGGCCAAGATCATGGCGTTGCACGAGGCCATGCTCGCCGCCGGCCTGGAGTCGCCGTACGAGGAGTGGCTCACGCGCTGGGAGGACCGACCCGACAAGGGCCCCCGGATCACCACCCGGGTGGAGTGCGCCGAGTACTTTCCGGTCCGCGACGACGCGCTGCGCGCCCACGCCACCCAGGTCGACCCGGATGGCTTCTGGTTCCACGTGCCGATGGAGCTGCAGCAACGGGCCTGGCCGACGGAGGACTACCAGCTGGTCCGGTCGATGGTCGACAGCCCGCTGCCCGAGTCGGATCTCTTCGCCGGGGTGCGCGAGACGGCCGATGCCAGCTGATCCGGCGCGGGGCTACGCTGGTCACCAACCGCACCACGGAGGAACGCCATGCTGACCGCTGCCCAGGTGCTCGCGCAGAACAACTTCGGTGACACCCGCACGGGTGGCCTGGCCGGGCCGATGGGCCTGTTCCTCATCCTGCTGCTGGCCACCGCCACCGTTCTGCTGATCCGCAACATGAACGCCCGGCTGCGCCGGCTGCCCGACCGGTTCCCCCAGCAGGCTCCGCCAGCCGAGCCCGGCCGGGCGGACGCGGGAGTCGGTGATCCGACAGACGGGACGCGAGAGCAGGATTCATCGTCGAGCGCTCCCAACGGACGTCAGCAGCGCCGGAACGGGTAGTCCACGCATGATTCACGTCGAACCCGGTCGTCGCCCCCTGTTGCGACCACCGGGTTTGGCTTAGCCTTCCGCCGGGGGGACCAAAAGTCCCCGAGCCGTGCGCGGGAGGGGGCGCCGATGACTGTCACAGTGACGGCCGCCCGTACCCTCGGCCGGCCCGCGGGCGGAGGAGGTCGGTGACCTCCGGCCGGGCCGGCGAGCCGACCGACCGACTCGGGCTGCGTGGCGCGTCGCCACGGCTGCTGATGCTCACCGCCGCGGTCGTGCTGACCGCCCTGGTCGCCGCCACCGTCGGGCTGACCCTCCCGACCGGCCTCCCGGCCGACGACCCGCTCGGCGGTCCGGCCCGGTTCGGCGTCGCGGTCGCCGTGCTCGCCGTCTCCCAGCTGGCCCGGCTGCGGTTCCGCACCGCCGCGGGGATGGTGAGCATCACCTGGGGCGAGGCCGCGCTGATCATCTGCCTCTACCTGGTGCCCGCGGGTTGGCTCCCCTCCGCCACCCTGCTCGGCGCCGGGCTCGCCTGGTCGACGATGTCGCTGTTCGGCGACCGCCGGCCGGCGCTGGAGGTGGTCCGGATCGCCGCCTCACTGGCCGCCGCGACCGCCCTGGCCGTCTCGGTCACCACGGCGCTGGGGCATCCCCTGCTCACCCCGCCGACCCCCGGGCTGGCGGTCGCGGTGATCGCGGGCTCGGTCACCTACCTTTTCGCCACCGCCTGGCTGGGCGGCGCCACCCTGGCCCTGCGGCACGGCGTCCCGATCGGGCGGCCGCTGCTCGCCGCGCTCCGGGGCAAGTTGTTGATGTTCGTCGGCAACGTCGCCGTCGGCCTGGTCGTGGTGGCGCTGTGGGAGCTGGACGCGCGGTGGCTGCTGCTGCTGCCGCCCCCGCTCTGGCTGCTCCAGCAGACCTACCGGCACCGGCTGCGGGCCGACCAGGAGCGGCGGACCTGGCGCGCCTTCGCCGAGGCCACCGCCGCGCTCAACCAGCTCGACGAGCGGGGTGTCGCCACCGCCGCCGTGTCCGGCGCGCTCGCGCTGTTCAACGCCGAGTTCGTCGAGGTCGACGTGGCCCGGGGCGACGGCCGGTGGCGACGCTACCGGGGCGACCCGGGCGGTCAGGTGGCGGACCGGGAGGTCCGCCCGCCGAGCCGGGCCGAGCCAGACGAGCACGAGCTGATCCGCCCGCTCGCCGTTGGCGCCGCTCAGGTCGGTGAGCTGCGGGTCCGGTTCCCCCGGTCGGCACCGCCCAGCGCCCGCGAGCGCGACGCGGTGGCCGCGTTCGGCGACGCTCTCGCCGCCGCGCTGCACGACGCCGCGACCCACCGTGAGCTGCGCCTGGTCACCGCGCGCTCGTCGTACGAGGCGGTGCACGACGCGCTGACCGGGCTGGTCAACCGGGCGGCCATGCTCAGCAAGGGCGACCAGGCGCTGCGCCAGCTCGCGCACGACCACCCGGTGGCGCTGCTGCTGCTGGACATCAACCAGTTCAAGGAAGTCAACGACACCCTCGGGCACGCGGCCGGCGACCAGCTGCTGCGGTTGACCGCCATCCGGTTGGGCGCGCTGACCCGCTCCGGTGACCTGCTCGGGCGGCTCGGCGGCGACGAGTTCGCGTTGCTGTTGACGTCGGTCCCGGTGGTGGGTGACCGCAACGCCCCGATGACGTACGCGCTGCGGCAGGCCCGCGAGATCGCCGAGCGGCTCGCCGCGCCGACCGAGGTGGCCGGGGTGCGGATGTCGATCGAGGTCTCCGTCGGGGTGGTGGTCGCCGACGCCGGCACCGCCGACCTCACCGAGCTGCTGCGCCGGGCCGACATCGCGATGTACCAGGCGAAGGAGGGCGGTGGCAACGTCGCCGTGTACGACTCCGCCCGGGACGCCGCCAGCACCGACCAGCTGGCGCTGCTGGCGGAGCTGCGCGAGGCGCTGGAAACCGACGACCAGCTGGTGCTGGCGTTGCAGCCGGCGGTCGACCTGGCCACCGGCGCGCCGACCGGGGTGGAGGCGCTGATCCGCTGGCGGCATCCGCGCCGGGGCTGGCTGAGCCCGCACGACTTCATCCGGCCGGTGGAGAACAGCGAGCAGCTCGGCACCTTCACCCGGTACGTGCTCGACAAGGCGCTCTCGGTGGCCGCCGGCTGGGCCCGCGACGGGTTGGAGGTGCCGATCTCGGTCAACCTCTCGGCCCGCAGCCTGCTCGATCCCCGCCTGCCCGGGGAGATCGCGGACGCCCTGCGCCGGCATCAGGTGCCGGCCCACCGGCTGGTCCTGGAGATCACCGAGACGGTGGTGATGAGCGAGCTGGAGGTGATCGACGAGGTGCTCGCCACCCTCCGGTCGATGGGCGTGCAGCTCGCGGTGGACGACTTCGGCACCGGATTCTCGTCGCTGACCTTCCTCACCCGGATCGCGGTGGACGAGTTGAAGGTGGACCGTTCTTTCGTCATCCGGATGGCCGACTCGCCGGAGGCGGCGGCGATCGTGCGTACCACCGTGGGGCTGGCCCACGAGCTGGGGCTGCGGGTGGTCGCCGAGGGCGTGGAGACCGCCGAGCAGCGGATGGCGCTGGCCGAGCTGGGCTGCGGTGCCGCCCAGGGCTACCACTTCTTCAAGCCGATGCCGGCCGACAAGATCGGCGCGGTGCTCGGCCAACTCCTCGACGAGGCCCGCCCCAACGTCTTCCCCCTCCGCGCCGACGGCGCCTCCTGACC
>NZ_POUB01000307.1 GCF_003236335.1 Micromonospora deserti
AGATGTGTATAAGAGCCACTACTCGCGCGGCGGGCCACGCCGCCGTCGGCGCGCTGCCGCGCGAGGAGTTCCCCCGGACGGCCGAGACCGCGCGGTGCGCCCGGTCCGTCGGGCCGGGCGAGGAGTCCGGGGACGGCTCGCCATCCTGCCGGGCGGGCTGACCGAGCGGGCCGGCCGGCCGCCCGACCAGACCGGGAACCCGTCCGGGTATCGGATGATTTCGATGCCCTACTGGTGTCGCCGGGTGCCGTACGGCAGGCTGTCCGTCGTGCAGCGTGATCAGTTGCTCGCGGGCCGCTACCGGCTCGGTGAGCGTCTCGGCAAGGGCGGCATGTCCGTGGTCTGGCGGGCCCACGACGAGGTGCTGGAACGCGACGTGGCGGTCAAGGTGCTCGTCGCGTCCGACCCGGCGGCCCGGCGGCGGATCCGGGGCGAGGCGAAGGCGGCGGCCCGGTTGTCCCACCCGAACGTCACCAACGTCTACGACTACGGGGAGTCCCGGCTCGCCACCGGCCACGTCCCGTTCGTCGTGATGGAGCTGCTCTCCGGCCAGACGCTCGCGCAGCGGCTCACCGCCGGACCGCTGCCCCCGAAGGTGGCCCTGCGGGTCTGCGCGGAGGTGGCCGCCGGCCTCGCCGCCGCGCACGCCGAGGGCCTCGTGCACCGCGACGTCAAACCCGAGAACGTCATGCTGACCCCCACCGGGGCGAAGGTCGTCGACTTCGGCATCGCCGCCGTGGCCGGCACACCGGAGATCGACTTCGAGGGTCGGCTGCTGGGCACCCCGGCGTACCTGGCCCCTGAGCGCCTCGACGCCGGAGAGGTGCTACCCGCCTCCGACGTCTACGCGCTGGGACTCCTCGTGCACCACGTGCTCACCGGCCGGCTGCCCTGGCGGTCGGAGACCCAGACCGGGATGCTGCGCGCCCACGCGTACGCGGAGCCGGGGCCGTTGCCGGCGGTCGACGGCGTGCCGCCCGAGGTGGGCCGGCTGCACCGGTGGTGCCTGGCCAAGGATCCGGTGGACCGGCCCTCGTCCGCCGAGGGGGCGCGGATCCTCGCCGCCGCGGTGGCCCGGATGCCGGACGTGCCGGCGGTCTCCCCACCCGTACCGGCGGAACCGTCCGGCCCCCCGCCGGCCGACGCCGTCCCGGCCGGTGCACCGCCCGCCGGCACCCCGGCGGCGGGCACCGGGCCCGCGCTGCGTCCCCTCGCCGCCCCGACAGGTGCCGGAGACGGCGGCGGAGCGGTCCCGGGGTGGACGTCACGGCTCGGCTCGCGGGCGCTGGTGGCCGTCGCGGCGACGGTGGTCGGGGTGGTGGCGTTGGCCGGCTCGCTCGGTGACCCCTCGCTGCGGCAGCCGGACACGGCCCAGCTGCCGCCTACCGGCCCCGACACCGGGGGCACCGCCAGCGTCGCCCTGCCGCTGCCCGCCGACGGGCCGCCACGGCCGGACGCCCCCGGCTCCGACGCCCCGGCCCGCTCGGCGGCGGCCGGTCGTTCCGTAACGGCCCCGGCGCTCCCGCCGTCGGCCGGTGCCACCGCCACCCGCCCGGCGCCCACTGGCGGCGCGGGCCCGACGACCGCACCGTCGGGGGTGGACGTCGGCGCCCGCGGCGGGGTGGTCACGGTCCGCTGCGACGGGAAGTCGGCCGAGGTGGTCCGGGTCGCGCCGGCCGCCGGTTACCAGGTCGGCGCGTACCAGCCCGGTCCGGCCCGGGAGGTCCGGGTCGAGCTGGTCGGGGCCGGCGAACGCAGCGTGGTGACGGTCCGCTGCGCCAACGGCCGTCCGGTGGCCCGGGTCAAGGAGGACCCACCGGTGACCGGCCGACCGGACATGTCGACGTGACGCGTCACCGCCCCGCCAACGCGGCCCAGGTCGGCGTCACCGGGTCCCGCCGCAGCGGCATCCCCGCCTCGGCCGGCGTCCGGTCGCCCTTGCGCTGGTTGCACGTGGCGCAGGCGGCGGTCGTGTTTCTCCAGGTGTTCCGGCCGCCCCTCGAACGGGGCACGATGTGGTCGATGGTGCTCGCCGGCCCGCCGCAGTACGCGCAGCAACGGCCGTCGCGGCGCAGCACCCCGGCCCGGGACCAGGCCGGCCCGGCGCTGAACCGCCAGCGGGTCACCACGTACCGGACCAGCCGCACCACCCGGGGGACCGGGAACACCCCGATCACCCGGTCCGGCTCGGCCTCATGGATCTCGGCGACCCGGCGGCAGAGCATCCGGATCGCGTGCTGGACGGTGACCCGGTGCAGCGGGCCGAGGTCGGCGTTGACGACGAGGACGGCGTCCACCGGTGTCTCCCTCCGTGACGGTGTGACAGGTGGGCCGGGCACGACAGAGCCGCCCGGTCCGAGCTGGTGTGGACGGGCGGCTCGACGTCGTGCGCGCACGGGTCAGTCGGGCCGGCCGCCCTCGGGGCGTTCGGTGCGGCAACCGCCACCGAGCCGCGCCGACGGCACGGCGGTGACGTGCGACATCGACATGGTGTGCTCCCGCGGTGGTGGTTGACCTTGCGGGTTCACGGTAGGTCCGCCCGGGGGCAGGCCGCCAACGGATTTCGATCGCCCACCGTCGCGGCCGGCGCCGCCGGCGGTCGCCCGGTCAGGGCGTACGTCGGGCCAGCAGGCCCAGCGGTCGCACCGAGTGGACCGGTTCGGCGGCCCCGCCCTCGGCGCGCAGGATGTGGTTGGCGGCGATGATCCCGGTCGCGGCGGCACGCTCCATCAGCGCGCTGGGGAAGTCGGTCCGGACCCCGTCACCGGCGAGGTAGAGCCCGTCGGCGTCGGTGCGCACCCCCGGCCGCCCGGCGTGGCTGCCCGGGGTGAAGGCGGGGGCCTTCGCCTCCACCCGGGTGCGCAACTCGCGGACCCGCAGCCCGGCCGCCTCCGGCCAGAGCGCGGTCAGCTCGGCCCACATCCGCTCGGCCAGCTCCCCGGCGGCCACGCCCGGCTCGCAGGCGTACGCGTGCAGTTCGACCACCGAGCCGCCGGTGCGCTCCGCCCAGCGCCGGGACTCGTTCTCCAGCCGGTGGTACAGGGTCACCGAGTCCAGGGTCGGCTGCCGGGACACCCCGCTGAACACCGCCCGGTCGGCGGCCACGTCCCCGGCGCACCAGTAGCGGGCCACCGCGTACGGCGGGGCGGGCCGGCCGAACGCGGGCATCCGCCGGACCAGGTCCGGGGCGAGCTCGACGAGCGCCGGGGAGGCCGCGACCAGCGTGGCGAGCGCGGGCGGGTCGACGGCGAGCACCACGTGCCCGGCGCCGTACGAGGTACCGTCGGCGGCCCGCACCCGCCAGCCGGCGCCGTCCCGGCTCAGCCCGGTGGCCGGGACGCCGGTGACCACCCGCCCGCCGTGCTCGCGCAGGTGCCGGGTCAGCGGCGCCCAGATCGCGGTCGCGTAGTCCTCGTCCGGGCAGTCGAACGCCAGCCCTTCCGGATTGCCCAGCAGGTAGAAGTGGAACTGCGCGACCATCTCGGCGGCCGACATCTCCGCCTCGTGGTTGAAGAACGAGTGCGAGAAGACGTCGAAGAGCATCGCCCGGGCGCGGTCCGGCAGCCGCAGCGAGGTGAGCAGCTCGTCGGCGGTGGCCCCGTCCAGCTCGGCGTAGGTGCGCTCCGGGTGGTACGCGAGCAGCGGCAGGGCGGCGTCGCGGTCCATCCCGCGCAGGTCGCGCAGGCGCAGGCTGGGGCTGCGGGCCAGCAGCGCCAGCAGGCTCGCCGGCGGGGCGGGCGGCAGCCTACCGAACTCCTCGGTCGGCCACCGCCGGCTCAGGATCGGGTAACCGGGGACCGGCTTGAGGAAGCCCAGCCGCGGGTCGATCCGGCGCAGCACCGACCGCCAGTTGTAGTACTGCCGGAAGAACGCGTGGAAGCCGTGCTCGGTCATCTGCCGGGTACCGTCGGCCAGGGTCTCCGGCCAGGCGGCGAGCCGGCCGCCGAGGGTCGGCGCCGCCTCCAGTACGGTCACCGCGGCGCCGCGCTCGGCGAGCACCACGGCCGCCGAGATGCCGGCGATTCCGCCGCCGACGACCACGACGTCAACCGGGTGCGGCACGCGGGGGGCGCCGCCGCCCGGGTCCACCTGGTGCCGCCGTATGCCGAGGAGCCGGCCGACCACCTGCGACAGCGCCATGTGCACCCTCCGGGGTGACGGAGCCTCCAGTCTGCCCGGTCAGCCCTCCGCCGACAGCAGACAGCGCCGTTCCCGGTCGGAGGCGGGCCAGACGTACTCCAGGTCGGGCGGGACGTCGCCGAAGATCGGGCGGTAGTGCGCCGGGTCCTTGCGGACCAGCGACGACCGGTGGCTCCGGTGCAGGTCCTCCCGGCCCAGCCAGGGCGGCAGCTCGCCGGCGTCGGCCAGCTCGGCCTGGCTGCGGACCCGGGTCAGTCCACAGGCGGTGGCGAGGTCGGCGGTCAGCGTGGCGGCGCAGGTGTCCGCCCGGCCGGGCTCGCACCAGACCGCGCACACGTCCAGCCCGTACCGGGTGAGCGCCTCCTCGTACCCGGCCCACATCCGTACCGCCGGGTGGTTGCGCCAGCCGTACGTCGGCCGGGTCAGCCCGCGCAGCACCTGGATGGTCTCCACCCGCTGCTTGCCCAGCCGCTTCCGGTCCAGCGTCCGCGCGCTCGCCAGGAAGTCCGGGTACGGGAGGAAGGTCTGCATGCCGGTGCCTACCCGTCGCCGGACCGGACATGCCGGACGACCAGCGCTCATGATCCACGGGGCTGCGCGCGCCGCGACCGGCTGACTACCATGCGGCGCATGGCGGAGCCCCTGCTCGATCGTGCACTGCGGGCCGGCCGGCGGCTGCGGGTGAACGGGGAGTCCCGGTCGCACTACGTGATCTGCGGTCAGGACGCCCTCGCCTACTGGGTGGTCCGGGCGCTGCTCGCCACCGAGCTCCAGGCCGGCCGGGTCCGGATCACCCTGGTGGTGCCGGAGCGACGCCGTTCCGAGGGGCCGGATGGCCGGGACATCGAGGGCGTCGAGGTGATCCGGGCGGACCGGCTGGACGAGGTGACCTTCCGCCGGGCCGGCCTGGCCGGCGCCGACGGGCTAGCCCTGCTGCACCAGGACGACGTCGGCAACATGCACGCCGCGCTCTGCGCGCAGGAGGTCGAGCCCCGGCTGCGCCTGGTGGTGCGGATGTTCAACACGGGCCTGGCCAACGGGGTGCGGCAGATATTCCCGGACTCGGCGGTGCTCTCGGACGCGTCGATGGCCGCGCCGGCCTTCGTGGCCGCCGCGCTCGGCGAGGTCGCCCCGACCCACTTCCGGCACGGCGGGCGCACCCTCTACGTGGCCCGCCGCGACGACGTACGCCCCGAGGACGTGGTCTGCGCGGTGGCCGACACCCGCGACCCGCAGCTGGAACGGGTGCTCCCGGCCGACGAGAGCGCGGCCGACGTGGTGCTCGCCGAGGCGACCGGGGCGCCGCCGGGCACCGAGGTGGCGGCGCGTCGGCTGCGGCGGGCCCGCCGCCGCCGTCGCCCGGTCGTGATGCTGCTGCGGGCGGTCCGCAGCTTCGCCACCCGCAAGATCGGGGTCGCCGTGCTGGTGCTGCTGGCGGTGATCGCCCTGCTCGGCGGCCTGTACGCCGGCACCGCCCACGTGGGCTGGGGCGAGGCGCTCTACCTGACCCTGGTCACCACGCTCACCGGGCAGGATCCGAACGCCGCCAAGCCGCCCGCGGAGCAGGTGCTCCAGGTGGTGCTCAACCTCGCCGGGCTGGCCCTGATCCCACTGATCACCGCCGTGGTGGTCGACGGCATCGTCAACGCCCGGCTCGCCCTGCACTCCGGGCGGATCCAGCCGGAGCGCTCGGGGCACATCGTGGTGGTCGGGCTGGGCAATGTCGGCACCCGGGTGATGGCCCAGCTCAACGACTTCGGCGTCGAGGTGGTGGCGATCGACAAGCAGGCCGAGCCGCGCGGCGGGGCGCTGGCCCGGCGGCTGGGCGTACCGCTGATCGTGGGGGACGCGGCGCTGGAGGAGACCCTGCACGCGGCCTCGGTCGGCACCTGCCAGGCGCTGGTGGTGGTCTCCACCGACGACGGGGCGAACCTCCAGGCGGCGCTGAACGGCCGCGCGGTCAACGACGAGCTGCGGGTGGTGCTGCGCCTGTTCGACGGCCACTTCGCCGAACGCATCCAGCGGGCCTTCGGCATCGGCATCTCGCGCAGCGTGTCCTACCTTGCGGCGCCGTCGTTCGCGGCCGCGCTGCTGGACCGGGCGGTGATCGCCACCATCCCGGTGGGCCGGCACGCGCTGCTGGTCACCGAGGCGTCGGTGGCCGCCGGGTCGTCGCTGGACGGCCGGCCGCTCGCCGTGGTCGGGCGGCCCGAGAGCGTACGCCTGCTCGCGCACGCCCGGGCCGGTCAGCGCCTCGACTGGTCGCCCGACCCCCGGATGGTGATCGTCGCGGGCGACCGGCTGACCGTGGTAGCCCGGCGGGCCGGGCTGAACGCCCTGCTCCGCGAGGCCGCCCCGCCCCCGCCC
>NZ_POUB01000308.1 GCF_003236335.1 Micromonospora deserti
AAGATCTACACTTCTAGCTTCGTCGGCAGCGTCAGATGTGTATAAGAGGCAGCCTCCTCGGTGGGGCGGGCGGCGTCCCGGGCGCGCATCGCGGCGGTCACGCTCACCTGCGAGGAGCCGGAGCCGACCAGCCCGCGCAGCCCGCGCTCACCCTCCTCGCCCGGGCCGCCCCGGCGGCCCCGGGGCGGCTCGGCGCCGTCGTGCACGCCGGACGTGGTCGCGCTCGGGCCTTCGGCCGGGCCCGCGTCGTCTGGTTGGTGTCGTAGCCGGCGTCGCCGTCGTTCCGCGTCCCCCACCAGCCGACCGTACCCCCGCGGGCCCGTCCGTGCCGGCCCGGCCACCCACGGGCGCCCCACCGGTCCGCCACCGCTGCGACGTCCGTGCCGGCCCGGCGCGGGGGTGACCTGGCTCCGGCCACCCAGCACCGCGCGACGCTCGGTGGCGCCACCCCGACCATGCTCACGTGCCCGCCGGGCACGCTGAGTTCGGGTAAGGCCGTGGCGCTGGCCACCAGTTCCCCGCCGTCCCAACCGAGCTGGACGGTCGGTGGTGGATTACTCACCTGCCGTGTGTAACCGATCGGCCTGGCCTCGGCGACCGATGTGCCGGCTGGATACCCTCGAAGCCGGACGGTGGCGGTGGTCGCCGTCGGTCCTAGGGGAGGGGACGAGATGGCAGACCAGACACAGCCGTGGGCCGAGCGCACCGTCGAGGTGCCGCCGCAGCCCGGTGTCGGGGTGCCGCAGCAGCGGGACGCGTTCCGGCGAGGCGTGGCCTCGGTCGGGCCGTCCCGTACGCCACGCACCGAGCCGTTCCCCGTCGTCGGGCCGGAGCCGACCGGCACCGGCTGGCCGGGTGAGCCGGCCCCGCGACGACCGATGAGCTGGCACGTGGCCCAGCTGCGGCGCGGCGGCGAGTGGAGTGCCGCCGGCGGGCTCTTCGCCTTCGTCTGCTGGGGGATTTGGGCGATCTCCGGCGGGGGCGACCTCACCGGTCCGCTGCTGATCTTCTTGCTGAGCCTGTCGGTGGCGGCCGGGCTCTTCGCGCTCGCCCGGCTGCTCGGGCGGGTTGTGCTGGAGCGGCAGCTGGGCCGGGTGCGGCGCAGCGCGCGCGGGGCGCACCTGGTGACGGCGGTCTTCCTGGCCGGCCTCGGCATCGCCTACCTGCAGCAGACGGAGTGGGTGGTGTCGGCCTGGAACTGGATCACGAACAACTGACGCACGCCCGGGCGGGTCGGCGTGGCGCCGCCCGCCCGCGCGTCCGGTCGCGGCTGCCGCGACCGTGGTCGTCTTCCACCAGGTCGGCGGCTGCTTACCCGGCTGGTGGCGGTTCATCCGTTCCCGGCCCGCCCGGCTGCCGGTTGACCGGCCGGTCAGCGGATCGTCGGGTCAGCGCGCGAACCGGTGCAGCACGAAGTCCTCGCCCGCGCCGCAGGCGACCACCGACGTGTTCCACGAGCAGGAGGCGCTGCGTACGTCCTTGAGCTGGCCCAGCTCCACCACCGTGCCGGCGGCCACCGACACCCCCGCCACGCTGCGGTCGTCCGCCACCGAGCTGGGCTGCTCGGCGAAGACCAGAAGATTGCCGGCGTCGAGCCGGACCGGGACCCCGTCGCGGTCCCGCAGCACGACCCTGCCCTGCGGGTCGAAGAGTGTGCCGGCCGGCTCCGGGTTCGTTCGGCGGACCAGCAGGTACTCGCCGAGCGGCACCAGCAGGGTCGCGCCCGGCGCCGCCCAGCGGGCTGCCCGCTTCCCGGCCGACGCCGCCACCACCTCGGTGCTCGCCGAGTCACCGCCGGTGACCTCCAGCAGGCAGGCCCGTTCCTCGCCGCAGGGCACCAGCGCCTCCGGTCGCCGCCGCTCCTCCGGAGCGCTGTAGAGCACCACCGGCTCCGCCAGGCTGGCCAGGTCGTACGCCAGCAGCCGGTATCCGGCGTCGTCGGCGGCGACGTACAGCCGGCCCTCGTGCGCCACCACCAGGTCGTCGTGGTCGGCGACGTTGGGGCGGCTGCGGACCACCCGGCCGCTGTCCGCCTCGACCACCCGTACGGAGCGGTCCGCGCCGATCTGCACGATCCGGCGGACCTCGCCGCGCCAGGGGTCGGCGGGCGTCCCGTCGACGAACGCGGGGCCGCCCAGTGCCTCGTCGGTGGTGACCGGGTGGACCCTGGTGCGTGCCCTGCCGTACTCGTCGCGGGGACTGGCCAGTGTCCACTCCTCCCCGCCATCGCCGAGGCGTAGGCCGACCAGTCGGTCGTCGGCCCGGTCGACCAGCACCGCGGTCCGCTCGGCGAAGAGCACGTCGTCGGCGCCGCGGATGGCCTTGTGCCAGCGCTGCCGGCCCGACGCGCCGTCGAGGACCACGAGCTCCCGGGGAGCGTCGTCACCGGTGGCGTCGGCGAGGACCGCGACTGCGCCGGGCAGGGCGACGATCCCCGCCCACCGCCGCGCGGGCGACCCGGTCCGCCCCCGCCACAGCTCCCCGCCGGTGTCGGCGTCGACCGCGACCACCTCCAGCCGCTCGTCGGCGAGCGGGTACCCGAGGTACGCGCGGTCGCCGAGGACGGCGGTGAACATGGCGGTGGGCCGGTCGTGACCCGCGCCCACCCGGGTGATCTCGGTGACGGCGCTCTGGAACTCCAGCGCGGGGTAGCGGTCCCGGGTCAGGTACAGCGCCGCCGCGGTGGTCACGCCGGCGAGCGCGAGGACGGCACCCAACGCGATCCACAGCGCCGGTCGGCGGTGCGGCGGTCGGGCCGTCCCGGGCGCTCCGTGCGCCCCGGGCGCCCCGGGCACAGGGACGCCCGGCCAGGCCGGGGTGGGGCCGCCCGGCCCGGCGCGCAGGGTCCCGCCCGGCCCGTACGACCCGGCCGGTGCGTCGGCGGCAGCCGCTGCCTGGCCGGCGCCGGGGCTGCCGGCCGCCGGGCCCGCCGGTGCGGCTGCCGGTGCGATGCCGGGGCTACCGGCTGCCGGGCCCGTCGGTGCGATGCCGGGGCTGCCGGGTGTGCTCACGGGGTTGGCCTGGGCCGCCGGGGGTGGTGCGGCGGGCGCCGCGGCGGCGGGTGCGGCGAAGCCGGCGAGCACCGGGGCCCGCCGCGGCAGCGGCAGGTCGGTCAGCGCGCCCTCGGCGACCGGCAGCTCCGGCTGCTCCGGCGCGGTCGGCGTGATGGCCAGCTCGGCGTGCAGCAGCCGGGCCACCAGCGGGGTCCGCGTGGCCCCGCCGACCAGGAACAGGCCGGCGAGCTGCCGGGGGTCGAGCCCCGTCGTGCCGATCACCTCCCGGGTAACCGCCACGGCCCGGCGCAGCAGCGGCGTGGCGACCAGTTCCAGGTCCTCCCGGGTCAGCTCGATCGCGGCCGCCACCCCCGGTACGGCGACCGGCGCGACGGTGGTGCGGGAGAGCATCTCCTTGGCGCCCCGCACGTGCTCCCGAAGCTGGTGCTGGTCGCGCCGTGCGCTGACGGTCTCCGGCCTGGTCAGCCGCTCCCAGGTGCCGGGGTGCGCGGCGGTGACCAGATCGCCGAGCCGGCCCAGCAGGGCGCTGTCGAGGTCGGCCCCACCGAGGTCCGCCGTCCCGCCCGACGCGATCACGGTGAACCCCGAGTCGCCCCACGGGTCGGCGCCCTCGTTGCGCACCACCGCGACGTCGAGCGTGCCGGCGCCGAGGTCGAAGACCGCGACGGCGCCCCCGACCGGCACCGGCCGGCGCAGCACCTGGGTGTAGTACCGCGCGGCGGCGACCGGCTCCCGCAGCAGGCGGGTGCCGGGCGGGGTGGGCCCGGCCAGGGTGTGCTCGGCCGCCGGTGGCCAGCCGGCCAGGATCAGCGCGTCGGCGAGCACCTGGCGGCGGGACTCGTCCCAGGCCACCGGGCAGGTGAGCACCGCCGGCGGCAGGAAGCCGACCGCCTCGACCGCCGACCGGGCCACCGCGTGCAAGGTCGCCGCGAGTAGCTCCGCCGGGCGGTACGAGTGGTCGCCCAGCGACACGGCGGCCTCGTCGATCCGGCGCTTCGGGTGCGGCTCGTACCGGCTCGGATCCGTCCGGGCCAGCCGCTCGGCGTCCCGGCCGGCGTGCAGCATCCCGTCCGGGTCCGCGTACACGCCGGAGGGCAGCAGGGGCTGGCCGTCGACGAGCAACGGGCGGGTCTGCCCGTCCGGGCGCCGGAGCACCGCCACCGTGTGCGACGTGCCGAGGTCGACGCCGAGGGCGTACCCCTCGTGCTGGCCTGCCATCTGCCGACACCTCCGCGGGACGAGGGGATACCCGGTCCCGCATCGTACGCAGCACTCGCCGCTCCATGATCGATCGGTCAACGCGGTCCCGTTTCCGGCCGGGCCGTCGTAGCCCCGCCGCTCAGCCCGCCCGGTCCTCGCCGCCGAGCACCTCCGCGAGGCCGCGCGCGGGCGCACGACGAGCCGGCACGCCGTTCGGCGGTGGGGCGCGGCGGTGGCGTGGCGGTCGCGCGGCGCGGACGCGATGGTGGCGCGGCAGGGACGCGATAGTGGTGCGGCAGGGGCGCGACGGGTCGCGGTGATGGCGCGGCGGGGCGACGGGGTGGTGGTGCGGCGGTCGGCGATGCAGGGGGCTCCGCGCAGCTCACCCGGCGCGCCGCCCGATGAACCGGCGGACGTATGACCGAGTCGCTATGGCATCCACACATTGCCATTTATCAATCTAAGACCGTAGGCTGCCCGCCATCGCATCCGGGCGCGGCGACGAGGCGCGCCGTCGAGGGTTGGAGGCTCCCATGGTCCGTTGGCGCAGACTCGTCGGCCGGGTGGCGGCCACGTTGGTGGCGGTCACCGCAGGATCACTCGTACCGGCCCTGCCGGCCGCCGCCGAGCCGGTCGACGGCGTCACCCCGTACGTCGTCGGCGGGACCCGGGCCGCGCAGGGCGAGTTCCCGTTCATGGTCCGGCTCTCGATGGGCTGCGGCGGGTCGCTCTACAGCCCCCGGCTGGTGCTCACCGCGGCCCACTGCGTGGGGCGCACCGGCGCCAACACCAGCATCACCGCGACCCTCGGCGTGGTCGACCTCCGGTCGTCGAGCCGGATCCAGGTGCGGTCCAACTACGTGTACCGGGCGCCCGGCTACAACGGCACCGGCAAGGACTGGGCCCTGATCCGGCTGGCCACGCCGGTCACCACGCTCAGCACCCTCAAGATCGCCACCACCACCCAGTACGACAACGGCGTGTTCACGGTGGCGGGCTGGGGCGCGGCCCGGGAGGGCGGAGCGCAGCAGCGCTACCTGCTCAAGGCGAACGTGCCCTTCGTCAGCGACGCCACCTGCAACGCCTACTACGGCGGGGAGATCATCCCCAGTGAGGAGATCTGCGCCGGCTATGCCAGCGGCGGCGTGGACACCTGCCAGGGCGACTCCGGTGGCCCGATGTTCCGCCGGGACGCGTCCAACGCCTGGATCCAGGTCGGCATCGTCAGCTGGGGCAACGGCTGTGCCCGGCCCAACTACCCCGGTGTCTACACCCAGGTGAGCACGTTCGCCCCGGCGATCACGTCGGCCGCGGCCAGCCTCGGCGGATGAACCGAGCGCCGGTGGCCCGGCCGAGTCCGGCGGTCGGGTCACCGGCGTGAAGAACACCGGGTGGGTTGGGCCGACCGGTGCCGGCGGGAACTGTCCCGTCCGCCTCCCGACGACCGCCGATGAGCGTGCACGCGGCAGGTTGCTCACCCGGGACGGCGGGGTGGGCCGGTTCGGCCGGCCCGCCGACCGTCACGTGCCGGTCGCCTGCACGGTGATGAGGATCCGGCCCTCAGCCGCCGAGCGTTCAGCGGCTTCATGCGCGTCGGCAATCCGCTCCAGGGGATACCGGGCGGCGACCGGGTAGCGCAGGTCTCCCGTGGCGAGCGCCGCGGTCAGGTCGGCGGCGGCGGCCTGGTTGGCGTCCTCGGGGAAGTCGTCGTTGCTGAGGAAGCGCACGGTGATGTTCTTGAATCCCAGCGGCCAGTACGGCACCGATGGCTCGGCCTGGCCGGTGGCGTAGGTGGCTATCGTCCCGCCGTTCTTGAGGATCTCCAGGTCGGTCGCGACGCCGGTGTCGAAGGCGACCTCGGCGACCCGGTCGACGCCGTCTGGCGCGACCGCCCGGATCCGCTCGGCAGCTTCCGCCGCGGTGAGACCGCCAACGTTGACCACGTGGTGGGCGCCGGCGGCCAGCGCGTGCTCCACCTGGCCGGCCTGGCGGACGGTGTCGATCACGGTGGCGCCGCCGCGCCGGGCAACTGCCACCGCCGCCCGGCCGACCGCGCCCACCGCGCCGGTCACCACGATCGTCTGTCCGGCGACCGGTCCGTCACCGAAGATCGCCCGGTGACCGGTGATCCCCGGGATGCCCACCAGGGCTGCCTGCTGCAGCGGGACCTCGTCAGGCAGGGCGACCGCGTGCGCGCTCGGGACGGTGACGTATTCGGCGGCAGTGCCGAAGGGCCGGTACGACTGGGCGAGGAACACCCAGACCCGCTGACCGACGCGACCG
>NZ_POUB01000309.1 GCF_003236335.1 Micromonospora deserti
CACGTTGTCCCCGTCCCCGCCGCCATCTCCTGCGACCCCCGCCCGGTGCGTGCCCGGCCAGGGCGGCGTGCCCGACTCGGTTGTGGGCGAGCTGCTGTGTGGTTCCTGGGGCGACGACGCCGCCAACGTGGTGTGGCCGCTCGTCCGAGACCGGTGGCCGTTGCTCCTCGCCGCCCTGGTGGCGCTCGTCGCCGTGCGGGTTGGGTGGATGCGGTGGCGGCGGCGCGTTTGGCGACGGCACGCCGCCGCAGCCCGGTGGCTGCAGATCACCCCGCCCGTGACCGCCACTCCGGCCGCGACGATCGGCCTGTGGCGGCTCCTCGCCACGGCGCTGCCCGCGCCGCGCCGGTGGGCGCTACGCCCGGCCCGGCTCGTCTGGGAGGTCACCGCCGACCCCGACGGGATGCGTTGCGGACTGTGGTTGCCACCAGGGGTCAACCCGACCGCCGTGGTGCGGCTGCTGCAACGCGGCTGGCCCGGTGTCCGCGCCGAACAGACCCGCCCACCGATCGTGCCCACCACCGGGGCGGTGGCCGCCCTCGCGGTCTGGCCCACCCAGCCGGAATGGCTACCCCTGGTCGAAGACACCACGCCTACCCACCGCCGAGGCATGGACGCGAGCGTCCCCGAGGAGGACCGGCTCCGGGGGGTCTACGGCGGGCTGGCCTCGGCCGGGCGCACCGGCGGCGCGATCCTGCAAGTCCACCTCGGCCGAGCACCCGCCCATCGCCTACGGCTGCTCCGTCGCGCGATGACCAACCCACAACGCGCCCGCCGCCCCCGAGGAACCGCCCGCGCGGCCGGGATGCTCGCCGACGGGCTACGAGCGCTGATCCTCGGCGTCCTGGACATCGTCACCCCCGGCCCGTCGATCCCGAGGCGGCACACCCGTTCCACCGACCCGTACACCGCCGAACTGGCCCGGCAGGCGCGGGCGAAGTACGCCGACGCACCCCACCTGCTCGTCGCCGTGCACATCGTCGCCGCCGGCCCCACCAAGCCCGCCGCCCGCGCTGCCGCTGCTGATGTCAGCTCCGGGTTCGGGCTGCTGTCGGCTCATTTCACCCGCCGCCGGCTCCGTTCCGGCGCGCTGGCGGCGGCCGACCGGTGGGTGTCCGAGGCGCGGATGAGCCTGGTGTCCGTGGCGGAAGCCGCTGCCCTCGCCGGGTTGCCCGCCGAACCGGCCGCCTACGGCCTACCCGGCGCGGCGTCACGCCGCCGGGCCGCGACCCGCGACATCTTCCGGGCTACCGAGCGGGACACACACCATCGCGCGGCAGAGCAAGCCGCGCCCAACGTCGACGACCCGCCAACCGTGTGGAGCACCTCATGAGCAAGACCAACCCCAACGCCGTCGCTTCTACCTCTCACCCGGAAGGGCGCCGGCTGAACCTGGTGCCGGTCGAGGACCGGCAGGGCCTGGGCGGCAAAGTCATCGGCGTCGCCAACGCCGGCCCCGCGATGCGGGTCGGGATCTCCTTGGCCGACTGCCGGTTCCACATCCACGCACTCGGACCGACCGGCACGGGCAAGACGACGCTGCTGATGCGGATGATCCTCGACGACGTCGAAGCCGGGCGCGGCGTGGCCGCGTTCGACCCGGCCAAGGGCGACCTCATCCGAGACCTCCTGGCCCGGCTGCCCAAGTCCTGCGGTGACCGGCTCGTCCTGATCGACCCGGACGAACGGGCCGCGCCACCGGCGATCAACCTGCTCGACCCGAGCGTGCACGGCGGCAGTCCGCACGACGTGGCCGCGAACCTCACGGCGGTGATGGCGAAGGTATGGTCACGATGGTGGGGACACCGCACCGCCGACATCTGCTACCACGGCCTGCTCACCCTCGCCCACGTCGAAGGCGCCACCCTCGCCCAGCTACCGCGGCTGTTGTCCGACTCGAAGTGGAGGACCGCACGGGTCAACGCCGCCACCAGCAAGCTGAACGCCTGGGAGGGCAACACCCTCGGCGAATTCTGGGAAGGGTTCAACGAGCTACCCGCCGCCCAGCGGTCCGGCCTGATCGCCCCGCTGCTGTCCCGGCTGCGCCTCGTGCTGGCGCATCCGATGGCGAACAGCTTGTTCGGGGTGCCGGCCACCACGTTCTCCTTCGCCGACATCCTCGACGGCGGCATCATGCTCGCCCGGCTACCCAAGGGCGTCATCGGCGAGGACGGCACCCGCCTCGTCGGCTCCCTACTCCTCGCCGGGCTGTGGCAGGCCACTACCGCCCGCGCCCGCATCCCCGAGGACGAGCGTCCCGACGCGATGATCGTGTTGGACGAGTGCCACAACTTCCTGCACCTGCCGATCGGGATCGATGACGCGCTCGCCGAGGCCCGCGGCTTGCACACCTCGTTCGTCCTCGCTCACCAGTACCTCGGCCAACTGTCCGGGGACATGGCAGAGGCGATCGACGCCAACGCCCGCAACAAGGTGTACTTCGCCCTCGCCCCCCGCGACGCCATCGACCAGGCCCGGCACCTGCGCCCCTACCTTGATGACGGGGACCTGATCCGCCTCGGCGGCTACGAAGTCGTCCTCCGTCCGGTCGCGGGCGGGCGGGTCGTGCCACCGGTCACCGCCGACACCGAGCCCCCACCACCGGCCGTGCCAGGACGAGCCGGCGAGCTGCGCCACGCGGCCCGCGACCACACCGGCCTCGCCATCAAGGAACGTCACCGGTTGCTCGGCGAGACCGCAACCGCCGCCGCCAAGGCCGAACCCTCGGCACCCGCCGAGGACGCGGCGGTGGAACTGGTGGGCCGCAACACCTTCGCTGTTCAGGGCGAGGGTTCTAACGAGACCTCTAACGAGCGATCCAACGAGGAACGCAACGACCACGAACAGCCGGGTGAACACACCCCCTTGAACGCGCCCTACGCGCACGTGGACGGCGGTGAGGAGGACCCGTGGACCGGAACCGACTGATAAGAGATATCCCTCCTACCCGCACATCTGCCACCGGCAGTCCCCGCCTCACGGCGTCCGTCGTGGCCGCCGAACTCGGCCGACTCACCCCCCGAGACCGACTCCTCCTGGACCTGCTCGACCAGCACCGCACCTTCACCACCGATCAGCTCGTCGATCTCGCCTTCGGTTCCGTCGGCCGTGCCCGCAACCGGCTCAACACCCTCCACGATCGAGACATCCTCGATCGGTTCCGCCACTACCAACGGCCCGGATCGCAATCCTGGCGGTGGACCCTCGGCCCGGTCGGCGCGGCCCTACTCGCGGCCGGACGAGGCGAGACGTTGCCCCGCCCGGCCGCTGTACGCGACGCCACCGCCCGACTCGCCATGTCCCCGACACTGGCGCACCTGGTGACCGTGAACGGGTTCTTCGTCGCGCTCACGGCTCATGCCCGCACACACCCCGGCGCGCGGCTGGCGCGGTGGTGGAACGAGGCACGCTGCCGTGAGGCGTGCAGCAACCTGGTCCGCCCGGACGGACACGGCGTGTGGGCCGACAACGGCCCGGCGGTGCCGTTCTGGGTCGAGGCTGACCTCGGCACCGAAACACTTGCCCGGGTGGTGGGCAAGCTGACCGGCTACGCCGCACTACCGCCCCGCCGCGCGTACCCGGTGCTGTTCTGGCTACCCACCACCGCCCGTGAGACCAACCTGCACGCCCACCTCCAGCGGGCCGGGGTGCCGGACGGGCTGACCGTGGCAACCGCCGCTGCCGACCACGCCGCCGCGCCCGGCGGCCCGGCGGGGCCGGTGTGGCGCATGACGGGGCATCCCGACCGGGTGAGCCTGGCCGGGCTGCCCGCACCGGGCGGGGACGGTGCGCCATGGGACGGCTAGCCGTATGGGGCGCGGCCGGGGTCGCCGGGTTGCTGCTGTTGCTCACGGCCGCTACCGCCGGGGTCGTCTCGTCGGTGCTCGGCGGTGGCGGTGGCGGTGGTAGCTGCGTCGGGGCGGTCACCGCGCCGGGTGCGACCCCGGCGGGGTTGTCGCCTGAGCAGGCCCGTAACGCCGGGCTGATCGTGACCGTGGGTGAGCGGTTGCGGGTACCGGTGCGCGGGTGGGTGGTCGCGGTTGCCACCGCCCTGCAGGAATCCTCGTTGATCAACCACGGTGACCTCGGCCCGAACAACGATCATGACTCGTTGGGGCTGTTCCAACAGCGACCGTCGCAAGGATGGGGCACCCCGGAACAGATCATGAACCCCGAGTACGCCGCCGCGACGTTCTACGAGGCGTTGCGACGGGTGCCCGGGTGGGAACGGCTACCGCTCACCGAGGCCGCACAGAAGGTGCAACGGTCGGCGTACCCGGACGCCTACGCCAAACACGAGACACGAGCAACCGAGATCGTGACGGCGTACACCGGCGGAACGCTGCCCGTGTGCGACGGGCGCGCCGATCAGCGCCTCCGGGTGGACCCGCCCCGTGACGGGCACGGCCGGTTCCGGCTACCGCACCGCCGACCGGCCAGCCCACGACGGGGTCGACATCATGGCCGCGAAAGGCACCGTCATCCGTGCCGCGTCCGGCGGCGTCGTAGTGCGCGTACGGTGCAACATCGGCGGTGAGTCGTGGGAACCCACCGGCGGCCCGATGCCGTGCGACAGCGACGGCTACCCCGGCCTCGGCGGGTGCGGCTGGTATACGGAGATCCGCCACGCGGGCGACATCGTTTCGCGGTACTGCCACATGGTGCGACAGCCGATGGTGCGGACAGGGCAGACCGTGATAGCGGGGCAGCCTATCGGCCACGTCGGCAGTTCCGGGAACTCGTCCGGTCCACATTTGCACTACGAGATCCACGAAGGCTTTCCCGCCGCCGAGAACAATGCCGTTGACCCCGTTCCTTTCATGCGCCAAAAGGGCGTGGCCCTGTAGATTCGTGAAGTGATTTTCCGCACAATTCAAGAAGGCCCGCACGGGTTGCGGTGAGCGCCGCGCGTCCGGTCCGCCGGGCGCGCGGCGTAGTCGTTTCAACCCGGAAACCGCGACCCCGCAAGACGGCGTGAGCGGCCCCCGTGCCGCCCACCCTACGCAGCACCAGGGGGCCACGCCGAACGTGCCGCAGCGTCGGACATGGGCCGTCAAATGGCGTTTCGGGCGGCGGTAGCGGTTCCTGAATCGAGAACGGAAGCGGCGGGGGGCGGTCCCCGTAAAGAGTCTTGCGCAACAGGGTTGACAATCGTCGCGTGCGGAGGGTCCATGGACGTGGGCAACAAAAACCGCCCCGGCGAAACCGCAAACAATGCGCACCCCGCGCACGCGGAATCGCTATTGCCGACCCCTATTGCGCGGAGGTTTATTCGCCATGTCCACCAACGCCAACACCGCCCCGACTACCACCGCCGCCACCGTCGCCCGGACCCTCGCTAACCACCCCGACGGCATCACCGTCCGTGACCTCGCCGCCGAGGCCGGGGTGGGACAGTCCACCGCCTCCAAGGCCCTCGCCGCGATGGAGGCCGATGGCACCGCCACCCGCACCCCCGGCCCGACCAACGGCAACCGCAAGAGCGCCGACATCTGGCACCCCGCCACCACCGACGAGCCGACCCCGGCCGACGCGACGCCGGACGCGACCGACGAGCCGACCTCGGGCGACGACGCCACCGACGCGACGCCGGACGCCACCGACGAGCCGACCCCGGCCGACGACGCCACCGACGCGACCCCGGACGCCACCGACGAGGCGACCCCCGCCGACGACGCGAACGGGGGCGGCGGGGCGGACGAGTCCGCGCTCCCGGAGGCCCCCGTGTCCGGTGCGCCGGTGTCGGGGGTGCCGGTCGCCCCGCGTCAGCCTGACCTGAAGGTGTTGATCATGGCCGGTGTGTTGGGTGGGCACCCGGACGGCATCACCGCCGACAACGCGATCAACGAGAGTGGTCTGTCGGTCGTCATGGGCGACACGATCCTCGCCGCGATGGAGGTTGCCGGGGCCGCGCGTCGCCTGCCCGTTGACGACGACGGTAACGAGTTGTGGCTCATCGGCGACGGGGACCTCGCCACGGTGGACCCGGCCAACGCCCCGACGCACTCCACGTGCCCGACGTGCGGGCACACCCGCAAGATCCGCCGCCCCTCGGCCCGGCGTACCACCGGCACCGGCCGCACGACCGGCGAGATCAACAGCGACGGGTCGGTGAAGCTGGCTAAGAACGAGTTGCGGCACCGGGTCGAGGCGTTCATGCGTGACCTCGGCCCCGGCCACGACGTGACCCCGGGCACCGCCGCCCGTGAGATCGGCGGACGCAGCCCCGGCGCGGTCCGCAACGCCATGGAAAAGCTGACCGGGTTCGGGGTGCTGATCCTGACCCGTGAGGCCCCGGAAACCTACGCCCTCGCGGACAACCCGCCCGCCCCGACCGCCGAGGTTCGCGCGTTCCGGGCCACGCCGCAGACCGACGACACCACCGCCGACGACGAGGCCGGCACCGACGAGGCCGCCGCCGCGCCGGTAGCGGCCTGACCTACCGCCCCGCCGGGGCCGGGCACCACGCCCGGCCCCGGC
>NZ_POUB01000030.1 GCF_003236335.1 Micromonospora deserti
CCGTCCCGGCGCGCCGGGCGGGCCGCCCCCGCCAGGCGCCGCCTCTCCGCCCGCCCCGGCCCGGCACGCCGCCACCGGGTCACCGGCCGGTGCCGACGGGCCGCCGGTCGGGCCGCACGGCGAGGTGGTCGGGCCGCACGGCGACGTGATCGGGCCGCACGGCGAAGCGATCGATGCGGCGGCCACAACGCCGGTGGCCGGGCACCCGGCGGCGGTACCCGAGCTGCCGTGGCGGCGGGCGGCGCGGCTCGCGGCCGGCGCCGGGCTCGCGCTGACCATGCTCGGCGCGCCGCTCGGGCTGCTCTGGGCGGAGCTGGCCCCGAACACCCCGGTCGTGAAAGCCCCCGGGGGCGCCATCTACGGCCAGCCGCAGCCGGAGCAGCCGATCGCCGCGGACGGCTGGTTCAGCCTGCTCGGGCTGACCTTCGGGGTGCTGGCCGCGGTCGCCCTGTGGTTCCTGCTGCGCAGGCTCCGGGGGCCGGTCGGGCTGCTCGCCGCGGTGCTCGGCGCGTTCGGCGCGGCGCTGGTCGCCTGGCAGGTCGGGCGGCGGGTCGGGCTCTCCGCCTACCAGCGGTTGCTGGCGAGCGCCCCCGACGGGCGGGCCTTCGAGAAACCGGCCGACCTGCGGGCCGGCGGCATCGAGTGGGCGCTCGGCGTGCTGCCGGTGCCGCACGGCAACCTGCTGCTGCCCGCGTTCGGCGCCGCCGTCACGTACACCCTGCTGGCCGGCTGGTCACGGTGGCCGTCGCTGCGGCCGGAGCCGGAACCCGGCCCGGCCGGGCTCAGTTGGGCGTCGGCGGCGACGCCAGCTCCGCCAGCGGGACCGGAACCGCCCGCACCTGGCGCAGCAGCGCCGCCTCGCGGTTGAGCAGCCGCAGCTCGGCGCGGAGCCGGGCCGCGGTGTCGTCGATGGCGAGCAGCCGCTGCCGGTCGGCCACGGTCAGCGCCGCCGTCGCGGCCACCAGGTGCGACAGCACCGTCGGGTCCTCCGGCAGCTGCTCGGAGATCTCCCCGGGGTCGGCGCGGATCAGGCCGAGGTACTGCCGGAACACCGCGATCACCCGGGCGGCGAGCAGGTCGGCGACCTCGTCCGGGCCGCCCGGCTCGGGCAGCCACTCCACCTCCGCGGTCAGGTAGGGCGCGGCGCCCGAGTCGACGTCGGCGATCCGGAACCGCCGCCGGCCCACCGTCACGATGTCGAAGCCGCCGTCGGCCAGCTCGGTGACCTGCCGCAGCTCGGCGGTGCAGCCCACCTCGTGCAGGGTCACCTCGCCGCCGCCCGGCAGCGGGCGGCCGTTCGGCCCGGTCGGGGCGACCTCCCAGCCGGCCCGGATGGCCACCACGCCGAACTCGCGTGGGGCGCCGTCGGGCAGGCCGACCAGGTGCCGCACCAGGGCCCGGTAGCGCTCCTCGAATATGTGCAGCGGCAGTACCAGGCCGGGGAAGAGCACCGTCCCGAGCGGAAACACCGGCAGCCGCGCACTCACGCGTCGAGGGTAGCCCGACCCCGCCGCCGCGGCGTGTCCCGGCTCACCGTCCCGCCGTGCGGACGCCACGGGTCGGCCCGCGGCGGGCAGCCTAGACTCGCAAGGGTGCTGAACCGGATCGACCTGCGCGGCGGCGTGCGCGACCCACGCCGCCTGCTGCCCCGTGCCCAGCTCGACGTCTCCGTGGCGGTCGAGAAGATCCGCCCCCTGGTGGCGGCGGTCCGGGAGCATGGTTACCACGCGATCCGGGAGGCGAGCGAGCGGTTCGACGGGGTCTCGCCGGACGTGCTGCGGGTGCCGGCCGAGGCGATCGCGGCGGCCGAGAGCACCCTCGACGCGGAGGTGCGCGCCGCGCTGCTGGAGTCGATCAGCCGGGCCAGGAAGGTGCACGCCGACCAGCGTCGCACCGACCACACTACCCAGGTGGTGCCGGGCGGCACGGTCACCGAGCGGTGGGTGCCGGTCGACCGGGTCGGTCTCTACGTCCCCGGCGGCCTGGCGATGTACCCGTCGACCGTGGTGATGAACGTGGTGCCGGCCCAGGCGGCCGGGGTCCGCTCGCTGGTGGTGGCCAGCCCGCCGCAGAAGGACAACGGCGGCCTGCCCGACCCGCGGGTCCTCGCCGCCTGCGCGCTGCTCGGCGTCAACGAGGTCTACGCCGTCGGCGGGGCGCAGGCGGTGGCGATGCTGGCGTACGGCGCCGCGGTCGACGCCGAGGCCCGCGCGTACTGCGACCCGGTCGACCTGATCACCGGCCCGGGCAACATCTGGGTGACCGCCGCCAAGCGCCTGCTGCGCGGGGTGGTCGGCATCGACGCCGAGGCCGGCCCGACCGAGATCGCCATCCTTGCCGACGACACGGCCGACCCGGCGCACGTCGCGGCCGACCTGATCAGCCAGGCCGAGCACGACCCGCTCGCGGCGAGCGTGCTGGTCACCCCGTCGGTGGCGCTGGTCGACGCGGTCGAGCGGGAGTTGGCCCGGCAGGTGCCGGCGACCAAGCACGCCGAGCGGGTCACCACCGCGCTCACCGGCGAGCAGAGCGGCGTGGTGCTGGTCGACGACCTCGACGCCGGGCTGCGGGTCGTGGACGCGTACGCGGCCGAGCACCTGGAGATCCAGACCCGGGACGCCCGGGAGTGGGCGCTGCGGGTGCGCAACGCCGGGGCGGTCTTCGTCGGCGCCTGGTCGCCGGTGTCGCTCGGCGACTACTGCGCCGGCTCCAACCACGTGCTGCCCACCGGCGGCTGCGCCCGGCACTCCTCCGGCCTGTCCGTGCAGTCCTTCCTGCGCGGCATCCACCTGGTCGAGTACTCGCGGGAGGCGCTGCGCGAGGTGGCCCCGCACGTGGTCACCCTGGCCACCGTGGAGGACCTGCCCGCGCACGGGCAGGCGGTCCGGGCCCGCTTCCCGGGGGCCGACTCGTGACCACCCTGGACGATCTGCCGATCCGCGACGACCTGCGCGGGCTGACGCCGTACGGGGCGCCTCAGCTGGCCGTGCCGGTGCGGCTGAACACCAACGAGAACTCCTACCCGGTGCCCGAGCCGGTGGTGGAGGCGATCGGCAAGGCCGTGGCGGCCGAGCTGCGCGACCTCAACCGGTACCCGGACCGGGACGCCGTGGCGCTCCGCGCCGACCTGGCCGGCTACCTCGGCCACGGGCTCACCGTCGAGCAGGTGTGGGCGGCCAACGGCTCCAACGAGATCCAGCAGCAGCTGCTCCAGGCGTTCGGCGGCCCCGGCCGGACGGCGCTGGGCTTCACCCCGGCGTACTCCATGCACCCGCTGCTGGCGCTGGGCACCGGCACCCGGTGGATCCCGGCCGCCCGGCGGGTCGACTTCGGGCTGACCGCCGACGAGGCGGTGGCGCAGGTCCGCGAGCACGCACCGGACGTGGTCTTCCTCTGCTCGCCGAACAACCCCACCGGCACGGCGCTGGACCCGGCGGTGGTCACCGCGGTGCTCGACGTCGCACCCGGCATGGTCGTGGTCGACGAGGCGTACGCCGAGTTCGCCCGCCCCGGCACGGTCAGCGCCCTGGCGGTGCTGCCCGGGCGCCCGCGGCTGGTGGTCACCCGCACCATGAGCAAGGCGTTCGGGTTCGCCGGCGGCCGGCTGGGCTACCTGGCGGCCGACCCGGCGGTGGTGCAGGCGGTGCAACTGGTCCGGCTGCCATACCACCTCTCCGCGCTGACCCAGGCCGCGGCCCGGGCGGCGCTGGCGCACCGCGACGCCCTGCTCGGCACCGTCGCGGCGACCATGGAGCAGCGTGACCGGATCGTCGCCGAGCTGCGCGGGCGCGGCCTGCGGGTCGCCGACAGCGACGCCAACTTCGTGCTGTTCGAGGTCGGCGGCGACCAGAGCGTCGCGTGGCGGGCGCTGCTCGACGCCGGGGTGCTGGTCCGCGACGTCGGCCTGCCCGGCTGGCTGCGGGTCACCGCCGGCACCCCCGCCGAGACCGGCGCCTTCCTTTCCGCAATGAAGAAGCTCTCGTGGGAGCGCGAGGAGTGAACTCGCGAGCCCCGCAGTCGCGACCGAAAGGCGAGCAATGAGCCGGACCGCCCGGGTGGAGCGGATCACCAAGGAGACCAAGGTCCTCGTCGAGATCGACCTCGACGGCACCGGCCGGGCCGAGATCGGCACCGGCGTCGGCTTCTACGACCACATGCTCCACCAGATCGCCCGGCACGGGGGCTTCGACCTGACCGTGCAGACCGTCGGCGACCTGGAGATCGACGCCCACCACACGATGGAGGACACCGCGCTCGCCCTCGGCGCCGCGTTCGAGCAGGCGCTGGGGGACAAGGCCGGCATCCGGCGGTACGGCTCGGCCACCGTGCCGATGGACGAGGTCCTGGTCCGGGCCGCCGTCGACCTCTCCGGCCGCCCGTACGTCGTGCACGACGAGCCGCCGCTGGCCCCGTACATCGGCCCGGTCTACCCGACCAGCATGACCCGGCACATCTGGGAGTCGTTCGGCCAGGCGGCCCGGATCACCCTGCACGTGGACGTGCTGCGGGCGGCCCGGCCAGGTGGCCACCCGGACGCGCACCACGTGGTCGAGGCGCAGTTCAAGGCGGTCTCCCGCGCGTTGCGCGAGGCCACCGCGATCGACCCGCGCGCCCAGGGCGCGATCCCCAGCACGAAGGGCGCGCTCTGATGGGCGCCCGGACCGCGGCGCGGCCCGCCGCGCTCGTCGACGGAGGGCGGAGCTGATGGGCGCGGTGTTGCCGATGCTGCTGCTGATCCTGGCCGGCGTGCTGGTCGGCGGGGCCTGGTCGCTGCACCGGCAGGGCGCCCCGCGCGGCGCGGTGGTCGTCACCGCGCTGCTGGCCGCGCTGGCCACCGCCGGCGGGGTGCTCTGGCTGATCCCGGGGGAGGGCGCGTGAGCCGGGTGGTCGTGCTCGACTACGGGTCGGGCAACCTGCGGTCGGCGGAGCGGGCGCTGGCCGCCGCCGGGGCGAACGTGACCGTCACCGACGACCTGGCCGCCGCCACCGAGGCGGACGGCCTGGTGGTGCCCGGGGTGGGCGCCTTCGCCGCCTGCATGGCCGGGATCGAGGCGCTCGGCGCCGGCCCGGTGATCGCCGAGCGGGTCGCCGCCGGCCGTCCGGTGCTGGGCATCTGCGTCGGCATGCAGGTGCTCTTCGAGCACGGCGACGAGCACGGCGTGGTGACCAAGGGGCTCGGCCTGCTGCCCGGCGGGGTGACCCGGCTGGCCGCCACCCGGCTGCCGCACATGGGCTGGAACACCGTGCAGGCGCCGCCCGGGTCGATGCTCTTCGCCGGCCTGCCCGCCGACAGTCGGTTCTACTTCGTCCACTCGTACGCGGTCGGGGACCGGGACGCGTTGGCCGGCGCCGGCGCGACGGTCACCACCGCCCACCACGAGACCGACTTCGTGGCGGCCGTGGAGCGGGGCCCGCTGTCGGCCGCCCAGTTCCACCCCGAGAAGTCCGCCGACACCGGTGCCGCGCTACTGCGTAACTGGCTGGCGACGCTGGCCCCCGGTGACTGAGCGGGGTCGCCCGGCGGTGCCACCGGGCCGCGCCGCGGACGGGCGCGGGCGCCGGCGGGGTGCCCGATGAGCAAGGAGCGGGCCCGTCGCCGGGCGGCCCGGGAGGCCGAGGCGGCCCGGGAACGGTTCGTCCGGCAGCGGCAGCTCGCCCGCCGGGCGCGCCGCCGGGCACTGGTCCGACGGATGACCCCGACCTGGCGGCGCGGGCGCACCGGCCGGCTGCCCCGGCGCAGCCGCGGCGAGCGCGCCGCCATCGTGCTGCTGACCCTGGCGGCGATGATCCTGATCTGGTCACTGGTGGACGACCTGGCGCTGCGGATCGCGCTGAGCGCGCTGCTGGTGCTCGTACTGCCGGCGATCGTGGTGATCGCCCTGGACCGCCGAACCTGACCCCGAGGAGAAGACGTGAGCCTCACCCTTTTGCCCGCCGTCGACGTCGCCGACGGCCAGGCCGTCCGCCTCGTGCAGGGCGCCGCCGGCAGTGAGACGACCTACGGCGACCCGCTGGAGGCCGCGCTGGCCTGGCAGCGTGACGGCGCCGAGTGGATCCACCTGGTCGACCTGGACGCCGCGTTCGGGCGGGGCTCCAACGCGCACCTGCTCGCCGAGGTGGTGCGGCAGCTCGACGTGAAGGTAGAGCTCTCTGGCGGCATCCGGGACGACGAGTCGCTGCACGCCGCGCTCGGCACCGGCGCCGCCCGGGTGAACATCGGCACCGCCGCCCTGGAGAACCCCGACTGGTGCGACCGGGTCTGCGGCGAGTACGGCGACCGCGTGGCCATCGGGCTGGACGTGCGCGGGCGTACCCTCTCCGCGCGGGGCTGGACCCGCGACGGCGGTGACCTGTACGAGGTGCTGGAACGGCTGGACAAGGCCGGCGCCGCCCGGTACGTGGTCACCGACATCACCAAGGACGGCACCATGCGGGGGCCGAACCTGGACCTGCTGCGCGAGGTCTGCGCGCGTACCGACGCGCCGGTCATCGCCTCCGGCGGCGTCTCCACCCTGGACGACCTGCGGGCGCTGGCCACCCTGGAGCCGCTGGGCGTGGAGGGCGTGATCACCGGCAAGGCGCTCTACGCGGGCGCCTTCACAGTGGCCCAGGCGCTGCGGACCCTGGCCGCGGCGTGACCGTCACCCGGCTCGGCTCGGGTGGCCCGTGGGAGGCGCGCTACGGCTACTCGCGGGTCGTCCGGGTCGGCGACCTGGCCTGGACCGCCGGGTAAACCTCCACAATGGACGGCTGGTGACCCACGTCGGGAACGCCGCCGCGCAGACCGCACAGGCGCTGCGGATCGCGCTGGACGCGCTCGCCGAGGTCGGCGCGCAGCCGGCCGCCGTGGTCCGGACCCGGATGTACGTCACCGACCGGGCGTACGCCGACGAGGTCGGCCGGGCGCACCACGCCGTCTTCGGCGCCGTCCGCCCGGCCGCCACCATGGTGGTCGTGGCCGGCCTGCTCGATCCCGACCAGCTGGTCGAGGTCGAGCTGGAGGCGTACCTGGGCGGCCGCTAGCCGCGTTTCGCCCAGGCGAGTGGGCCCACGGCGGCGGCGCCGGACGGGTTCCGGCCGGACGGCGAGACCCGATCCGCCGTCCGGTTGGCGACCGGCCGGGTGCCCCGATGCCAGACTGGCCCGGTGAGCGGGGCGGCCGTCGGCCGGGACGAGGAGGTCGACCGGGTCCGGCGGGCCCTGGCCGACGGGCGGCCGGTGCTCGTCGAGGGCCCGGCCGGGATCGGCAAGACGGCCGTGCACCGGGCGCTGCTGGCCGCCGCCCGCCGGGACGGTTGGCTGGTGCTGGCCTGCGCGCCGACGGAGGTCGAGACGGGGCTGCCGTTCGCGGCGCTGGCCGACCTGCTGGCCCCGGTGTCCACGCGGGTGCCGGAGCTGCCCGCGCCGCAGCGCGCGGCGCTGGCCGGGGTGCTGCTCACCGGCGAGCTGACCCAGCCGGTCGACGAACGGACGGTGGGGGTCGCCACCCGGGCGGTGCTCGACGACGCCGCCGCTGACCCGGCCGTGCCGCGGGTGCTGGTGGCGGTGGACGACGCGCCGTGGCTCGACCCGCCGAGCGAGCGGGCGCTGCGGTTCGCGTTGCGCCGGCTGGTACCCCGGGTCGCCGTCCTGCTCACCGCCCGCGCCGACCGGCCCGGCGCGGAGCCGCTTCCGCTCGGGCTCGACCCCGGCGCCCGGCCGGTGCGGGTCGCGCTGGGCCCGCTCGGCGTTGGGGCGCTGCACCACGTGCTGCGCGCCGAACCCGGCGCCGCGCTGCCCCGACCGCTGCTGGTCCGGATTGCCCGGGAGGCCGGCGGTAACCCGCTGCTCGCCATCGAACTGACCCGGGCGGTGCTCCGGATGCCCCGCCTGCCGGCGCCCGGCGCCGACCTGCCGGCCGCGCCGTCGCTGCGGCGCCTGGTCGCCGACCGGCTGGCCGCCCTGCCGGCGCCGACCCGGCACGCGATCCGTCTGGCCGCGCTCTCCGGGGTGCCCACCCTGACCGGGCTGGCCCGGGCCGGGGTGCCGGCGGCCGACCTCGACCCGGCCGAGGAGGCCGGCCTGGTCGCCGTCACCGGGGACGCCGTCGGCTTCGCCCACCCGGTGTACGCGGCCGCGGTGCGCGCCGAGGTACCGCCCGGGGTGCGCCGTCGGCTGCACCGGCTGCTCGCCGACACGGCGCGCGACCCGGACGAGCGGGCCCGGCAGCTGGCCCGCTGCGTGACCGGGCTCGACCCGGAGGCGGCGGCCCTGATCGCGGCCGCCGCCGACCGGCAGCGGGCCCGCGGGGCGCCGGAGACCGCCGCCGGGCTGTACGACACGGCGGCCGGACTCACCCCGCCGGCCGGCGCCGACGAGCACGGCCGGTGGCGACTGGCCGCCGTGCGGTGCCGGTACGACAGCGGGGACTACCCGGCGGCGAAGGCGGCCGCCGAGCGGGCAGCGGAGGAGCTGACCGGCCCGGCGCGGGCGGAGGCGCTGCTGCTGCGGGCGGTCGTCGCGTGGAGCTCCAACGAGCCGCCGGAGGCGGCCTGGGCGGCGGCCGAACGGGCGCTGGCGGCGGCCCCGGAGGGGTCGCCGCTGGCCGGGCGGATCCACGCCCACCTCAGCCTGTTCCGGGACGCCCCGGACGCGGCCCGGGCGCACGCGGAGGCGGCGGCCGCCCTGCTGGCCGGCAGCCCCGACGACCGCCCGGTGCACGCCGCGGCGCTTCTGCTGCTGCTCTTCAACGAGGTGCGGGCCGGGCTGCCGGCCCGTACCGAACTGCTGGACCGGGCGCTGGAGTTGGAGGGGCCGGAGCCGTCCTGGCTGGCCGGCATCGTGCCGGCGGTGTGGTGGAGGGCGGTGGACGAGCACGGACGGGCCCGTGAGCGGCTGCACTGGATGCTGGAGCGGGCGGTCGCCCGCGGTGACGAGCCGTCCTGGCACGAGCTGCTGTCCCATCTGGGGGAGACCGAGCTGCTCGCCGGCCGGTGGCCGGCCGCCGCGGCGCACGTCGCCGCCGCCCGGGAGCTGGGCGAGCAGCACGGCGGCGACCTGGTCGGCGAGGACTGGATGGACGGGCTGTTGTGCGCGTACCGGGGGCGGCTGGCCGAGGCCACCCGGATCGCCGAGGCCGGGCTGCGCCGGGCGGCCGAGCTGGACGACCAGTGGTGCCGGCGGATCCACGAACAGCTGGCCGGGTTTACCGCGCTCACCGGTGGGCGGCTGGCCGCCGCGGCCCGGCACTACGGCGAGCTGGCCGCCGCCGTCGACGAGCTGGGCCTGGTCGAGCCGCTCGCGCAGCGCTTCGAACCGGACTGGCTGGAGGCCTGCGTCGGTGCCGGCGACCTGGCCACCGCCGAGGCCGTGCTGGACCGGCTGGCCGCCCGGCACCGGCGGTTGCCCCGGCCGTGGACCACGCTGGGGCTGGCCCGCAGCCGGGTGCTGCTGGCCGGTGCCCGTGGCCGGGACCCGTCGGACGCACTGGCGGAACTGGCTGCCGCCCGGGCCACGGTGCCGGCGGACGTCGTGCCTCTGGACCGGGCCCGCTGCCTGCTGATCGCCGGGGTGGCGTACCGCCGGATCCGCCGTCGGCGGGAGGCCCGGGACGCGTTGACCGCGGCCGCCGCGGAGTTCGACGCGCTGGGCGCGGCCGCCCTGGCGGCCCGGGCCCGCGCCGAGGCCGCCCGCACGGGTGGCCGCCCGGCCGCGCCCCGCCAGCTCACCGGCACCGAGCTGGAGGTGGCCCGGCTCGCCGCCGCAGGCCGGACCAACCGCGTCATCGCCGACACGCTCTTCATCAGCCCGAAGACGGTCGAGGCGAACCTCGCCCGGGTCTACCGCAAGCTCGGCGTCGCCAGCCGCGCCGAGCTGGGCGCCGTGATGGCCCGCGCCGGCGACGTCGAAGCGTAGGGAAACACCCGATTACCCCGCGGGCGCCCCGACCTAGCGTCGAGGAATGACCCGCCTCTTCGTGCTGGAACGCTACGACCGCGGTCCGGGGGAGCGCGCCGACGAGCCGGTCGGCCGGCTGACCACCGGCGCCACCCGGTTGCGCGGGGCACTGCGCATCCCGGCCGACGAGGTGGTGCTCGCGCTGGTCGAGGGGCCCGACGCGGAGACGGTCGCCGCGGTGGCGGCCGGCGCCGGCTGGCGGGTCGACCGGTTGGGCGCGGCTGAGTGGATCGCCGTGCCGGACGATCGGCCCTGACCACCGTGCATCGAGAAGAGGGGACATCGACGTGAAGCAGACATGTCGTGGCGGGCGGCCGGTGCCGCTGCTCGCGGCGCTGGTCGGGCTGGCGGCCGGGGCGCTCGCCGGGTGCGCCGGCGACGAGCCCGCCGCCCCGCCCGCCGCCGGGGTCGAGGTGCCGTCTGAGGCGGCCACCGCGACCGGCGAGCCGGAGGTGTCCTCGCCGGCGCCGAGCCCCGACCCGTGCGCGCTGGTGTCCAAGCGGGAGGCCGAGCAACTCGCCGGCACGCCGCTGGAGGACGCCCAACCGGTGAAGGAGACCTGCACCTACCGTGGCCCGGTCAGCGGGCCGACCGCGCAGGTGGAGGTCTTCGTCGGCGACGGGGCGAAGAAGTTCCTCGACATCGAGCGGGAGCTCGGCCATGAGCTGCGGCCGCTGTCCGGGGTCGGCGACGAGGCGTACGCGAGCCACGAGGCGGTCTTCGTCCACCGCTCGGGCCGCTGGGTGTCGGTCCGCCTGGTCCGGCTCAACGATCCGGTGGAGAACCGGGCGCCGCTGGAGCGGGTGGCCCGTACCGTGGCCGGACGGCTCTGAGCGGGGCGCGGCGGCGAGGAGGGCGGGCCGGGGCTCGCGGTCGACCACGACCAGGCCGGCGACCTGCTCCGCGCCACCCCGATATGTTGTGCACAACTAAATTGTGCGCTACTGTCTCGGCATGACCGATGATCTGGTGCTGCGGCGGCAGGTGTGCTTCGCGCTCTACGCCGCGTCGCGCGCGCTGACCGACGTGTACCGGCCCATCCTCGACGGGTTCGGGCTGACCTACCCGCAGTACCTGGTGCTGCTGGTGCTCTGGGAGCACGGCGACGACGCACCCACGGTCTCCGAGCTCGGCGCGCAGCTGCGGCTGGACTCCGGCACGCTCTCCCCGCTGCTCAAGCGGCTGGAGGGGGCGGGCCTGGTGGTCCGGCGGCGCTCCGCGCGCGACGAGCGGCGGGTGGAGGTGGGCCTCACCGACGAGGGGCGGGCCCTGCGGGAGCGGATGGACGAGGTGCCGCTGGCGGTGGCCCGCGCCACCGGCCTCTCCGCGGCGGAGCTCGTCGCCCTGCGCGACACCCTCACCCGGGTCACCGAGACGATCCACCGACAGAAGGAGCAGTGACCCCCATGCAGGTGCTCTACACCGCGTCCGCCCTGGCCACCGGCGACGGCCGGGACGGCCACGTCCGTACCTCCGACGGCATCGTCGAGCTGGACCTGGCCGCCCCGAAGGAGTTGGGGGGCGCCGGCGGCGCCGCCAACCCGGAACAGCTCTTCGCCGCCGGCTACGCGGCCTGCTTCCACTCCGCGCTGCGGCGGGCCGCCCGCCGCGCCAAGGCCGACGTGACCGGCTCGGTCGTGCAGGCGGAGGTGGGCATCGGCCCGAACGGCAGCGGTGGCTTCGGCCTCACCGTCGCACTCGTGGTCGACCTGCCCGCGGTGCCGCGCGCCGCGGCCGAGCAACTGGTCGCCCAGGCGCACCAGGTCTGCCCCTACTCGAACGCGACCCGCGGCAACATCGAGGTCGCCCTCACCGTCCGCGAGGCCCTGGCGGCCTGACGCCCCGGCGTGCCGACCGCGAACGAAAGGACCACCCACCCGTGACGACCAACCGCGAGATCCACCTGGCCTCCCGTCCCCAGGGCTGGCCGGCCGCCGAGAACTTCCGCCTCGTCACCACCGAGGTGCCCACCCCTGGCCCGGGCCAGATCGTGGTCCGCAACCAGTATTTGTCGGTCGACCCGTACATGCGCGGGCGGATGAACGACGTCAAGTCGTACCTGCCGCCGTTCCCGCTCGACGCGCCGCTCGACGGCGGGGCGGTCGGCGAGGTGGTGGCCAGCGAGGCCGAGGGCGTCAAGCCCGGCGACACCGTGCTGCACGGCCTCGGCTGGCGGGAGTACGCGCTGCTCGACGCGAAGGCGGCCCGGGTGGTCGACCCCACCCTCGCCCCGGTGACCGCATACCTGAGCGTGCTCGGCATGACCGGGTTGACCGCGTACGCCGGGCTGCTCGACGTGGCCGGGATGAAGCCGGGGGAGCGGGTCTTCGTCTCCGCCGCCGCCGGTTCGGTGGGCAGCCTGGTCGGCCAGATCGCCAGGCTGAAGGGCGCGGCGCGCGTGGTCGGCAGCGCCGGCTCGGCGGCGAAGGTCGAGCGGCTGCGGGCACTCGGCTTCGACGCCGCCTTCGACTACCACGACGGCCCCGTGCGGGAGTCGCTCAGGGCGGCCGCCCCCGACGGGATCGACGTCTACTTCGACAACGTCGGCGGGGACCACCTGGAGGCCGCGATCGCCGCGATGCGGCCGCACGGCCGGGCCGCGATCTGCGGCATGATCGCGCAGTACAACGACCTCCGGCCGCCGGCCGCGCCACGCAACCTGGCGCTGGTCATCGGCAAGCGGCTCACCCTGCGCGGCTTCCTGGTCGGCGACCACGGCGGGCTGCGCGAGCAGTTCGTGCGGGAGATGTCCGGTTGGCTGCGCGACGGCAGCGTCTCCTATGACGAGACGGTTGTCGACGGCATCGAGAACGCCCCGGCGGCGTTCCTCGGCCTGCTGCGCGGCGAGAACCTGGGGAAGATGCTCGTCCGGGTGTGACCCGGGCCTCGCCGGCGGCGGTCAGCCCGGCCGGGCCGGCCGCCGCCGTGCCCGGGGAGGATAGGCTCGCGGCATGACGGTGGCGGTACGCGTGATCCCCTGCCTGGACGTGGACGCCGGCCGGGTGGTCAAGGGGGTCAACTTCCTCGACCTGCGCGACGCCGGCGACCCGGTGGAGCTGGCCGCGGCGTACGACCGGGCCGGCGCCGACGAGCTGACCTTCCTCGACGTCACCGCCTCGGCCAGTGACCGGGGAACCATGCTCGACGTGGTGCGGCGCACCGCGGAGTCGGTCTTCATCCCGCTGACCGTCGGCGGCGGCGTACGGCAGGTCGCCGATGTCGACACCCTGCTGCGCGCCGGGGCGGACAAGGTCGGGGTGAACACCGCCGCGATTGCCCGTCCCGAGCTGATCGCCGAGATCGCCGACCGGTTCGGCCGGCAGGTGCTGGTGCTCTCGCTGGACGTGCGGCGCGCGCCGGCGGGCACCACGCCCAGCGGCTTCGAGGTCACCACGCATGGCGGCCGGCGTGGCACCGGGCTGGACGCGGTGCAGTGGGCGCGGCGCGGCGCCGAGCTCGGCGCGGGGGAGCTCCTGCTCAACTCCATGGACGCCGACGGCACCAAGGCAGGCTTCGATCTCGAACTGATCGGCGCGGTGCGCCGGGTGGTGGACGTGCCGGTGGTGGCCAGCGGCGGCGCGGGTGAGGTGGCGCACTTTCCGCCAGCGATCGGCGCCGGCGCGGACGCGGTGCTGGCCGCCAGCGTCTTCCACTTCGGTGAGCTGACTGTGGCCGAGGTCAAGGACGCGCTGCGCGGGGCGGGGCACCCGGTCCGCTGACGGCCCCCGGGCTGGACACCCGGGCCGGCCACGGGCTGCCCGTCACTCCTGGTGGGTCCGGTTCTCCGGGGAGCGTCGGGGCGCTGGGATCGAGCGGACCACGTACTCCTGGACGGCCGCGGCGTGGTCGGCCTCGTCGAGGTGCCAGTCGGCGCTGACCGGCGGGTGCCGGCGGCTGAGCACCCCCTGCACGGTGTCCACCGTGGTGGACAACCCGGCGTTCGGCCGGGTGCGCCAGAGCCGCTCGCCGTCGGGGGTGATCCGGAACCAGCCGTCGCTCACGTTGACCAGGCCGGCCCCGACCAGGCGGCGGACCGCCGCCTCCACCTCGTGCCGTTGCGGGATCGCCTGGTTGAGGTGGTCGGCGGTGGAGAGCACGTCGGCGAGGCGCACGCCCTCCGGACGGCGGCTGGAGGGCGACCGGCGGTGTCGTCCGGCGCCGCTCGCGATCACCAGCGAGACGAAGATCCAGGCGTCGCTCCACCGCCATCCGCTCTCCCCCATGTGGAGATTCTGCCGGGTCACCATGGCCGAAGGGAACACCCGGTGGCCCGCGGCGACTGACGGTGACGGTGGAGGGACAGATGTTGGACGTCCCGGCCGCCGGTAAGCCTCAGGCGGCCGGCAGCGGCTCGACCCGACCGGGGGCGGGGGCTTCCGGCCCGGCGACGGTGAACACCGGCAGGAAGAACTGGGTCAGCGGCCCGATGGTGAGCGCGTAGGCGACCGTGCCGGCGCCCACGGTGCCGCCGAGGAGCCAGCCCAGCGCCAGCACGGTGACCTCGATGACGGTGCGGACCAGCCGGATCGATCGGCCGGGCCGGCGGGCCACGTAGCCGGTCATCAGGCCGTCCCGGGGGCCGGGACCGAGCCGGGCCCCGATGTACATGCCGGTCGCCGCGCCGTTGGCCACGATGCCGGCGACCAGCAGCCCGCCGCGCACGGCGAGCGGCCCGCCGGCCGGCAGCACGGCCAGGGTGGCGTCCACCACCAGCCCGATCACCAGTACGTTGCTGACCGTGCCGATGCCGGGCCGCTGCCGCAGCGGGATCCACAGCAGCAGTACCAGCGCGCCCACCGCGATGGTCACCGTGCCGAAGGAGAGCCCGGTGCGCCGGGACAGTCCCTGGTGGAAGACGTCCCAGGGATCCAGGCCCAGCCCGGACCTGATCATCAGGGCCATGCTGACGCCGTACAGGACGAGTCCCGCGTAGAGCTGGGTGAGCCGCCGTACCGGGCGGTGCCGGAGATTGCCAATCGCTGCCACCCATGCCACCCTAGGGGCCAATTAGGGGGATGAAAGTGCCAATGTTCGAGGAGTGGTCGTGACGAGTCAGGTTCGGGGAGCCCAATTGGCCAGGCTGCTCGGGCAGTGGCACGCCCTCCCGGGGCGCCGGCGCAGCCCCGACTACGCCGCCCTGGCCGGCGCGGTCCGGGGCCTGCTCGCCGACGGCCGGCTGCCGCTGGGGGTCCGCCTGCCGGCCGAGCGGGAGCTGGCCGAGGCGCTGAAGATCAGCCGGACCACGGTCACCGCGGCGTACCGGGAGCTGCGGGAGAGCGGCCACCTGGCCAGCCGGCGCGGCGCCGGCAGTTGGACCATGCTCCCCGGCAACCACCGGATGGCCAGCACCGGGCTGTGGACCCCGCTGGACGACCGGGACATGATTGACCTCGGGGTCGCCGCGCTGGCCGCCCCGCCGGAGCTGCTGCCGGCCGCCCGGGCCGCCGCCGAGGACCTGCCCCGCTACCTGTGCGGCGCCGGCTACCACCCAACCGGGATCATCGAGCTGCGCGAGGCGGTGGCCCGCTCGTACGCCGAGCGTGGGCTGCCCACCTCGCCCGAACAGATCATGGTCACCAACGGCACCCAGCACGCCCTCGACCTGGTGCTCCGGCTGGCGCTCGCCCCCGGCGGCAGCGTGCTGGTCGAGGCGCCCAGCTACCCGAACGCGCTCGCCGCGCTCGCCGCCCGCCGGGCCCGGATCAGCACCCACGGCCTGGCCCTTGAGGAGCCCGGCTGGGACGCCGACCTGCTGCTCGGCGGCCTCCGGCAGGCCCGGCCCAAGCTCGCCTACCTGATCCCGGATTTCCAGAACCCGACCGGTCACCTGATGCCGGCGCAGCTGCGGGAGCGGCTCGTCGCCACCGCCCACGCCGTCGGCACCGACCTGGTCGTCGACGAGTCCTTCGTGGACCTGCCGCTGGACGGCACGGTGCTGCCGCCGCCCACGGCCAGCTTCGACCGGCACTCCCGGGTGGTCACCATCGGCGGGATGAGCAAGCCGTTCTGGGGTGGCCTGCGGATCGGCTGGGTCCGCGCCTCCGCCCCGCAGGTGCAGCGGCTGGCCGCCACCAGGGTCGGGGTCGACATGGCCAGCCCGGTGCTGGACCAGTTGGTCGCGGTGCACCTGCTGGCCGTCGCGCCGGCCATCGTCGCCGCCCGCCGGGCGCAGCTCACCGCCCAGCGCGACGCACTGCTGGACGCGCTCGCGCAGCGGCTGCCGGACTGGCGGGTCACCGTGCCGCACGGCGGGGTGACCCTCTGGGCCGAACTCGACGGGCCGATCTCCAGCGCGCTCGCCCGGGCCGCCGAGGAGGTCGGCGTACGGCTGGCGCCCGGTCCCCGGTTCGGCCTGGACGGGACGCTGGAACGGTTCCTCCGGCTGCCCTTCACCCTGCCCGCCGCGGACCTGGTCGAGGCCGTCGGGCGGATCGCCGCCGTCCGCTACGACCTGGACCGGGCCGGCCGGCCGCGGTGGCGCGAGCCGGCCGTCTTCGCCTGACGGGCACCCGGCGCACCGCGCCGCCGATCCGGGCACCGGTCCGCCGTCCGCGTGCCGGGCGCGATGGCCGGCGGTGCCCGGCCCCGGCACCGGCCCGTGGCGGGGCCGGGCGGGTGACGGGCGGTGCGGGCCTCGGCCGATCCCCGCTGCCCGCCCGTCGGCGGCTGACACACTGCCCTGGTGGAGAGCGCGGGCGGCGTCCGGTGGTCACGCGGGATCCGGCCGAGCGCGCCGGGTTCCCGCGCCACCCGGCTCGAGCTCTTCTACGACCTGGTCTTCGTCTTCGCCTTTCTCAACGTCACCACCGTGACCGCCGGCAACCCCACCGTCCGTGGCCTGACGCAGTGCCTGATCCTGCTGGCCCTGCTCTGGTGGGCCTGGACGGGCTTCGCCGCGCTCGGCAACGTGATCCGCACCGATCAGGGGGTCGTGCCGCTGGTCGGTTTCGCGACCGCGGCGGCGGCCTTCGTGTTCGTGCTGGCCCTGCCCCAGGCGTTCCTTGACAGGCCCGGCGGGATGCCCGGGCCGCTGGTCTTCGTGACCTGCTACTTCCTGGTCCGTGCCTCCCAGGTGGCGATCTTCGGCTGGCTGGTCCGCCACGACCGGGACCTGCGCCGGCGGTTCCTGCTGCTCGTGGTGCCGGTGGTGGTGGCCACGGCGCTGATCGTCACCGCCGCGCTGGTGCCGCAGCGGCTCTTCGACGGGCCGGCCGAGGGCCTCGCCCGGCTCGCCCTGTGGCTCGCCGCGCTCGCCGTGGAGTACGGCGTGGGGCTGGCCCTGCGCGGCACCGGGTGGCCCGTGCTCTCGGCCGGTCACTGGGCGGAACGGCACGGGTTGATCGTCCTGGTGGCGCTCGGCGAATCGATCCTCGGTCTCGGCCTCGGGCCCGGTTTCGTCGCCGGCCTGCCGCTGAGCTGGCCGATCATCGTCGCGGCCGTGCTCGGCATCGCGGTGGTCGCCGCCCTGTGGTGGGCGTACTTCGACACGCTCGCGCTCGCCCTGGAGCAGACGCTGCACCGCACGCGGGACCGGGCCGCCCGCGCCGCCCTGGCCCGGGACGCCTACACCTACCTGCACCTGCCGCTGGTCGCCGGGATCATCCTGTTCGCTCTCGGGCTCAAGGGGCTGCTCGACGAGGGAGCCGACCCGTCCACCCCGAGGTGGGGGGTGCGGCTGCCCGGGTTCGACCTGCTCGCGCTCTACGGCGGCGTGGGGCTCTACCTGGTCGCGCTGGTGGCCCTGGGTCGCCGGGTGCTCGGGGCGTTCCGCTGGCCGTCGGTCGCAGCGGTGCTGCTGCTGGCCGCGGCGGTCCCGGTGGGCGCGCGGCTGCCCGAGCTCATCGCGCTGGGGCTGCTGGCCGCGGTCACCGTGGCGCTGATCGCGGCGCAGACCGTCGCCGACGCCCCGCTGCGCGGGCGGGTGCGGCAGGTGGCGCTGGAGGAGCAGCTCGCCGTCGAGGCCGAGCAGACCAGGTGGCGCCGACGCCACCTGTGACGCGGCCGGCAGACGGCGACGGCCCCGCACCGCGCCGCGGTACGGGGCCGTCTGCCGGCTCAGATCTCGGCGACCGTACCGGCGTACATCTTCTCGATCTCGGTGGCGAAGTTGCTCTCCACGCCACGTCGCTTGATCTTGAGCGACGGCGTGATCTCACCGTCCTCGATGGTCAGGTCGCGCGGCAGGATGGTGACCTTCTTGATCGTCTCCCAGCGGTTGAGCTTGCTGTTGAGCTGCGCGACGTACCCCTCGACCATGGCCTGCGCCTCCGGCGAGGCGACGATCTCGGCGTACGAGCGGCCCTCCAGCGGGGTGCCCGCGGCCCAGCCTGTGATCGCATCCGGGTCGAGGGTGACCAGCATGGTGCAGAAGTTGCGGGCCTGGCCGATCACCACCGCCTGGGAGGTGTACGGGCAGGTCGCCTTGAACATCCCCTCGATGTGCGAGGGCGCGATGTACTTCCCGCCCGACGTCTTGACCAGGTCCTTCTTCCGATCGGTGATGGTGAGGTAGCCGTCGTCGTCCAGGCTGCCGATGTCGCCGGTGCGGAAGAAGCCGTCCTCGGTGAACGCCGCCGCGGTCTCCTCCGGCAGGTTGTGGTAGCCCCGCATCACCGGCCGGCCGCGGACCAGGATCTCGCCGTCGGTGTCGATCCGGCACTCCAGGTCGCCCATCGCCCTGCCGACCGTGCCGATGCGCAGCCCGTCCGGCTGGTTGACGAAGTTGCCGGCGCTGGTCTCGGTGAGGCCGTAGCCCTCGGAGATCGGCAGGTTCGCCGCGGCGAAGAAGGTGGCGATCTCCGGGCTGAGCGGGGCGGCGCCGGAGACGAGCACCCGGATCCGGCCGCCGAGGCGGGCCTGGAGCTTGCTGAACACCAGCTTCTCGGCCACCGTGTAGCGCAGCCTGAGCCCGGCCGGGACCGGCTTGCCGGCCTGCTCCAGGGTGACCTTCTCCTTGCCGACCTGGACGCCCCAGGCGAAGATCTTCGCCTTCGCGCCGCCGGCGTCCTGCGCGGTGGTGACCGCCCGGTTGTAGACCTTCTCGAAGATCCGGGGAGCCCCGCACATCAGCGTCGGCCTCACCACCGCCAGCATGTCGACCAGCTTGTCCACCCGCCCGTCCACGTACGTCGACAGGCCGACGTGGATGACCCCGCAGAGCAGGGTCTTGCCGAACGAGTGGGACAGCGGGAGCCAGAGGTACTGCAGGTCGTCGTCGCGGAGCAGCCCCAGCTCGGCCTGGGCCACCCCCTCCCAGCACCAGCCGCCGTGCAGCAGCTCGACGCCCTTCGGTCGCCCGGTGGTGCCCGAGGTGTAGATCAGCGTGGCCAGGTGCTCCGGGCCGATGCCGGCGACGATCGTCTCGATCAGGTCGGGCTGCTCGGCCAGCCGGCGCCCACCCTGCTCCTCCAGCTCGGCGAGGGTGAGCTGGGGCACGGCGGCGGCCGGGTCGGCCTCGCCGTCGAAGAGCACCACGTGGGTCAGCGCCGGCAGGTGCGCCGCGGCGATCTTCGCGGCCTGCGCCGGGTTCTCGGCGAACAGCACCACGGAGCCGGAGTCGGCGATGATGTAGGTCGCGTCCTCCGGCTCGGTGGTCGGGTAGACGGTGGTGGTCGCGCCTCCGGCACACATGATGCCGAGGTCGGCGATCACCCAGTCGAGCCGGGTGTTCGCCAGGATCGCCACCGGATCCTCCTGACCGACGCCGAGGCCGTGCAGCCCGGCGGCGACCGCCTTGGCGCGGCGGCCGACCTGCTCCCAGCTCAACCAGACCGGCCCTGAGTCGTCGGCGGCCGGGTGGGCAAAGGCGTCGCGGTCGGGGGTCGCCGCGACGCGCTTGAGAAACATGTCAGGAATGGAACGGTACGGTACATCGAGAGCCATCGTTGTAGCCGCCTTCGGGGGTGGTGACGTGACGGCCGTCACGTCGGTGTTCGTTACCGAAGAGTATTGCCTGTACCGGGGCCTCGGCTAGCCCCGGCGATCACGGCACGGCCTCGTCCCGCGACGTGGAACGCCTCAGGCGTACCGGGCGGCCACCAGGGACCAGTCGAAGGTGGCCCGGATCCAGTTGCGCCGGGCGCCCAGCACCGGCCGCAGCGACGCGTCCCCGGTGGCCAGCAGGGCCGCCTCCGCCGCCAGGTACGCCGACAGACCGTCGTTGAACCGGTCGGCCGCCGCCCGCAGGGCCGCCGGCTCGTCGTCGCCGGTGGCCCGGGCGAGCACGGTGACCAGGTTGTGCCCGTCCGTGGTGCGGTTCTCCTTGCCGTAGGAGAAGACGTCGTTGCACCAGCAGACCAGATCGGCGGCGAGCAGGTCGAGGGCGACCAGCGCCGGGTCCGAGCGGCGGGCCGGCCCCGGCAGGCCGCCGAGGGCCAGGTCGGTCAGGGTGAAGCTGGGGTGCACCCCACCGGTGTGCCGGCGCAGCTGGACGTACTCGGTCACCTCGGGCACCCGGGCGTGCTCCCGGTTGGCCGCCTCCCACAGCAGTGCCAGCAGGTACTCCCGTACCTGGCTGGCGAAGCGGAGCAGCACCGCCGGCTCGCCCGCGGCCCGGACCCGCCGGCAGAGATCGGCCAGCGCCGCGCCGAGCGGGCGGGCCGAGGCCGGCCCCGGTGCCGCCGGCTCACCGTGCCGGTCCAGCACGTCCAGCAGGGCCGCGATGGTCGGCGCCAGGTGGGCCGGGGTGTCGCCGAGGCCATCCTCGTCGCAGGCGTCGTCCATCACGAACAGCCACGAGATCAGGTCGGACAGCAGGCGCAGCCGCTCGACCGGCCCCTCCGGGCAGGCCCGGCCGGCCAGCCCGGCGGCGTCGGCGCGGCGGAGGCGGTGCCCGGAACCGATCAGCCCGAAACCGCGCGCCCACTCGGTGCTCTCCTTGGCCACCTGGTCCGTTCCGTCGTGGCGCCGTACGGGGAAGGGGGGTTCCCGCAGCGCCGACAGCGCAAAGGTCCGCATGTCGCCCCCAGTCGCGCCGCCCCGGGGCGGACGGCGCGGCACAGCGTACGGGAGGCGAGGATCGGCCCTGATCGCTGGGTGGCCAACCTTTCACATGCAGCTGTGACCGCTTCCGTACAGTACGTCACATGCCCAGGTTGGCGCCGCGCAGTCGCTCCGCCAGGCCCGCCGACCCGTCGACCTGCACCCGGGCGACCCGCTGCCGGCCGGACAGGAACAGCGCCAGCTCCCCGGGCGCCCCGACCAGCCGCAGCGGCTCACCGCCCCGGCCGACGGAGCATTCACCGTGGCCGGGTGCCTGGACGAGCAGGTCGGCCGGGAACCGGCGCAGCGCCAGCCGGGCCTGCGGGACGACCCGCCGCCACAACGCGGCGTGCAGCCCGCCCGCCAGCTCGCGCGGCAGCCAACCGGCCCGGGCCCGGCGAACGTCCTCGTGGTGGATGTAGAACTCCAGGGTGTTGACCAGCTCGTCGGTCACCGGGTTGCTGACCGGGCTCCACAGCGGCGCCCGGCGCACCTGCGCGACCAGCCGGGGCCAGGGGTGGGCGGCGATCCGCCGGCGTACCCGCTCGGCGTACCCGCGCAGCGGTGGCAGCACGATCCCCCCGGCCGCGTCCGGGCGGCGCTCTCGAAGGATCAGGTGCGCGGCGAGGTCACGGGTGGTCCACCCCTCGTTGACCGTCGGCGCGTCCGGTCCCACGGCCAGCAGAAGGTCGGCGAGCGCCGTGCGCTCCGATCGGGCGTACCGAGGCATGGCCCCGATGGTAGGCGGGCGTCCCCAACGCCGCCGCCCGGCGCGGCGCGCCGAGGTGACGGTGGACATATCCCTCCGGGTCGGCGGAGCTGGCCCCGACCGGTAAGGATGAGGGGGAGAATTGCGGCCTTACGGCGGGGGAGAGCGTGGCGAGCAGGACGAGTCGGGACGTGCTGGGCCGGGGGTTGGCGGTCCTCGGCCGGGCGATCCGAGAACAGCCGCGGATCTTCGCGGTGGCGGTCGCCGGCAGCGTTCTCTTCGGGTCGATGGTGGTCGGCAGCGCGTACGTGGTCGGCGCGGTGGTCGGTGACGTGGTGGTGCCCGCGGTCGCCCGCGGGTCGGTGGAGGTCGGCGCGCTCGCCCTGGCCGCGGTGGCCCTGTTCGGGATCAGCGTGCTGCGGGTGGCGGGCATCTTCGGCCGCCGGCTCGGCGCCGGCTACATGCAGTACCGCCTCCAGGCGGCCTACCGCCGCCGGGTCACCCGCCGCTACCTCGACCTGCCGCTGTCCTGGCACCAGCGCAACGCCACCGGCACCCTGCTGTCCAACGCGAACTCCGACGTGGAGGCCGCCTGGTATCCCATCGCGCCGCTGCCCTTCGCGGTCGGCACGCTGGTGATGCTGGTCGGCGCGGTGGTCTCGCTCTTCGTCACCGACTGGGCGCTGGCCCTGGTCGGGCTGGCGGTCTTCCCGGCGCTGTTCGCGCTCAACGTGGTCTACTCCCGCCGGATGGCGCCGCGGCAGGCCCGCGCGCAGCGGCTGCGCGCCGAGGTCAGCGGCATCGCCCACGAGAGTTTCGACGGCGCGCTGGTGGTCAAGACGATGGGCCGCGAGGCGCAGGAGACCGACCGGTTCGCCGCCCGGGCGGGGGAGCTGCGCGACGCGTTGATCGCGGTGGGCCGGCTGCGCGGCGTCTTCGATCCCGTGCTGGAGACCCTGCCCAGCCTCGGCACCCTCGCGGTGCTGGTGGTCGGCACGGTCCGGCTGCGGCAGGAGGCCATCAGCGTCGCCGAGCTGGTCAGCGTGGCCTTCCTGTTCACCGTGCTGGCGTTCCCCGTCCGGGCCATCGGCTGGGTGCTGGCCGAGCTGCCGCGCAGCGTCGCCGGCTGGGACCGGGTCCGCCGGGTGCTCGACGCCACCGGCGAGATGCCGTACGGCGACACCGAGCTTGACTCGGCCGACCCCCGCCCGGCGACCCTCGCCTTCGCCGACGTCTGGTTCGGCTACGAGCCGGCCGAGGCGCATCTGCCCGGCACCGAGGTGCTCGGCGAGGTCTCCTTCACCGTGCCCGCCGGGAAGACCGTCGCCCTGGTCGGGCCGACCGGCGCCGGCAAGTCGACGATCGCCGGGCTGGCCGTCCGGCTGGTCGACCCGCGGGCGGGCACGGTCACCCTGGACGGGGCGGACGTCCGGCGGCTCACCGCCGCCTCGCTCGCCCGTACCGCCGCACTGGTGGCGCAGGTGCCGTTCATCTTCGACGACACGGTCCGGGCCAACATCACCCTGGACCGGCCGGGCATCGGCGACGACGACGTCTGGGCCGCGCTGCGGCTGGCCGAGGCGGACGGGTTCGTCGCCGCCCTCCCCGACGGCCTGGACACCCGGGTCGGCGAGCGGGGCACCTCGCTCTCCGGCGGGCAGCGGCAGCGGCTCACCCTGGCCCGCGCGCTCGCCGGCCGGCCGCGCCTGCTGGTGCTCGACGACGCGACCAGCGCAGTCGACCCCCGGGTGGAGGCGGCCATCCTGGCCGGCCTGCGCTCCTCGACCGCCGAACCCGGCGCGCCGGCCGCGACGATCCTGGTGGTGGCGTACCGCCGGGCCACCATCGCGCTGGCCGACGAGGTGATCTACCTGGAGCAGGGGCGGGTGGTGGCCCGGGGCACGCACAGCGAACTGCTCGCCACCGTGCCCGGCTACGCCGACCTGGTCACCGCCTACGAGCAGGCCGAGGTCGAGCAGGCCGAGCAGCGGACGTACGACGAAGACGAGGTCACGCCGCCGCTGGCCTCCGGCCTGGAGATCGAGGTGGACCGGTGAGCGCGAGGAGTGAGCTTGCGAGCCCCGCAGTCGCGAACGAGAGGCGGGACCAGTGAGCGCGAGGAGTGAGCTTGCGAGCCCCGCAGTCGCGAACGAGAGGCGGGACCGGTGAGCGTCAGCACGCCGGAGCAGCGGGCGGAGACGACCGAGACGACCTGGCGGACGCTGCGCCGGGGCCTGGCCCTCTCCCCGGAGCTGCGGGTCGGCCTGGCCGGCACGATCGCCCTGGCGCTGGTCTACATGGTCGGCCGCGCGGCGGTGCCGGTGGCCGTGCAGCAGGGTATCGACAAGGGCATCGTCGACGGGCTGAACCTGTCCGTGGTCTGGACGGTGGTGGCCGTCGCCGCCACCGTGCTGGCGGTGACCACGCTCTGCGGGTACCTGATGATGCGCCGGCTGTTCACGGTCAGCGAGACCGCGCTGGCCAACGTGCGGGTCCGGGCGTTCCGGCACGTGCACGACCTGTCGATGCTGCACCAGCAGGCCGAGCGGCGGGGATCGCTGGTCTCCCGGGTGACCAGCGACGTCGACCAGATCACCCAGTTCCTCCAGTGGGGCGGCGTGATCCTGCTGATCAACCTGGGTCAGCTGGTGGTCACCACGCTGGTCATGCTCGCGTACTCCTGGCAGCTGACTCTGGTGGTCCTCGCCGCCTTCCTGCCCGCGGTGTTCGTGATCCGGCTGCTGCAGCGCCGCCTCGCCGGGGCGTACGGGGTGGTCCGGCAGCGCACCGGCACGCTGCTCGGGGCGATCGCGGAGAGCGTGGTCGGGGCGCCGGTGATCCGGGCGTACGGGGTCGCCGGGCGCACCGCCCGCCGGCTGGACGAGGCGATCGACGGCCAGCGGCGGGCGCAGCAGCGGGCGATCCGGATCAGCATCCTCGGCAGTTCGGTCGGCGAGTTGGCCGCCGGGCTGGCCCTCGCCGGCGTGGTGGTGCTCGGGGTCACCCTCGGCGCTGACCGCACCCTGAGCATCGGTGAGGTGACCGCGTTCCTGTTCCTGGTCACGCTCTTCATCCAGCCGGTGCAGATCGCCACCGAGGTGCTCAACGAGGCGCAGAACGCGATCGCCGGCTGGCGCCGGGTGCTGGACGTGCTGGACGTCGCGCCGGACGTCGCCGACCCGGGCGAGCGGGGGCGCGAGCTGCCGTCGGGGCCGCTGGACATCCGCTTCGCGGGGGTGCGCTTCGCCTACCCGGGCGGGCCGCCGGTGCTGCACGACATCGATCTGGAGATCGCGGCGAAGAGCCGGGTGGCGGTGGTGGGCGAGACCGGCAGCGGCAAGACGACCTTCGCCAAGCTGCTCACCCGGCTGATGGATCCGACCGCCGGCGCCGTGCTGCTCTCCGGTGTGCCGCTGGATCAGGTCCGGTTCGCCTCACTGCGGTCCCGGGTGGTGATGGTGCCGCAGGACGGGTTCCTCTTCGATGCCACGGTGGCGGAGAATGTCCGTTTCGCCCGTCCAGAGCTGACCGATGGGCAGCTCACCGCGGCCTTCACCGAGTTGGGCCTGGCCGACTGGCTGGACGGGCTGCCGTCCGGGCTGCACACCCCGGTCGGCGAGCGGGGCGAGGCGTTGAGCGTGGGGGAGCGGCAGCTGGTGGCGCTGGCCCGGGCGTACGTGGCGGATCCCGACCTGCTGGTGCTGGACGAGGCGACCAGCGCGGTCGACCCGGCCACCGAGGTACGGCTGCAACGCACCCTGGACGCGGTGACCCGGGGGCGGACCACCCTGGCGATCGCGCACCGGCTCTCCACCGCCCAGGCCGCCGACGAGGTGATCGTGGTCGACCGGGGGCGGATCGTGCAGCGCGGCTCGCACGACGAGCTGGTCCGCGACCCCGAGTCGGTCTACGGCCTGCTCTACGCCTCCTGGCTGGAACAGACCCGCTGAGCCGACCGCTCGGGCCCGGCGGGTGGGCCGGGCCCGACGGCCGGGTCAGCGTGAGTAGAACTCCACCACCAGCTGCTCGTCGCAGATGACCGGCACCTCGTGCCGGGCCGGCTCGCGCAGCAGGGTGGCGCGCAGCTCGGCCAGCTCCACGGACAGGTACGGCCGGTCGGGCCCGTCGCCGGCGTTGGCGCCGGCCGCGGCGAGCTGGAACGGCAGCGCCGCGCGGCTGCGCTCGCGGACGGCGACCACCTGGCCCGGGCGCAGCCGGTACGACGGCCGGTCGACCTTGCGCCCGTCGACGCTGAAGTGGCCGTGCGCGACGAGCTGCCGTGCCTGGTAGATGCTGCGGGCCAGCCCGGCCCGGTGCACCACCGCGTCGAGCCGCCGCTCCAGCAGCGCGACCAGGGTCTCGCCGGTCTTGCCGGTGCCCCGCGCCGCCTCGTCGAAGGCGCGCCGCAGCTGGGCCTCGCTGACGTTGTACTGGTGGCGCAGGCGCTGCTTCTCCAGCAGCCGCACCTGGTAGTCCGAGGTCTTGCGGCGCTGCCGGCCGTGCACGCCTGGCGGGAAGGGACGCCGCTCGAAGTACCGCACGCACTTGCGGGTCAGCGGGATGCCGAGGGCGCGGGAGAGTCTGGCCTTGGGCCTGGGGTGGTTCACGCTGGACGTCTCCGATCCGGTGCTCTAGTCTTCAACTTAGGTAAGCCTAACCTACAGAGGAGGTCGTGCCCATGCGGCCCAGCCCGGCGGAGATCGTCCGTACCCTCGTCGCGGGCCGGCTGCCCGGCCTCGTCCACGTGGCCCACCGGCCCGGCCCGCACCATGTCCGGCACGTCACCGACCCGGAGGGACGGGTGCTGCTGCTGGTGCCGGTGGTCAGCGACCTCGCCGCCGCGCTGCGCCCGACCGACGGTGAGGACGACGCCGCGCTGGTGCTCGACGTGCTCGACCTGCCGCCCGCCGCCGGCGCGCCGCCGCTCGGCCGGGCCTGGATCTCCGGCTGGGCCGGCCGGCTCGACGGCGAGGAGGCCCGCCGGGCGGCGCTGGACTTCGCCGCGGTGGAGCCGACGGGCGACCTGCTCGACGTCGGCACCCGGTTCCAGCTGTTCCGCTTCGAGGTGGTCGAGGCCCGCTGGGAACGCGCCGGCGCCGTCCGCCGGATCGACCCCGTGGCGTACGCGGAGGCCGAGCCGGACCCGCTGCACCCGGTCGAGGCGGAGCTGCTGGCCGACCTCGCCGACCACCACGCCGACCAGGTGACCGGTTATCTGCGCCGGCAGCTCGGTCTGGCCGAGAGTGGCAACGACGCCGCGCCCCGGGTGGTCCGGATCGACCGGTACGGCCTGGTCGTCTCCTACGGCCGGCCCGCCCGCCGCCGCGCCCGGCTCGCCTTCCCCCACCCGGTGGCCGACCACGCCGAGCTGGCCCGGCTGCTGCACCCCATGCTCTGCCGCCGGGCCGCCGCCGGCTAGGCCCCAGCCTCGCCGGTTGGTGGTCAAACGATCTCTGGGTGCATCTGCTGTCGTCCTGACGACAACAGATGCACCCAGTCCAGACGAGCACGCGTGCCGGCGCCGGCGCCCTGCGGGCCGCCCGCTTCATGCCGGCCCTGCCGCCCCGGCTGGGGCCGCCGGGCGGAGAGCACCAGCCGCCGGGGACCGCCGGGTCAGGCCGGCAGGTCGCCGGTGAGGTAGCGCTGGACGGTCGGGCCGACGACGGCGACCAGGGTCTCCGGAGCGGCGGAGGCGACCGGCTCCAGCCGCACCACGTGCCGCATCATGGCCAGCCCGACCAGTTGGCTGGCCACCAGCGACCCGCGCAGCGGCAACTCGGCCGGGTCGGCGTCGAGCTGGTCAAGCACCCGGCGCAGCACCTGGGTGACCAGGAACTCCCGCAGCAGCCGGGCGGTCCACTCGTTGCTCACCGCCGAGCGCAGCAGCGCCACTCCGGCGGTGCCGGCCGGTGAGTCCCACACCCCGAGGAACATCCGGACCAGCCGCTCGCCGAGGCCGTCGCGGTCGCCGGCGAGGACCTTCGGCAGCAGCTCCCGCGGGTCGACCGGGGCCTGCATCGCGGCCAGGAAGAGCTGGTCCTTGCTGCCGAAGTAGTGGTGCACCAGCGCCGGGTCCACGCCGGCCGCGGTGGCGATGGACCGGATGGAGGCCGAGTCGAAGCCCCGCTCGGCGAACGCGGCGCGTGCCGCGCCGAGGATCGCCTCCCGGGTGTCCGGGTTACCGGGTCGCCGTCCGGTCCGCCGCGCCATCGCCGCCCTTCGCTCGTTCCGTCCCCGCGCCGTGGGCCCGGTCCCCGGACCGGGCCCACGGCGGCCGTCAGCCGCTGCGCCGGCGCAGGGTGACCGCCGCCAGCACCAGCGCCAGCACCGTCGCCCCGGCGACCACCGCCGCGTCCCGCCACATCGTGCCGGTCGGCTCGGCGTGCGCCCCGACCTCCTGCAACGCCTCGACGGCGTACGACAACGGCAGAACGTCGCTGACCGCCTGGAGCCAGCCGGCCATCTCGCCCCGGGGCACGAAGAGCCCGCAGAGCAGCAGCTGGGGGGCGACCACGACCGGCATGAACTGTACGGCCTGGAACTCGGTGCGGGCGAAGGCGCTGCAGAACAGCCCGAGCGCGACCGCGAGCACCGCGTTCAGTACGGCAACCATGATCACCAGGCCGCTGCTGCCGGCGGTGTCCAGGTCGAACAGCCAGTACGCCACGGCCGAGGCGATGGTGGCCTGGACGGCGCCGGCCAGCCCGAACGCGATGCCGTAGCCGAAGAGCAGGTCGGTCTTGGCCAGCGGGGTGGTGAGCAGCCGTTCCAGCGTGCCGGTGGTGCGCTCGCGGAGCATGGCGATGCTGGTGACCAGGAACATGACGATGAACGGGAAGAGGCCGAGCATCACCAGCGCGATCCGGTCGAAGGCGGACGGCTGGCCCGGCGGGGCGGGCTGGTCGGCGTACATGTAGTAGACCAGGGCGAGCAGGACGCTGGGCACCGCCACGAGCAGCGCCACCGTCCGCCGGTCGTGCCGCAGCTGGCGCAGGATGCGGCCGGTGGTGGCGGCCAGGATTCGCGGGTTCACGACGCCTCCCCTCCGGCGGCGCCCACCCGGCCCGCCGTGCCGTTCGGGCCGGTCACCGGCCCGGCGTCGGCCTCGCCTGCCCTGATCAGGCGCAGGAACGCCTCGTCGAGGTCGGCCACCCCGGCGGCGGCCCGGACCGCGTCCGGGGTGTCGTCGGCGATCAGGCGGCCCTCCCGGATGAGCAGCAGCCGGTCGCAGCGGGCCGCCTCGTCCATTACGTGGCTTGACACCAGCAGGGTCCGGCCGGCCGCCGCCAGCTCGTGGAACCGGGTCCAGAGGTCGGCCCGCAGCACAGGGTCCTGGCCGACGGTCGGCTCGTCGAGGATGATCAGCTCCGGGTCGCCGACCAGGGCGCAGGCCAGTGACGCGCGGCTGCGCTGCCCACCGGAGAGGGCGCCGACCAGCTGGCTCGCCGCCGGCGCCAGCCCCACGTCGGCGACGGCCCGGTCGGCGTCGGCGTGCCCCCGGCCGTGCAGGGCGGCGAAGTAGCGGGCGTTCTCCCGCACCGTCAGGTCGGCGTAGACGCTGGGCGCCTGGGTCAGGTAGCCGACCCGGCGGCGCAGCTCGGCCGAGCCGGCGGGCCGGCCCAGCACGGTCACGGTGCCGGAGCCGACCACCTGCACCCCGACCACCGCGCGCATCAGCGTGGTCTTGCCGCTGCCGCTCGGGCCGAGCAGCCCGGTGACCCTTCCGCGCGGCACCGTCGCGCTGATGCCGTGCAGCACGCGCCGCCCGCCCCGGTCCACGACCAGGTCACGAACGGCGATCGCGTCGTCCATCGCCCACCTCCCCAAAACTCATCACCTGTTGAACTCAACGCTAGATGAGATACCGGCCGGCGCGCAACAGTTGACTTCGTGTGCACTCGAACTGGAAGCCTGATCGCGTGGACGTCAGCACGAAGGACATGACCCTCACCGTCGGTGAGGCGGCCGAGCGGGTCGGCCTCACCACCTACACCCTGCGCTGGTACGAACAGGAGGGGCTGGTCGCCCCGGTCGGGCGCGACTCGGCCGGCCGGCGCCGGTACACCGCCCAGGACGTCGACTGGCTGTTCCTGCTCACCCGGCTGCGCCGCACCGGGATGCCGGTGCGGGACATGCGCCGCTACGCGGAACTGGCCCGGCAGGGTGACGCCACCCTGGGCGCCCGGCGGGCGCTCTTCGAGGCGCACCGTGACCGGGTGCTGAGCCGGATGGCCGAACTGGAGGAGGACCTGAAGGTGCTCAACTACAAGATCGACGCGTACCGCCGGGCGGAGCAGGGCCAGTGATCCGCCGCCGGATGGGCGCCGCCGGGCCGCAGGTCTCCGCGGTCGGCCTGGGCTGCATGGGGATGAGCTTCGCGTACGGCGCGGCCGACGACGCGGAGTCCACCCGCACCCTGCACCGCGCCCTCGACCTGGGCGTCAACCACCTCGACACGGCCGACATGTACGGCCAGGGCCGAAACGAGGAGCTGCTCGCCCCGGTGGTTCGGGCCCGCCGGGACGAGGTCTTCCTGGCCACCAAGTTCGGCAACCGGGTCCGCGGCGGCGGCACCGGCGCGACCGGCACCCCGGGCGCGTACGTGGACAGCGGTGCCGCCTGGGCCCGCGCCGCATGCGACGCGTCGCTGCACCGCCTCGGCGTGGACACCATCGACCTGTACTACCTGCACCGGCGCGACCCGGCCACGCCGATCGAGGAGACCATCGGGGCGATGGCCGGGCTGGTCGCCGCCGGGAAGGTGCGGCTGATCGGGCTCTCCGAGGTCAGCCCGGCCACCCTGCGCGCGGCGCACGCGGTGCACCCGGTGGCCGCCGTGCAGATGGAGTACTCGTTGTTCAGCCGGGACGTCGAGGGCGAGATGCTGGCCACCTGCCGGGAGCTGGGGGTGGCGCTGGTGGCGTACTCGCCGGTGGGCCGGGGGCTGCTCACCGGGGCGATCACGGGCCGGGCGCAGCTCGCCGCCGACGACTGGCGGGCCGGCGCGCCCCGATTCGCCGAGGGCAACCTGGAGGCCAACCTCGCGTTGGTCGACGAGGTGCGCGCGGTGGCCGCGGAGATCGGCGGCAGCCCGGCCCAGGCCGCGCTGGCCTGGCTGCTCGCCCAAGGGGAGGACATCCTGCCCATCCCAGGCACCCGGCGGGTCCACCGGCTGGAGGAGAATGCCGCCGCGGCCGACATCCGGCTCTCCGCCGGGCAGTTGGCCCGGCTCGCCGAGGCGGTGCCGCCCGGGGCGGTGGCCGGCGAAAGGTACCCGGAGGCAGCAATGCGACTCGTCGGGCACTGACCTCTGGACCGGACAGCACGCCCGCCACCGGGCATTGCGCCCCGATCGGGGCGTGCGGCACGATGGCGCCGTGGGTCACGCTCCGTCACAGGACGAGGGGTTCCTCGACGCGTGGGCTGCCCGGCTGCGGGAGGGCGCCGGGCGGCCCGTCGTCGGCATCATGCTGCGCGGCAGCCATGCCCGTCGGGCGGCCACGGCGCACAGCGACGTCGACGTCGACGTGCTGGTCGGTGGCGCACCGTACGCGGTCCGCCGGGCCTTCCTCGCCGAGGACACCGGCCGGTTGACCCACGTCTCGGTGGCCGCCCGCGACGTCCGCTCCTGGGTGGCCCGGCTCGGCGAGCCGGCCGACTGGGCGTTCGGGCTGCCGGTGGCCGCGCCGGCCCGGCTGCTCTGGGCGGACGCGTACTGGCGGCGCCGGATCGACCTGCCGGTGCTCTGCCAACCGGCCGCGGAACCGCGGCTGGAGGAGTTGATCGCCACGCTGGGTAAGGTCGCCGCCGCCCGAGACGCCGACGACCACCTCGGGGTCCGGCTGGCCGCCGCCGACCTGGCCCGGCTCTGCCCGTCCGTGCTGCGGCCGGCGAACCCCTCGGTGCGGGTGGTCTCCCGCCGGGCCGCCTTCACCGCCGCCCTCGACCTGCCGGTCGCGCCGCCGGGCTACCGCGAGGACATGCTGCTCTGCCTCGGGCTGCGTCCCGGCTCCACCGGCCAGCTCTGCGCCGCCGCCGTGCGCCTGGTCGCCGGCGCGCTGCCGTTGGTCCGTCCGTACGCCGCCGAGATCGCGGCGGTCGCCGGCACGGACCTGGCCGAGGCCCTGGTCGACGGCCGGCTGGATCGCTACGTCGGCCAGCTGGCCCGGCCCGCGGAGCGCCCCGGCGCCACCCGGCGGGAGCCCCCGCCGGTACCGGCGCCGCGTGCGGGACAATGGGTCACTGTGCCCGTACCTGACGCGCCCGTGACCGGCGCCCACCCCAGCCCGCAGGGGCCGGCGACCGGCGGCCCGGCCCGCCCGTCCCGGCTCGACCCGGCCATCGCCGCCCGGCTGCGCCGCACCCCCGACGGGCTGGTGGCCGCCGTGGTGCGCCAGCACGACTCCGGCGAGGTGCTGATGGTCGCCTGGATGGACGACGAGGCGCTGCACCGCACGCTGACCACCGGCCGGGCCACCTACTGGTCGCGCAGCCGCCGTGAGTACTGGGTCAAGGGCGCCACCTCCGGGCACCACCAGTACGTCCGCTCGGTGGCGCTGGACTGCGACGGCGACGCGGTGCTGGTCAGCGTCGAGCAGGTGGGCGCGGCCTGCCACACCGGGCACCGGACCTGCTTCTTCGAGGAGCTGCCGGTGACCGGCGCGGGGGCGTCGTCGTGAGCGCGCGGGGCGCGGCGCGGCGGCCCGCCGCGGTGGGGGACGGAAGGCGGGGCCGGTCATGACCGACGGCGCGGTGAGCCCGGACGCGGCCGCCTTCACCGAGCTGGCCGCCCGGTGGCGGGTCGTCCCCGTCACCCGGCGGCTGCTCGCCGACGCGGAGACCCCGGTCGGCGTCTACCGCAAGCTCGCTGGCGGCCCCGGCACCTTCCTGCTCGAATCCGCCGAACAGGGCGTCGGCTCGGCCGGGCTGGCCTGGTCCCGGTACTCGTTCATCGGGGTGCGCAGCAGCGCCACCCTCATCGAGCGGGACGGCGTGGCGGCCTGGTTGGGGCGGCCACCGGCCGGCCTGCCCACCACCGGCGACCCGGTGCGGGTGCTCCGGGAGACCGTCGAGGCGCTCGCCGGCCCGGTAGGGGAGCCGGCCGCCGGGATGCCCCCGCTGACCGGGGGCATGGTCGGTTACCTCGGCTACGACCTCGTCCGGCGCTTCGAGCGGTTGCCCGAGCTGACCGAGGACGACCTGGGCGTCCCCGAGCTGGGCATGATGCTCGCCTCCGACCTGGTGGTGCTGGACCACTACGACGGGTCGGCGATCCTGGTGGCCAACGCGGTCCTGCCGCCGCCGGACGACCCGGACCGCGACGCGCTGGTCGCCGCCGCGTACCACCACGCGGTTGGCCGGCTCGACGCGATGACCACCGCGCTGTCCCGGCCGATCCCGCCGATGATCTCGACGGTCGAGCGGCCGCCAGCGGGGGAGGTGTTCAGCCGGACGCCCGAGGGCGGCTACCCGAAGGCGGTGGAGGCGGCCAAGGAAGCGATCCGGGCCGGCGAGTGCTTCCAGATCGTGCTGTCCCAGCGCTTCGAGCGGCAGACCCACGCCGACCCGCTGGACGTCTACCGGGTGCTGCGCACCACCAACCCCAGCCCGTACATGTACCTGCTGCGCTTCGACGGGTTCGACATCGTCGGCTCGTCCCCCGAGGCGCACCTGAAGGTGGCCACCGGTGCCGACGGGCGGCGGCGCGCGCTGCTGCACCCGATCGCCGGCACCCGGCCGCGCGGCGGCACGCCGGCCGCCGACGCCCGGCTCGCCGCGGAGCTGCTCACCGACCCCAAGGAGCGGGCCGAGCACGTCATGCTGGTCGACCTGGGCCGCAACGACCTGGGCCGGGTGTGCCGTCCGGGCACCGTCGAGGTGCCCGAGTTCGCCACCATCGAGCGCTACAGCCATGTCATGCACATCGTCTCGACGGTGGTCGGCACGCTGCGCGACGACCGCACCGCCTTCGACGCGCTGGCCGCGACCTTCCCGGCCGGCACCCTCTCCGGCGCGCCGAAGGTGCGGGCCATGGAGATCATCGAGGAACTGGAGCCGGTGCGGCGGGGTCTCTACGGCGGCACCGTGGGCTACTTCGGCTTCGGCGGTGACCTCGACATGGCGATCGCCATCCGGACCGCGCTGATCCGTGGCGGCCGGGCGTACGTGCAGGCCGGGGCAGGGGTGGTGGCCGACTCCGATCCGGCCGCCGAGGACCAGGAGACCCGCAACAAGGCCGCGGCGGTGCTCGCCGCCATCGCCGCCGCCGAGACCCTCCGGCCGGCGCGGTGAGCCGCGAACCGGTGGCTACCGCCGACGCCGGCGCGCCGCCCGCGGCGGGCCGGCGCGAGCTGACGTACGCGGTGCTGCTGAGCGTGGCCGGCACGGGCCTGGCACTCTGGGCGGCGACCCGCACCTGGGCGGTGGAGCTGGCCGACCGCCCGGCCCCGCTGCCACCGGTGCGGGGGCTGCGCACCGGCGCCGGCCTGCTGCCCTGGCTGCCGGCGCTGGCCGTGGTGGGGCTCGCCGGGGCCGGCGCGGTGCTGGCCACCCGGGGCCGGCTGCGGCGGCTGCTCGGCGGGCTGCTGTTCCTGCTCGGCGTGGCGGTGGCGGCCGGTGGCGGCTACGGCCTGGTCGCCGCCTTCGACGGCGAGGTGAGCCGGCAGTGGCCGGCGCTCTGCCTGGTCGGCGGGTTGGTCGCCGCGGCGGGTGGCCTGCTCACCGCCCTGCGTGGCCAGCGGTGGCCGGCGATGGGCGCCCGGTACGAGCGGCCCGCGCGCGGCGCCCCCGCGCCGGCCGGTGGGGCCGGCCCGGTGATCGGGCGGGGCACCACCGACGCGTGGGACGCGCTGGACCGGGGCGAGGACCCGACGGTCAGCTGACCGGCTGGCGGTCCCGGGCGGCGGCCCGCGCGGCCGCCAGCTCGGCGACCAGGCGGTCCAGTTCGGCCCGCTGGTCGGCCCGGGCCCGGTCGGCGCAGACCGCCTCCCAGGCGTTGCCCCGCGCGGTCCGCATCCGTCCCTCGCCAACCACGGCGCGCTCCAGCGTGTGCACCACACCGACGGCGAGCGACGCGACGGTACGGGAGATGGTGGTCAGTCCGATGGTCTGGTTCGGTCCGGCAGTGCTCATGACCACTCCGTACGAGGATCGGTGGCGAAGGTGGGGCAGGCGCGTCATCGAGTCTGCCCGAGGAACATGCTGGCCGGCTCACGTTTCGCCGTGGTGACCGCCACGTCAACTCTCCGTCCGGGGCCCCGACCAGGGACGGGCCCTTCGTCCTTGAGCTTGGTCACAGCACCGGCGCCGTATCGTCGGGCCGGCGTCGAGCGGGGCGACCCGCGGCCCGCGCGATAGGATGACGTCGATGTCCGAGGTGGTGCGGCGGGTTCGGCCGGGTGACGGCCGTCGATGGGCGTGGTGGCGCTGCGTGACGTCCTCTTCACCGGAGGTCGGCCATTATGCCGCAGGCCATTCCGTGAGCCGCGCCATACCCCCGGCACCTGTCGCCAGGTGGCGCCCCCTAGCATCGGCCCATGACACCCGGAGAGGGGAGTCCGTTGGTGACTGCTGAGCATGCGCACGCGGAGGGGGACGAGGCCGGTCCGGCGGCGTCCGTAAGCGTGCTCGACGAGATCCTGGCCGGCGTGCGCGAGGACGTCGCCCGGCGGCAGGAGCAGGTTCCGCTGGAGCGGATCCGCGAGCTCGCCGCGGCCGCACCGCCGCCGCTGGACGCGTACGCGGCCCTGCGCAGGTCCGGTGTCGCGGTGATCGCCGAGGTGAAGCGCTCCTCCCCGTCGAAGGGGCGGCTGGCCGAGATCGCCGACCCGGCCGACCTGGCGAGCGACTACGCCGCCGGTGGCGCCCGCGCGATCAGCGTGCTCACCGAGGGGCGCTGGTTCGGCGGTTCACTGGACGACCTGGCCGCCGTACGCGCCGCGGTCAACGTCCCGGTGCTGCGCAAGGACTTCGTGGTCTCCAGCTACCAGGTGCACGAGGCCCGGGCGCACGGCGCCGACCTGGTGCTGCTGATCGTCGCCGCCCTTGAGCAGAACGTGCTGGTCGGCCTGCTGGAGCGGATCGAGTCGCTGGGCATGACCGCGCTGGTCGAGGTGCACGACGAGGAGGAGGCCGACCGGGCCCTGGAGGCCGGCGCGCAGGTGATCGGGGTCAACGCCCGTGACCTGCGTACCCTGGAGGTCGACCGCTCGGTGTTCGAGCGGATCGCGCCCGGTCTGCCGAGCAGCGTCGTCAAGATCGCCGAGTCCGGGGTACGCGGCCCGCACGACCTCATCCGGTACGCCTCCGCCGGCGCCGACGCGGTCCTGGTGGGTGAGGGCCTGGTCACCCAGAAGAGCCCCCGGGAGGCGGTGGCCGAGCTGGTCAACGCCGGCAACCACCCGGCCACGCCCCGCCCGGTGCGGTGACCCGCGCCGGCTGACGTCCGCAGCGAGAGGATTTCCGATGAGCGCCGACGCGGTGGCCGCCCCCGCCGGTCAGTTCCCCGACGCGACCGGTCACTTCGGCCGGTTCGGCGGCCGGTTCGTGCCGGAGGCACTGGTCGCGGCGCTGGACGAGCTGGACGCCGCGCACCGCGCGGCGATGGCCGACGAGTCGTTCCGGGCCGAGTTCGCCGCCCTGCTGCGCGACTACGCCGGCACCCCTTCGCTGCTCTACGAGGCCCGGCGGTTCTCCGCGGCGGCCGGGGCCCGGGTGCTGCTCAAGCGCGAGGACCTCAACCACACCGGCGCGCACAAGGTGCGCAACGTGCTCGGCCAGGCGCTGCTGACCCGGCGGATGGGCAAGAGCCGGGTCATCGCCGAGACCGGGGCCGGCCAGCACGGGGTGGCCACCGCCACCGCCGCTGCCCTGTTCGACCTGGACTGCGTGGTCTACATGGGCCAGGTGGACACCGAGCGGCAGGCGCTGAACGTGGCCCGGATGCGGATGCTCGGCGCCACCGTCGTCCCGGTCGCCACCGGCTCGCGCACCCTCAAGGACGCGATGAACGAGGCGATGCGCGACTGGGTCGCCAACGTCGACGACACCCACTATTTGATCGGCACGGCCGCCGGGCCGCACCCGTTCCCGGCGCTGGTGCGTGACTTCGTCCGCGGCATCGGCGACGAGGCCCGCCAGCAGTGCCTCGACCTGACCGGCGCGCTGCCGGACGCGGTCACCGCCTGCGTCGGTGGCGGCTCCAACGCGCTGGGCGTCTTCCACGCCTTCGTCGGTGACCCGGACGTGCGGCTGTACGGCTTCGAGGCCGGCGGCGACGGGGTGGCGACCGGCCGGCACGCGGCCAGCATCACCGGCGGCTCCGCCGGGGTGCTGCACGGCACCCGCACGTACGTGCTGCAGGACGCCGACGGGCAGACCTGCGAGTCGCACTCGATCTCGGCCGGCCTGGACTACCCGGGCGTCGGGCCGGAGCACGCCTGGTTGCACGACACCGGCCGGGCCACGTACCAGCCGGTCGACGACGACGAGGCGATGGCGGCGTTCGAGCTGCTCTGCCGCAGCGAGGGGATCATCCCGGCGATCGAGAGCGCGCACGCCCTGGCCGGGACCCTGAAGATCGCCCCGGAGCTCGCCGCCGAACTGGGCCGCGAGCCCACCGTCGTGGTCAACCTCTCCGGCCGGGGCGACAAGGACGTGCACACCGCCGGTGACTACTTCGGCATCCTCGACAAGGAGCGGTGAGACGTGAGCCGGATCGGGGTCGCCTTCGACAAGGCCCGTGCCGACGGGCGGGCCGTGCTGGTCGGCTGCATGCCGGCCGGGTTCCCCACCGTCGAGGGCAGCATCGCCGCGATGACCGCGATGGTCGAGGCGGGCGTCGACGTCATCGAGGTGGAGATCCCGTACTCCGACCCGGTGATGGACGGCCCGGTGATCCAGAAGGCCAGCGACATCGCGCTGGCCGGTGGCGTCCGCACCGCCGACACGCTGCGCATCGTCGAGGCGGTCGCGGCCACCGGCGCGCCGGTGGTCACCATGACCTACTGGAACCCAATCGAGCGGTACGGCGTCGACGCCTTCGCCCGGGATTTGGCCGCCGCCGGCGGCACCGGGCTGATCACCCCGGACCTGATCCCCGACGAGGCCGACGAGTGGCTGGCCGCCTCGGACGCGTACGGGCTGGACCGCACGTTCCTGGTCGCCCCGTCCTCCACCGACGCCCGGCTGGCGATGACCGCGGCGCACTGCCGGGGGTTCGTCTACGCCACCGCCATCATGGGCGTCACCGGCGCCCGGGCGCAGACCTCCCAGGCCGCGCCGGTGCTGGTCTCCCGGGTCCGTCAGGTCACCGACCTGCCGGTCGGGGTGGGTCTGGGCGTCGGCACCGGTGCGCAGGCCGGCACGGTCGCCGGGTACGCCGACGGTGTCATCGTGGGCAGCGCGCTGATCCGGTGCCTGCTCGACGCCCCGGACCAGGCGTCCGGCCTGGCCGCCCTGCGCGCCCTGAGCACCGAACTCGCCGACGGCGTCCGCAGCCCCATCCGCTGACCCACC
>NZ_POUB01000310.1 GCF_003236335.1 Micromonospora deserti
CCGCAGCATCACCGACCCCACCGCGCCTCTCTCCCTCCTCCCCGCCACCTCAGCGCCGCCCGACCGCCGTCGATCATGAAGTTGTTGTCACGACACGCCGTCGTGGAAGGCGGCAACTTCATGATCAACGACGGCGGTGGATCAGATGGCGGCGCGCTCCCGGCCGGCGGGGAAGCGATCGAGGACGCCGGTGCCCGCCAGGGCACGGGTGAGGTACCCGGCGCCGGCGCCGGCGATCAGCGTGGCGCTGACGACCGTGAGCAGTGCGTACGGGATCCGGTAGCTGGTCAGCGCGTACTCGACGTTCCAGACGAAGAAGTCGAACAGCGCCGCGCCGAGGCCGGTCAGCGCGCCGGCGAGCAGCGCGGCCGGCAGCCGGAACGACCGGTACCGGAAGGCCGCGAAGGCCAGCTCCGCGCCGAGCCCCTGGATCAGGCCCTGGACGATGGTGATGCCGCCCCACTCCGAGCCGAGCAACGCGGAGATCGTCGCGGCGACCGCTTCGCAGAACAGCGCCGCCCCGGGCTTGCGGATCACCAGGCCACCGAGCACCGCGGGGACCAGCCAGACGCCGTACATGATGGCCTGAGCGGCCGGGAAGAAGGCGAAGGCCGGGTCGACCGCCCGCCAGAGCAGGCCCCAGGCCCAGAAGATGACGCCGAAGCTGACGGCGATCACCGCGGCGACGACGACGTCGATCGTGCGCCATCGGGTGGTCATGGATTGCTTCATGTGTGCTCCCAGTCCTGAACACGAACCAGGAGAAGACGCACGCCGCGCCCGGTGTGCCGGACGGCGGCGCGGCTGGAGGTCGACCGAACTCCCTGCGCTGGCATTACCCAGATCAGGTTCGAGGGTCTGCGGGCGTGCCCGCACTCTCAGCGCTGTGCGCTCCCCTGTCGGATGTGAAGTTGTCTCGGCCGACGCTAGCACCGGCGCCAGGACCGGGACACGACCGGGATCCACGGAGACCTGCCGGATCGGCGTATGACCGGTTAGGGTGAGCTGCCGCACAGCGACGACGACCGAGGGGACGGCCGTGACCGCACCAGAACGGGCCGCTGCGGACCGTCCCGACCCGGGGGCCGTCGATCCGGCCGCCGGGCCGGTCGCCACCGCCGCTCCGGGCGTACGCCGGGAGGAGCCGGCGCCGGTCGCCACCGCCGCTCCGGACGTACGCCGCGACGGGCCGGCGCCGGACGGCGGCGCGGGACGGGGCCGCTGGCTGGGCGAGCGGATCGGCTCGGTCGAAGTGCTCGCGGCGCTGCTTGTCCTGCTGATCGTCTTTCGCGAGCCGATGGCCCGGGCGCTCGCCGAGCCCCGGTTGCAGACCTGGACCACCGTCTTCGTCTCGGTGATGGTGCAGGCGGTGCCGTTCCTGGTCTTCGGGGTGCTGCTGTCGGCGGTGATCGCGGTCTTCGTGCCCCGGTCGTTCTGGGCCCGGGCGCTGCCCCGGCACCCCGGCCTCGCGGTGCCGGTGGCCAGCGCGGCCGGTGTCGTGCTGCCCGGCTGCGAGTGCGGCTCGGTGCCGATCGCCGGGTCGCTGATCCGGCGGGGCGTCACCCCGGCCGCCGCGCTGGCCTTCCTGCTCGCCGCCCCGGCGATCAACCCGATCGTGCTCACCGCCACCGCCGTGGCCTTCCCGAACAATCCCGAGATGGTCCTCGGCCGGGGCGTCGCGAGCCTGCTCGTGGCGATGGTGATGGGCTGGCTCTGGCTGCGTCTCGGCCGGGCCGACTGGATCCGCCTGCCGCGCCGCCCGGAGCTGGACGGCAGCTCGCGCGGGCGGGCGTTCTGGGCGGCGGTCCGGCACGACGTCATCCACGCCGGCGGCTTCCTGGTGCTCGGCGCGATGGCCGCCGCCAGCATCAACGTCCTGGTGCCCGAGCGGTGGTTGCAGACCCTCGCGGACAACCCGGTCCTGTCGGTGCTGGCGCTGGCCGTGCTCGCGGTGCTGCTGTCCATCTGTTCTGAGGCGGACGCCTTCGTGGCGGCCTCCCTGTCGCAGTTCTCCCTTACGTCCAGGCTGGTCTTTCTGGTGGTGGGGCCGATGGTCGATCTCAAGCTGATCTCGATGCAGGCCGGCGTCTTCGGCCGGCGGTTCGCGCTGCGGTTCGCCCCGGCCACCTTCGTGGTGGCGGTCGCGGTCGCCGTCGGCACCGGGGCGGTGCTGACGTGAACCGGCAGGCGCAGGCGGTCGTGCTGCTGCTGCTCGGCGGCGCGGTGATCCGGGCCAGCCTCACCGATCTGTACCTGAACTATGTCAAGGAAGGGCTGCGGCCCTTCCTGATCGCCGCCGGGGTGCTGCTGGTCGCCGCCGCGGTGATGACCCTCTGGCACGAACTGCGCCCCGCCCGCCGGCCCGAAGCCGCCCCCGCCGGCGCGGACGGCCGTGCCGGCGTGGACGGCCGTGCCGAGCAGGCCGGCCACACCGGCCAGGGCGACCACGACCACGGGCACGGGCACCACGAGCCCCGGGTCGGCTGGCTGCTGATCCTGCCGGTGCTGGGCCTGCTGCTGGTCGCCCCGCCGGCGCTGGGCTCGTACGCCGCCGGCCAGGCCGGCACGGCGCTGTCCAGCCAGCAGCGGCAGTCCGACTACCCGCCGCTGCCCGACGGCGACCCGGTGCAGGTCAGCGTCCTCGACTACGCGTCCCGGGCGCTGTTCGACAAGGGCGTGTCGATCGGCGACCGGCGGGTGCGGCTCACCGGCTTCATGACCACCGGCCCGGACGGCCAGCCGATCCTCGCCCGCATGGTGCTGTCCTGCTGCGCCGCCGACGGCCGGCCGGTCAAGCTGGGCCTGACCGGCAACGCGCCGGCCGGCCTCGCCGACGACACCTGGGTCGAGGTGACCGGCCGCTACAGCGACCAGGTCACCCGGGACCCGGTCAACGACGCCGAGATCCCGCACCTCGACGTGGAGTCCTGGCGGCAGGTGCCGGCCCCGAAACGCCCGTACGAGTGACGCCCGCCCGCCCTGGGTAGGCTGCCGATCATGCGGATCGAGGCCCGGGGGCTCACCTTCGACGTCCGTGCCGGCGGCCCGGAGGACGGCCCGCCCGTGCTCCTGCTGCACGGGTTCCCGCAGCACGGCGGGGAGTGGGACGACGTGGTCCCGGCCCTGCACGCGGCCGGGCTGCGTACGTACGCGCCGGACCAGCGGGGCTATTCACCGGGCGCGCGCCCCGAGGCGGTCGGCGCGTACCGGTTGCCCGAGCTGGTCGCCGACGCCGGGGCCGTACTGGACGCGCTGGGGGTCGAGGCCGCGCACGTGGTGGGGCACGACTGGGGCGCGGTGGTCGCCTGGAGCCTGGCGGCCCACCACCCGGGGCGGGTCCGCACGCTGACCGCCGTCTCCGTGCCGCACCCGGCCGCGATGGCGCACGCGCTGGCCACCGACCCCCGGCAGATGGCGCGCTCGGCGTACATGGTGCTGTTCCGGCAGCCCGGCCGGGCGGAGAAGGCGCTGCTGGCACTGGGCGCGACCGGGCTGCGCCGGTTGCTCGGCGGCGTCGGCGGCGCCGCGAGGGTGGCCGCGTACGTGGAGCCGATGCGTGAGCCCGGCGCGCTGACCGCCGCGTTGAACTGGTACCGGGCGATGTCCCGGGCGGACCTGGCGGCCACCGGGCCGGTGCCGGTGCCGACCACGTTCGTCTGGAGCGACCGGGACACCGCGATCGGCCGGGCCGCCGCGCGCGCCTGCGCCGACCACGTGACCGGGGACTACCGCCTCCTCGAACTGCCCGGGGTGAGTCACTGGATCCCCGACCGGGCGCCCGCCGTGCTGGCCGAGGCGATCCTGGCCCGGGTACGCGGGCCGGCCTGAACCCACCATCCCCCGTCGCGCGGCGCCGGCCGGTGCGCCCGGTCCCCGGCGGCGGCTGAGGAAGGTACGACATGGACGGAGGAAGCATGACGGTGAGCGCCGAGGACTACCTCGCGGTGGTGACGGAGACGATGCGGCGGGTGTCCGAGAGCCAGCGCACGGCGGTCGGGCGGGCGGCCGACCTGATCGCCGACGCGGTGCGCGCGGACGGGGTGGTGCACGCCTTCGGCACCGGGCACTCCGAGGCGCTGGCGATGGAGATCGCCGGTCGGGCCGGCGGCCTGGTGCCGACCAACCGGATCGCCCTGCGGGACCTGGTGCTCGTCGGCGGCGCGCCGGCGGAGGTCCTGGGGCCGATGCTGGAGCGGGACCCGTCGGTGGCGCACCGCCTCTACGAGCTGGCTCCGATCGGCCCGCGGGACGTCTTCGTGCTCGCCTCCAACTCCGGGGTCAACGGCGCGATGGTGGAGTTCGCGTCCCTGGTCAAGGAGAAGGGGCACGGCCTGGTGGCGATCACCTCCGCGCAGCACTCCGGGCAGATGACCTCCCGGCACCCGTCCGGGCGCAAGCTCGCGGACTTCGCCGACGTGGTGCTCGACAACGGCGCCCCGTACGGCGACGCGACTCTGCCGCTGCCCGGCGGCGGCGCCGTCGGCGCGGTCTCGTCCATCACCGCCGCGCTGCTGGCCCAGCAGATCACGGTCGAGGTGGTGGCGCGGCTGCTCGCGGCGGGACAGCGGCCCCCGGTGTACCTGTCGGCGAACATCGCCGGCGGCGACGAGCACAACGCGGCGTTCGAGGCGCGGTACGCCGGCCGCATCCGGCGCGGCTCCTGAGCCGGTTTCGCGTCACGCGCGGCGGGGCATCAGCGGTACTGCCGGCGGGGTGCACCCGCCGGCAGTACGGTCTGACCGGAGGTAGCGCGTGTCGAAGGAGACCGAGAGGCAGCGCTGGCAACGTAACTTCGCCGACCTGCTGCAGGAGTTGCGCGTCGCGCAGACGGGCGTGCAGATCCTCTTCGCCTTCCTGCTGACCCTGCCGTTCAGCGCCGCGTTCAGCGAGACCACCGGCTTCCAGAAGGATGTCTACATCGTCGCGCTGCTGGCCGCCGCCGCCGCTGCCGCCGCCATCATCTCCCCGGTGGCGTTCCACCGGGCGCTGTTCCGCCAGGGCCGCAAGCCGGAACTGGTCCGCTTCGCGCACCGGATGGCCGGCATCGGTCTCAGCTTCATGCTGGTCTCGATGGTCAGCGCGGTGTTGCTGGTCACCGACTTCGTGTTGTCCCGGCCGGTCGCCTTCGGGCTCAGCGCGGCCACAGGGGTCTGGTTCCTGACCTTCTGGGCGGTCCTGCCGTTCGTCCGGCGTAACTGGGGTGACGACGACATCGACGACGATGACGACGACCCGCGCACGCCGGCCGGCGACTGACCGGCGTCCCAGGCCCGAAATCCATCTTTACGCAACGCTACCCCTGGGTAACACCCGGGGGTAGCGTTGCGTGTGTCGAGCACGTTGACGCAGCCGGACCGAGGTTCGAGGGGGCAGCCGTGACCACGACGCAGAACAGCCGACCCGCGCCGGAGGAGCCCGGCGCCGCAGGGACCGCGCCCGGGACGACCGGCCCGCTGCCGACGGAGGCCGGCCAGGTCTCCGAGAAGGAGGCCCGCCAGGTCGCCGAGGCCGCCCGGGAATCCGCCTGGGACCGACCCAGTTTCGGCAAGGAGTTGTTCCTCGGCCGGTTCCGGCTCGACCTGATCAACCCCTGGCCGCACCCGGACGCGGCCGACGTCGCGCGGGCCGATGATTTCCTCGGCCGGTTCCGCGACTACCTCACCTCCGAGGTGGACGGCGCGGCGATCGAGCGGGACGCGTCCATCCCCGACGACGTGTTCCACGGGCTGGCCCGCCTCGGCGCGTTCGGCATGAAGATCGACCGCTCGTACGGCGGGCTCGGGCTGAGCAACCTGCACTACTGCCGGGCGCTGATGCTGGCCGGCTCGGTGAGCCCGGCGATCGGCGCGCTGCTCTCCGCGCACCAGTCCATCGGCGTGCCACAGCCGCTGAAGATGTTCGGCACCGCCGAGCAGAAGCAGCGCTTCCTGCCCCGGCTCGCCGCCGGTGAGGTCTCCGCGTTCCTGCTCACCGAGCCGGACGTCGGCTCCGACCCGGCCCGGCTGGCCACCACCGCCGAGCCCACTCCGGACGGCACCGGCTACCGGCTCAACGGGGTCAAGCTCTGGGCCACCAACGGCACCGTCGCCACCCTGCTGGTGGTGATGGCCCGCGTCCCGGCCGTCGAGGGGCGGCGCGGCGGGATCACCGCCTTCGTGGTCGAGGGCGACAGCGAGGGCATCACCGTCGAGCGGCGCAACGCCTTCGTCGGCCTGCGCGGCCTGGAGAACAGCCTCACCCGGTTCCACGATGTGTTCGTGCCGAAGGAGAACGTCATCGGCGGCGAGGGCGCGGGGCTGAAGATCGCGTTGACCACCCTCAACACGGGCCGGCTGTCGCTGCCGGCGATGTGCGTGGGCGCCGGAAAGTGGGCGTTGAACGTGGCCCGGGGGTGGGCGGCCGAGCGGGTGCAGTGG
>NZ_POUB01000311.1 GCF_003236335.1 Micromonospora deserti
GGCCCGGGGGTGTCCCCGCCGTTCGCGGCGCCCCCCACCGAGGGTCGCAACACCCGGCTCTGGCTGGGCCTCGGCGCGGGCGCGCTGGCCGTGCTGCTCTGCTGCGGCGGCGGCGGCACCGCGGTGATCGGCCTGGCGGTGACCAGTGTGCAGGCGGTCGAGGAGCAGGGCCGGGCGGTCTCCACGGACTACTACCAGGCGCTGGTCGAGCGGAAGTACGGCGCGGCGTACGACCAGCTCTGCGACGAGGCGCAGCGGCGTGAGTCGCGGCGGGAGTTCGAGCAGCGGGTGGCGGCCGAACCGCAGATCAGCGCCTTCCGGGTCGGCGAGGTCGACAACACCACGCTGACCGTGCCGGTGGACGTCACCTTCACCGGCGGTGACCGGGAGCGGCAGCAGGTCACCCTCGGGCAGGACCGGCAGACCGGCGACATGGAGGTCTGCGAGGTCAGCTGACCCGGCCCCGGTATTCTGCTGGGCTCGGGACCCTGCCGGTCGTACCGTTGTCCCGAACCGTTCGTGCCATCCCACAGCGTCCCCGCCGACCGCCAGTCGGCGTAGGAGGAAACATGCCAGCCGACCGTATCGACGCCGTCGTCAGCCTCGCCAAGCGCCGGGGCTTCGTCTTCCCCTCCAGTGAGATCTACGGGGGCACCCGGTCGGCGTGGGACTACGGTCCGCTCGGCGTGGAGCTGAAGGAGAACGTACGCCGGCAGTGGTGGAAGACGATGGTCCAGCAGCGCGACGACGTGGTCGGCCTGGACTCGGCGGTGATCCTCGCCCGTGACGTCTGGGCCGCCTCGGGCCACCTGGACGCCTTCGTCGATCCGCTGACCGAGTGCCAGTCCTGCCACAAGCGGTTCCGCGCCGACCACCTGGAGGAGGCGTTCGAGGCCCGGCACGGCCGCCCGCCGGCCTCGCTGGCCGAGATCAACTGCCCGAACTGCGGCAACAAGGGCACCTTCACCGAGCCGAGGATGTTCAACGGCCTGATGAAGACCTACCTCGGCCCGGTGGAGAGCGAGGAGGGGCTGCACTACCTGCGCCCGGAGACCGCCCAGGGCATCTTCGTCAACTACAAGAACGTGGAGACCGTCGCGCGCAAGAAGCCGCCGTTCGGCATCGCGCAGACCGGCAAGTCGTTCCGCAACGAGATCACCCCGGGCAACTTCATCTTCCGCACCCGCGAGTTCGAGCAGATGGAGATGGAGTTCTTCGTCGAGCCGGGCACCGACGAGCAGTGGCACGAGTACTGGCTCGCCGAGCGCTGGAACTGGTACCTCGACCTCGGCCTGTCGGAGAACAACCTGCGCTTCTACGAGCACCCGCAGGAGAAGCTCTCCCACTACTCGAAGCGGACGGTGGACATCGAGTACCGCTTCCAGTTCGGCGGCAGCGAGTTCGCCGAGCTGGAGGGCATCGCCAACCGCACCGACTTCGACCTCTCCACGCACAGCAAGCACTCCGGCGTCGACCTGTCCTACTTCGACCAGACCAAGGGCGAGCGCTGGGTGCCGTACGTCATCGAGCCGGCCGCCGGTCTCACCCGGGCGGTGCTCGCCTTCCTGCTGGAGGCGTACGACGAGGACGAGGCGCCGAACACCAAGGGCGGCGTGGACAAGCGCACCGTGATGCGTTTCGACCCGCGGCTGGCTCCGGTGAAGGTGGCGGTGCTGCCGCTGTCGCGCAACGAGGCGCTCTCGCCGAAGGCGAAGGGCCTCGCCGCCGCGCTGCGCAAGCGCTGGGTGGTGGAGTTCGACGACTCGCAGGCGATCGGCCGGCGCTACCGCCGGCAGGACGAGATCGGCACCCCGTTCTGCGTGACCGTCGACTTCGACACGCTGGACGACAACGCGGTCACCGTGCGAAACCGGGACACCATGGCGCAGGAGCGGATCTCGCTGGACCAGGTCGAGCGTTACCTGATCGAGCGACTGCCCGGCTGCTGACCCGACGGTCCGACGGCCCCGCCCAGCCGGGCGGGGCCGTCGCCGTTCCCGCGTGCCGTCTGCGTGCGCACCACCCGCACCCACCCGGCGATCAACGGCCGCGGCCGAACCGGTGGCCGCCCGGCTCCGCCGCCCGGCGATGCGGACCAATCGGGCGACCGGCCGAGGTGGATGCCCACCCGGCTGTTGAGTCGGCGATGATCTCGTGCGAGCATTCCCGGCGTTGAATCTCGTCACGGGGGTGTCTGCATGACGCGCGCGTCGCAACCGGACCACGACCACGACCCGAACCGCCGGCGCCTGCTACGCCGCGCCGCCACGGTCGCCGCCACCACCGCCGGCGCGGGCGTCGCCGCCGCGGTCGGTGTGCCGGGCACCGCCCAGGCCGACCCGGGCGACCACCTCGTGCTGGGCGAGGCCAACGACGCCGGCCCCGCCACCACCACGCTCACCGCCGACCAGGCGGTCGAGGCGCTCCGGCTACAGCACGGCAGCGGGCCGGCGCTGCGGCTGGTGCCCAGCGACAGCCTCTACCCGCAGGTCCTCGACTCCGAGGTGGGCACCCTCGCCGTCGACGACATGGGTGACCTCTTCGTGCGGGCCGGCACCGACAGCGGCGGCAACGGCACCAACGGCTGGGCCTGGACCAGCGAGTGGGCCACCACCTCGGTCGCCGTTCCGCCCACCCGGGTGCTCGACACCCGCTACGCCGACCTGCGCCGGCTCATCGTCTCGGGCGCGGACACCCTCGACTCCTCCGGCCGGCTCACGCCCGGCAAGCCCATCGTGGTCAGCCTCGACAGCTACGTCCAGGGTGGCTACGCGATCAAGGGCAACGTCACCGTGGTGGGGATGACCGGCCCCGGGGTGCTCACCGTCTGGGGTGCGGGCACCAAGCCCACCGCGTCGAACCTGAACTGGTCGACCGCCGGCACCATCCTGTCCAACTTCCTGTTCACCCGGCTAGGCGCGAGCGGGGCCTACCGCAGCGTCATCACGATCCAGGCGACCGCCTCGCCGACCCACGTGATCGTCGACCTGACCAGCCTGCTGGTCGGCCATCCGAGCCAGGTCCTGCTCGGCGGTGGGGCGTAGGTGGCCGGCCCGCCCGCCACCTACGTCGACCAGTCCCAACCCGTCAACCCAGCAACGGGGGAATGAGATGACCTCGTCCGAGCCCGACCGTTCCGCCTCGCGGCGCTCCCTGCTGCGGCGGGCCGCCGTGACCGGGGGCGCGGCGGTCGCCGCCACCGCCGCGACCGCGGCCAACGCCTCGCCGGCGGCGGCCGCCCCCGGCGACCCGGTCGCCATCGGCCTGCCCAACACCGGCAGCAACGGCACCGCCATCACCTCCTCTGCCTCGCTCGGCCAGGCCACGCTGGCCCTGAAGAACGCCACCGGGGCACCGCTGCACCTCACCCGGACGACGGTCACCGCGCCGCAGCCGGGGGCGGTCTACCCGACCACCGCCGGGCTGGCCCTCGCCGGCAAGGCGGACGCCGCCGGCGCCGTGCCGCGGCACGAGGTGCACACCACCGCCACCTCGACGATGCTGGTGCCGATCCCGCCGACCCGGGTCCTGGACACCCGCACCTCCGGCGGCCGGGCCCGGCTGCTGGAGGGCGCCGGCCGGATCGACTCGCAGGGGCGCGCGCTCGCCGACACCTTTCTGGTCGTCCACCTGGAGGGCATCGCCCAGTACGCCGAGGGCCTGCTGGGCAACATCACCGTCGCCAAGACCGAGAAGGGTGGCTTCATCACCGTCTACGGCGCGGGCGGGCCGCCGAACGCCTCCACCATCAACTGGTGGACGGCGGGTCAGCTGCTCTCCAACGGGGTGATCACGCAACTCGGCGCGTACGAGACCGTCAACGGCGACTACTACCCGGACGTGGTGGCGATCTGGGTGCAGAAGAGCGCCACCGCGGTGATCTTCGACGTGACCGGGCTGCTCGTCCGGCACCCGGAGTCCGCGGTGATCAACAGCCCCAAGGCGACCGCCCGGGCGTCGCTCACCGCCGAGTCGGGCACCCCAAAGGTGCGCGCCGCCGAGATCAAGGCCCGTGCCGAGCGCGGCGACCGGGAGGTGCGGACCGGTGCGTGACCACGGAACCGAGGAGACCAGCAGCATGACCACCGAGGAGACCGGCTCGACCACCCGCCGCCGGATCATCAAGGCGGGCGTCGCCGCGGGCGCCGGGGTCGGCGCGGCGGCGGTCGTCGCCACCCCGGCCAGCGCGGACCCGGGCAACCCGGTGATCCTCGGTACGAGCAACAGTGCCCTCGACACCGAGACCCTGCTGACCGGCGGGTCGTCGGCCAACCCGGCGCTGGCGCTGCGCTCGCCCGCCGGCAAGGCGCCGCTGGTGCTGACGCCCACCTCCGACCCGAGCATCCCGAACGAGCTGCCGACCGGGTCGCTCGCCGTGACCAACGAGGGCGACCTGGTCATCGGCGGGCGGGGCAACACCAAGGCGTACGTCAACACCTCCCGGTGGGCCAACAGCACCGTGGCGGTACCACCGCGGCGGATCCTGGACAGTCGCGCGGTGCCCACGTCGACCACGTACGACCCGTACATCGCCGGGTTGAAGAGCAGCGTCGACAGCACGGGGAAGATGAAGGCCGGCTCCACCATCCACCTCTCGGTGAGCGGGCTGCCGCTGGTGCAGCCGGGTCAGGCGCTCTCGGTGTTCGTCAACATCACCGTCGCCGCCACGGTGAGTTCGGGCTTCCTCAAGGCCTACAGCTCGTCGATCGCGCGGCCGGAGACCTCCTCGCTCAACTGGTGGGGCCCGAACCAGATCCTGTCGAACCTGGTGGAGGTGCAGCTCGGGTCGTACAGCGGGCGCGGCTACTCCTTCGCCATCTGGGTGCAGACGGCCACCGCCCTCATCGTGGACGTCTCCGGTCTGGTCCTGTCGAAGCCGGCCGCCTGATCCCGGGCCGGTCGCCGCCCGCGGTGCGAGTTCGCTCACCATCGCGGCGGCGACCGGCCACCGCTGGCCGACCCGACCCGGCCGGCGTGGGATTCTTGGGTACGTGACCAGTTCCGCCCCCGTCAGCCTCCGCCCGCTCACCCTCGGGCGGCACCAGGTGTGGCCGCCGGTGGTGCTCGCCCCGATGGCCGGCATCACCAATGTCGGTTTCCGGCAGCTCTGTCGGGAGCAGGGCGGCGGCATCTACGTCTGCGAGATGATCACCACCGTTGCTTTGGTCGAGCGGAACCCCAAGACGCTGCGCATGATCGCCTTCGGCGAGAACGAGCAGCCGCGCAGCCTCCAGCTCTACGGCACCGACCCGGAGATCACCGCGGCCGCCGTGCGGATCGTGGTGGAGAAGGACCTCGCCGACCACGTCGACCTGAACTTCGGCTGCCCGGTGCCGAAGGTGACCCGCAAGGGCGGCGGCTCCGCGCTGCCGTGGCGGCGCCGGCTCTTCGCCCGGCTGGTGAAGGCGGCGGTGGACGCCGCGTCACCCGCCGGGGTGCCGGTCACCGTCAAGATGCGCAAGGGCATCGACGACGACCACCTGACGTACGTCGAGGCGGGGCTCGCCGCGCAGGACGCCGGGGTGGCCGCGGTGGCCCTGCACGGGCGGACCGCCGCGCAGCGCTACTCGGGCACCGCGGACTGGGACGCCATCGGCACCCTGAAGCAGGCGCTGGACGTGCCGGTACTCGGCAACGGCGACATCTGGGAGGCCGACGACGCCCTGCGCATGGTGGCGTACACCGGCGTCGACGGCGTGGTGGTCGGCCGGGGCTGCCTGGGTCGCCCGTGGCTCTTCGCTGACTTGGAGGCGGCGTTCAACGGCCGCCCCGAGCGGCGGCTGCCCACCCTCGGCGAGGTCGCGCGGACCATGCGCCGTCACGCCGAGCTGCTGGTCGACCAGTTCACCGCCGGGGCCCGGAACCCGGCCCGGGGCGAGCGGGACGGCTGCACCGACTTCCGCAAGCACGTCGCCTGGTACCTGAAGGGCTTCCCGATCGGCAGCGAGCTGCGCCGGGAGCTGGCCATGATCGAGAGCCTGGCCCAGCTGGACGACCTGCTCGGCAAGCTGGATCCGGCCGAACCGTTCCCGGTCGCCACCCTGGGCCAGCCGCGCGGCCGCACCAACTCGCCCGGCAAGGTCTTCCTACCCGACGGCTGGCTGGCCAGCCGCGACGACGACACCGTCCCGGAGGGTGCCGAGCTGGCCGACTCCGGCGGCTGAGCACCCCGGTCCGGCACGGCCGTGTCGGCCGGCGCTGATGGTGGCCGGGCACGTTGCCGACCGGTAGAGACGCCGAAGGGCCGGCCCCCGGTTGGGGGTCGGCCCTTCGGTGTTGGTGGGTTCGTCAGGCGGTGTAGCCGCGGGTGGCGATCCAGTCGGCCAGGGCCTCGGTGGTCATCCAGTAGGACGCCTGGT
>NZ_POUB01000312.1 GCF_003236335.1 Micromonospora deserti
ACCCGAACCCGCACCCGTCGTGTTGATCAAGAGGTGTGCGTCACCTCACCGCCGTTCGTGACGCACATCTCTTGATCAACGCAGACGGGCACGGCGGACCCGCGGGGACGGGCACGGCCGGCGCATGTGCGCGGCGGAGCGCTCGTGGGCGCGGCGAAGCGCTCGGGGACGGCCACGGCCGGCGTTCACGGGCAAGCTGGGCGTGCTGGGGATGGGTCAGCGGGTGGGGTGGGCCTAGCGGTGGCCGCTCCCATGTCCGCGCGGTCAGAGGGTCTGGACGGTGGCGATGCGTTCCTCGAGCTGCTCGATGGTGGCCTGGGCGCTCGGCGGGCCCCCGCAGATCCGGCGCAGCTCGGCGTGGATCTTGCCGTGCGGCTGGCCGGTGCGGTGATGCCGGGCGGCCACCAGCGCGTTCAGCTGGCGGCGCAGTGCCACCCGGCGCTGGGCGGCGCTCATCGGCGCCGGCGGCGCCGCCGACGGGCTCTCCACGGCCTGCTCGGCGGTCCGCTGGGTGGCCCGCCGGCGCTGGGCGGCGAGCTGTTCCGCCTGGCGCTTTGTCAGCAGCATCGAGACCTGGTCGGCGGTGAGCAGTCCGGGCAGCCCGAGGTACTCCTCTTCCTCGGGTGTGCCGGCCTGGGCCGCGGTGCCGAACGAGGCGCCGTCGAAGATCACCTGGTCCAGCTCGGCCGTGGCGCTCAGCGCCGCGAACCTCTTCTCCAGCTCACCGCTGGCCTGGTCGTCGCGCTGGGCGCGGTCGAGCAGGTCGTCGTCGAAGCCGTCGCGGTCCTTCGGCTTGCCGAGCACGTGGTCACGTTCGGCCTCCATCTCGCTCGCCAGCCCGAGCAGGTGCGGCACGCTGGGCAGGAAGACCGAGGCCGTCTCGCCCGGGCGGCGGGCCCGGACGAACCGGCCGATCGCCTGGGCGAAGTAGAGCGGGGTGCTGGCGCTGGTCGCGTAGACGCCGACCGCGAGACGGGGGATGTCGACGCCCTCGGAGACCATCCGGACCGCCACCAGCCACCGCTGGTCGGACGCCCCGAACGTGGCGATCCGGGCCGAGGCCCCCACGTCGTCGGAGAGCACCACGGCGGCCCGCTCGCCGGTCACCTGCTCGATCAGCTTGGCGTACGCGCGGGCGGCCTGCTGATCGCTGGCGATGACCAGGCCGCCGGCGTCGGGCATGCCGGCGTTGCGCAGCACGGTCAGCCGGGCGTCGGCGGCCCGCAGCACCTGCGGCATCCAGTCGCCGGCCGGGTCGAGGGCGGTACGCCAGGCCTGCGCGATCAGATCCTGGGTCATCGGCTCGCCCAGCCGCGCCGCCAACTCCTCACCGGCGTTGGTCCGCCACCGGGTCTCCCCCGAGTACGCCAGGAAGAGCACCGGCCGGACCACGCCGTCGCGCAGCGCGTCGGAGTAGCCGTACACCGAGTCGGCGCGTGAGCGCAGCAGGCCGTCGCCGCCCCGCTCGTAGGTGACGAACGGGATCGGGTTGTCGTCGGAACGGAACGGGGTGCCGGTGAGCATCAACCGGCGCACCGCGGGCTCGAAGGCCGCTTTCACCCCGTCGCCCCAGGACCGGGAGTCCCCGGCGTGGTGGATCTCGTCCAGGATGACCAGGGTGGGACGGGTCATCGTCCGCCGGCGGTGCACCTGTGGGGCCATCCCGACCTGCGCGTAGGTGACCACCGCCCCGTGGAAGTCGGCGGCGGAGTGCAGGTCGGCGTTGCGGAACGCGGCGTCGAGCTGGATACCGATCCGGGCCGCCGACTGGGCCCACTGGTTCTTCAGGTGCTCGGTGGGTGCCACCACGGTGACCGCCCCGACGGTGCCGTCGGCGAGCAGTTCGGCGGCGATCCGCAGGGCGAAGGTGGTCTTGCCGGCGCCGGGCGTGGCGACCGCGGTGAAGTCCTCGCTCCGGCGGCGGAGGTACTCCACCAGCGCCTTGCGCTGCCAGGCGCGTAGTGCCGGGAACGTCTCGAGCGCCGGCGTCCGGGCTGCCACGCGTAGCTCCTCTCCGACCGCACGATGGCGGACCCCGGGCGAGGGCCACGGGTCCCGCCGCCCATGAAAACGCCTCCGCGCAGAAGATGCCGCGAAGGCCGACTCAGCATAACCAGCGACGGCGTCACGCCCCACCTGACGCCACGCTGGTCACATTCCCACCGCTGGCCCCACCCCACGGTCGCCGGAGCCCTGTCCTGCGGCAGACCGCCGGGTCAGGGGTGGGGGCCGCGGATGCCGGAGGGCGGTGGGCGCAGCGTGGCCACCGGTGCCGACCAGCGCCGCCGGAGCGCGATCAGGCGCAGCACGAAGACGGACCCGGCCGCCACGGTCAGCCAGGCGGCGTTGGCGTGGCCAAGCCCGTCCAGCACGGCCACCATGATCGAGCCGGCGAGCGCGGCCACGGCGTAGATCTCCCGGCGCAGCACCACCGGGATCTCGGCGGTGAGCAGGTCCCGCCCGAGACCACCGCCGATCGCGGTGAGCATGCCGACCACGCAGGCGCCGACCGCCGGCACCTGGGCGTCGAGGGCCTTGACCGTGCCGGTGACGGTGAACAGCCCCAGGCCGGCCGCGTCCAGCACCAGCACGGTGGTGCGCAGCCGGGCGAGTTGGGGGTGCAGCCAGAAGACGGCCACGGCGGTGACCGCCGCGGTGGCGGCGTACCGCCAGTCGGCGAAGGCCAGCGGGGGGACCTCGTTGATCACGAGATCGCGGAATATCCCGCCACCGAGGGCCGCCACGAAGCCGACGAAGACGACGCCGAAGAGGTCGAGCCGTTTGGCCACCGCCGCGGAGGCGCCGGAGGCCGCGAAGACGGCGACCCCGGTCAGGTCGGCGAGGAGCAGGGCGGTGGAGGTGGTCACCGCCGAAGGTTACGTGGACGGCCGGAGCGGACGCCCTGGATCACTCGTCCCAGGAGTCGTAGATCTCCTTGCACTTCGGGCAGACCGGCGAGCCGGGCTTGGCCGCCTTGGTCACCGGGAAGGTCTCTCCGCAGAGCGCGATGACGAACGTGCCCATGACGGCGCTCTCGGCGATCTTTTCCTTCCGGACGTAGTGGAACATCTCGGGACCGGTGTCCGCGTCCTTCAGCTCCGGACGCTCAAGAACCTGAGTACTCACTTCTGCACCTCCAACCGTCAAGTCTGGCAGGTCACTGCGGCCCGGTCCACTTCAGGCCGCCGCCGGCGCGGGTCGTACCGTGATGATGTGACCGACTTGCACATCCGTTACGGCACTGAGGTGACCGACGCGCTGCGCGACGGGCATCCCGTCGTCGCCCTGGAAAGCACCATCGTCTCGCACGGCCTGCCCCGGCCGGACAACCTGCGGGTGGCCCGGCAGATCGAGCAGGCGGTCCGCGAGGCGGGCGCGGTGCCGGCGACCATCGGCATGGTCGCCGGCGAACTGGTGGTGGGCCTCGACGACCCCCGGCTGACCCGGCTCGCCACCGTCGACGGGGTGGCCAAGCTCTCCGTACGCGATCTCGCCGTGGCCGCCGCCACCGGCGCGGACGGCGCCACGACCGTGGCCGCGACCAGCGCGGTGGCCGCGGCGGCCGGGATCGGCGTGTTCGCCACCGGTGGGCTCGGCGGGGTGCACCGGGAGGCCGCGCAGAGCTTCGACGAGTCGGCCGACCTGGTCACCCTGGCCCGCACGCCGATCACGGTGGTCTGCGCCGGGGTCAAGTCGATCCTCGACGTCGGCGCCACGCTGGAGCGGCTGGAGACGCTCGGTGTCGGCGTGATCGGCTACCGCACCCGGCGCTTCCCCGGCTTCTACCTCACCGACGGCGGTTTCGACCTGGACTGGTCGGTCGACTCACCCGAACAGGTGGCGGACGTGCTGGCCGCCCGGGAGCAGCACGGCGTGCACCACGGCGGCCTGATCGTGGCCAACCCGCTGCCGGCCGACGAGCAACTCGACCCGGAGCTGCACGATCGCACCCTCGCCGACGGGCTGGCGCGGCTGGAGCGCGACGGGGTGACCGGCAAGGCGGTGACGCCGTACCTGCTCGCCCACTTCCACTCGGCCACCGAGGGGGCCAGCCTGGCGGTGAACGTCCGGATCATTCTGCGCAACGCCGAGCTCGCCGCCCGGATCGCGGTCGCGGCGGCCGCCCGCCGCGCCGGCGCATGACGGCAGGCCGTGTCCTCGTCGTCGGCGACCTGATCACCGACGTGGTGGCGGTGCTCGCCGGCCCGCCGGCGACCGGGTCGGACACCCCGGCGGCGATCCGGTTCAGCGGCGGCGGCCAGGCCGCCAACACCGCGGCCTGGCTGGCCGCTCAGGGCGTGCCGGTGACCCTGGTCGGCGCGGTCGGTGACGACGGCGCGGGCCGGGAGCGCGTGGCCGAGCTGGAGCAGGCCGGCGTCGAGTGCGCGGTGGCCCGGCACCCGGACCGGCCCACCGGCACCGTCATCGTGCTGGCAACCGACGGCGAACGCACGATGATCACCGAGCGGGGCGCGAACCTGCGGCTGACCGCGGCGCAGGTCGACGAGGCACTGGCGGCCGCGCCCGACGCGCGGCACCTGCACCTGTCCGGCTACCCGCTGCTGGACGCGGAGTCGCGCCCGGCGGGACTGCGGGCGCTGGCCGCCGCCCGCGAGCGCGGGCTCACCACCAGCGTCGACGCGGCCTCCGCGGCGCCGCTGCGGCGGGTCGGCGCGACGGCCTTCCTGGCCTGGGTACGCGGGGTCGACCTACTGCTGGTCAACGCCGACGAGGCGACGGTCCTCGCGGGCGGTCTGGACCCGGCGGCACAGGGGCGGGCGCTGTCGGCCGCCGCCCGCCGGGTGGTGGTCAAGCGGGGCGCGGCCGGGGCGGTCTGGGTGGACCGGGAGGCGACGGTCACGGTGGCACCGGCGCGCCGGGTGGCGGTGGTGGACGTCACCGGGGCCGGGGACGCGTTCGCGGCCGGCCTGCTGGCCGCCTGGCTCGACGGCGCGCGGCCGGCGGCGGCACTGGGCCGGGCGGCTGACCTCGGCGCCCTGGCCGTCTCCCGGGTCGGCGCCCGACCGCAACGCTGAGCGCCGGTCACCGAGCCCCCGCCCGCGGCGCACGTCGACGTCCGCGGGGCATCCGCAGGTCGGTTGCGGCAGTCCATCTCGCCACGGGCCGGGGGCCGGTTACCCGCCATCGCGGGCCCGGCTGGAGCTGCCGACGGCGGGGCCGGGGTGGCGGCCGACCCCGGGCGGTCAGGACTCGGCGTCGATGACCTTGTGCGGCCGCTCCTCGGCGGTGAGGCTCATCGGCGGGGTCTCGTCACGGCGGCGCGCCTGGAACCTGCTGGTGAGGCGGTGCTGCTCCTTGGGCGGCCGGTCGTTGGCCAGCAGCACCGCCAGCCAGGGAATGAGGATCATGCCCAGCCCGACCAGTGGCAGCCAGAGCCAGAGCAGGGGCGCCTGTGCGCCGACCAGGATCGCACCGACGATCACGCAGGCCACCCGGATGCCCATCATCAGCACGTACCGCCGCTGCCGGCTGGTGAGCTGATCGTCCTGGCTGCGCGAGGCGTCGGTGATCAGGATCGGCTGGTACGCCTGACGCTTCACCATGGGCCTCCTCGAGGGGATTACGCCCCATCCTGTCACCTCCCCCGCGTGATCAGCGAGAATCGGCTCATCCGCTGCCCGTGTTACGCACGTGGTACGCTCGCGCCGTGGGCAGCAGGTTCAGCTTCACCGACGAGGCGTTGGCCAACCTGGGGGTCTACGACGTCACGCCGGGGGAAGTCTGGGAGGCGCTGCACAGCAGCCGGCGGGTCATCCGCCACCTGGGCGACGACGTGATGGTCGTCTACGCCACCGCCCGGGGGCGTCGGCTGGCCGTGCTGCTCGCCGAGGCCGACGGCACCGACAACGACTGGGACATCCTCTCCGCCCGCGAGCTGAGCGACGTCGAGGTCAAGCGCTACGACGAGGCCGTGCGGAGATCTCGCCGATGAGGAGGCGGTGACGATGAACCGTAACGACGCGACCAAGCAGTTCCACAGCGGCGGTGACCGGCTCGCGGAGCTGATCGACGGGAGCCAGCCGGTGGAGTTGCCCACCCCCGACACCGACACCCCGATGGTCAGCCGCTCGGTCCGGCTGCCGCTGGAGACGTACGAACGGGTGCGCACGGCGGCCGAGGCGCGCGGCATCGGCGTCACCACGCTGATGCGGCAGTGGATCGAGGCCGGCCTGGCCGACCTGGACGACTCGGCGACGGTCTCGCTGGCCGACGTCCGGCGGGCGTTGGCCGCGCTCGCCCACCCCACCGCCGCCTAGTAGCCGTCACAACGGCGACGCGGGCCGCTCCGGCGGTCGGCCCGCGCACCGCAGCGCGTCGGCCAACGCCACCCCGCCC
>NZ_POUB01000313.1 GCF_003236335.1 Micromonospora deserti
GGGGACGACACGGCCCACCCGGCGCCTGTGGGGGCGGGGGTTGTGCTGATCGCGCCGCACCGCGTGGCCTCGGCTGGGCCGGGGCCGGCTCATCACCCGGCGCGGCACGGGCCTACGCCGGGCAGTGACGTGCACTACACGTGGTGAGTGACGCTCGCAGCATTCTGAGCCGCCGGCCGCCCCGGCGGGAGACCCGGGACGGCCACTATCCCCGTACTGTCGGAAATCTGACAGAAACTCAGCCGCGGACGGCCGCCATCGCCTCCGCGAGCCGGCGGACCCCCTCGTCGATCCGGTCCGCGGTCACCGCCGAGTACGCCAGGCGGAGGGCGTGCCGCCCGCCGTCCACGACGAAGTCGCTGCCCTTGACCACCGCCACCCCGCGCTCGGCGGCCGCCGGGGCGAGCTTGTCGACCAGCACGTCCTCGGGGAGCTCGACCCAGAGGAAGTAACCGCCGTCCGGCTCCACGAACCGGGCCTCGGGGATGTGCCGGCGCAGCGACTCGGCGAGCACCCGGGCCCGCTCGCCGAGGGCGGCGCGCACCGTCCCGATCGAGCGGTCGATGTCGCCGGAGACGCAGAACTGGTACACGATCGCCTCGGAGACCATGCCGGGGGAGATGTAGAGACTGGTCGCCTTCTTCGCGATGTCGGCGATCACGTCGGCCGGGCCGACCAGGTAGCCGACCCGGACACCGGGGCAGACCGTCTTGGTGAAGCTGGAGGCGTGCACCACCACGTCGCGGGTGTCCAGCGACAGCATCGACGGCAGCGCCTCGCCCCGGAACCGGATGTCGGCGTACGGGTCGTCCTCGAAGATGGTGAACCCGTACTCGGCTGCCAGGTCGAGCAGCTCCCGCCGCTTCTCCAGGCTGAGCGTCACGCCGGCCGGGTTCTGGTAGTTCGGGATGATGTGCGCCAGCCGGGGGCGCACCCCGGACTCCAGCAGCTTGCGCAGCTCGGCGGTGTCCAGCCCGTCCGGCTGGATGGAGACACCGTGCAGCTCGCTGCCCATCCGTTGGAGGTTGAGCAGGGTCCGGTCGTAGGTCGGGCGTTCCACCACCACGGCGTCGCCCGGACGGACCAGATGGTCGAAGAGGAACGCGTCGGCCTGCAACGAGCCGTTGGTGATCAGCACCTGGTCGGCCTCGACCCCGTGCTTCTCGGCGATCCACCTGCGGAGCGGGAGGTAACCGACGGAGGTCCCGTACGCCGTCACCCCGGCGGGGTCGGCGTCGAACGCGCGGACGGCGGCGGCCTTGAGCCCCTCGACATCGACGATGTCCAGCGAGGGCGCGCCACGGGCGAAGGAGATCAGCTGCTCGGCGGTCATGAGTGTTCAGCGTACGGGCGGTGACCGGCTGCGCGGGGACGGCACGGCGATGTCCGCATACTGAGCCACCGGGTCGGGTGACCGGCCTCGGCCGGTCGGCGGCAGATCAGACCGGAAGGCCGAGCGTGCCGTGCTGCGCCGGCCGGGAGAGGCCCCACGAGGGCTCGACCCGGCCGGGGCGACGTCCCGGTGGCGATCCTCGCCGAGCTGGGCGGCGGCCCCGGTGGCCCGAGCCGCCGCTCAGCCGGCGCCGACCATCCGGCTCGCGGCCCAGACCCGCACGATGTCCCGTACCGAGATCACCCCGGCCACCTCCCGCCCGTCGAGCACGACCAGGTGCCGGAAGCCGCCCCGGGCCATCGCCGCGGCCGCCTCCTCCACCGTCCACTCCGGCCCGGCGTAGACCACGTCCCAGGTCAGGTGCGCCCCGGTGCGTTCGACGTCGCAGTCCAGCCCGGCGCCGATGGCCTTGAGCACGTCGCGTTCGGTCATGATGCCGATCCCCTCGGAGTCCGGGTCGATCACGACCGCCGACCCGACACCGCGGGCCGACATCATCCGGGCCGCCTGGCGGAGCGTGTGCTCCGGGCCGACCACGAGAACCTGGCTGGACATCGCTTCCCGAACCTGCATCACGCATCACCCCTGTGGGACGGCGGCACCGGTAGGGACATGGTGCGCCCCGTGGGTTGCCGGGACAAGACCGGGCATCGCCGCGACCGGTGACCGCTCGCTACTGTCGTGACGTGTCCATCGAGCCTCTGCGCTGCGCCGGCGCCCTGATCGTCGACGACGACGGCCGCATCTTCTTCCAGCGCCGGTCCGCCGACCGACGCCTCTTTCCCAACTGCTGGGACATCGTCGGCGGCCACCTCGAACCGGGCGAGGACGTCGAGACGGCGTTGTACCGCGAGGTGACCGAGGAGACCGGGTGGACCGTCTCGCACCTGCTCGGCCAGGTCGGCGAGTACCGCTACGTCGGCGACGACGGGCTGGCCCGGGTCGAGAGCGACTGGCTGGTCCGGGTCGACGGCGACCTGGCCCGGCCGGAGCTGGAGGAGGGCAAGCACACCGAGTTCCGCTGGCTCGCCGCCGACGAGGTCGCCCTGCTCGACGAGCACCGCGACGTCAACGACGGCCTGATCCGGCGGATCGCGGAAGAGGCCTTCGCCGCCCTGCGCTCGATCGGTCTGTGAACGACGCCGTCGGGCTCGAGCCGCACCGGTTCGCCGGGCTGGTCGCCCCGGCGGTCGACCGGGCGTTCGTCGCCGGGATGTTCGCCGGCCGCGACGGCGGCGCCGAGGTGAGCCAGCGCTACGGCGGGCCGGCCGCCACCGGCTTCCTGGAGGAGTTCCGCACCCGGCTCGCCGCGCCCGGCGGGACGGTCGACCCGGCCGGGTTCGCGGCGGTCACCCGGTACCGGAATCCGGCCGAGTGCCGGCGCGGACTGGACAAACACGTCGCGTACGGGATGATCCACCGCGGCCCGGCCGGCGAACTCTCCGCCACCGACCGCGGCCTGGCCTTCCTGGCCGAGATCTGGCAGGTGCACGCCGAGGTGACCGAGGAACTCTGGGCCGGGCACGACGACCGGGTGGTGCGGCTGGTCGAGGCGCTCGGCCGGGTGCTGGTGTACGCGCTGGTCCTCGCCGAGGAGGAGGGCGACGGGTCCGGGGCGGCGTTCGCCGCGACGGCGCCGCCGCACGAGCCGGACGGCAGCCCGCCCGGGGTGCTGCTGCTCAACCGGCTGGGCACGCTGCGCTACCACCGGGCCGACGCGCACGCCGCCGCGTGGACCGCCGCCGGGCACACCGCGGCAAGCGTGACCGCCCTGCCCGCCGGCCCGGAGCGGCGGGCGATCGAGCTGGAGACCGACCGGCGCGCGGGCGGCCCGTACGTCGTGCTCACCGCCGAGGAGCGGCTGGCGGTGCTGGCCGACCTGGCGGCGCTGCCAGGCTGAACCGGTTGGCCACAGCGGCTCTGTCACGCAGCGCTATCCTCCACCGGTGACCGGGAGTCGGACGAGGGAGGACGCCGGAATGATCGGGATGGTGCTGGCAGCCGGGGCGGGGCGCCGGCTGCGCCCGTACACCGACACGCTGCCGAAGGCGCTGGTGCCGGTGGACGGGGACATCACCATCCTGGACATCGCGCTGCGCAACCTCGCCGAGGTCGGGCTCACCGAGGTCGTGATCGTGGTCGGCTACGCCGCGGACGCGGTCCGCGACCGGCAGGCCGACCTGGAGAAGCGGTACGGCGTCACGCTCACCCTGGTGCACAACGACAAGGCCGAGGAGTGGAACAACGCGTACTCGCTCTGGCTGGCCCGGGAGCACTTCAGCCGGGGCGTGCTGCTGGTCAACGGCGACACCGTGCACCCGGTGAGCGTGGAGAAGACCCTGCTGGCCGAGCGTGGCCCGGGCATCCTGCTCGCCGTGGACACGATCAAGCCGCTGGCCGAGGAGGAGATGAAGACCACCTTCGACGCCGCCGGCCAGCTCACCCGGATCACCAAACTGATGGACCCGGGCGAGGCGTACGGGGAGTACATCGGCGCGACGCTGATCGAGCCGCAGGTCGCCGACGCCCTCGCCGACGCGCTGGAGGCGACCTGGCGGCGCGACCCGAACCTCTACTACGAGGACGGCTACCAGGAGTTCGCCGACCGGGGTGGCGAGGTGCGACCGGCCCCCATCGGTGACGTCTCCTGGGTCGAGGTCGACAACCACGCCGACCTGGCCCGGGCGCGGGAGATCGCGTGCCGCTACTAGCCCGTACGGTGCTGACCCCGCTGCACATCGACGTACGGCGCGGGGCGGTCGCCGACCTGGCCTCGATCCTGGTGGACGGGCGGATCTCCTCCGGCGGGGACGTCGCGGTGGTGGTCGGCCCGGGTCAGGGCGAGCGGATCGCCGAGCTGATCCAGCCGTCGTTGCGCTCAGCGGACGTCTTCACCACCACCGGCGGCACTCTGGAATCCGCCGACGACCTGGGTGGAAAGCTGCGGGCGAGGTCGTACGACGCGGTGGTCGGCATCGGTGGCGGCAAGACCATCGACGTCGCGAAGTACGCCGCGACCCGGCGTGGCCTGCCGATGGTCTCGGTGGCCACCAGCCTGGCCAACGACGGGATCGCCTCCCCGGTGGCCAGCCTGATCACCGACGGGATCAAGGGGTCCTACGGCGTGCACATCCCGATCGCGGTAATCGTCGACCTGGACTTCGTGGAGAGCGGGCCGGAACGGCACAACCGTGCGGGCATCGGCGACGTGGTGAGCAACATCAGCGCGCTGGCCGACTGGGAGCTGGCCCGGCGGGTCCGGAACGAGCCGGTCGACGGCCTGGCCGCCTCGCTGGCGCGGATGGGCGCCGAGGCCGTGCTCGCCCATCCCGGCGACATGACCGACGACGCGTTCGTCACCGTGCTCGCCGAGGCACTGATCTCCAGTGGTCTGGCGATGGCGGTCTGCGGCACCAGCCGGCCCTCCAGCGGCGGTTGCCACGAGATCATGCACGCCGTCGACGCGCTCTTCCCCGGCACCGCCTCGCACGGCGAACTGGCGGGGCTCGGGGCGCTGTTCTGCACCTGGCTGCGCGGCGACCGGCGCCGCGTCGAGGAGATGTCGGCGTGCCTGGCCCGGCACAACCTGCCCCGGCTCCCCGCCGACGTGGGGCTCACCGACGATCAGTTCGTGGAGGCGGTGCAGTTCGCGCCGGCGACCCGGCCGGACCGCTACACCATCCTCGAACACCTGGCGATGTCGCCTACCGAGACGCGCGAACGGCTGGCAGACTACGCCGGTGCAATCCGCGACCACCTTGGCTGAGCCCCGCCCCACCGTCGCCGACTTCCACCGGGTCAACCGGGGAGGCGGCCTGTTCAGCGAGTCGGTCAGCCAGTGGCTGGGTGCGGTCTTCGCCCTGGTCGCCCAGCGACTCGGATTGCGCCCGACCGCGCTGACCATCACCAACCTGGTTCTCGGCCTGGCCACCTCGGTCACCGTGGTGGCGCTCGCCGACCGGGTCGCCGCCGGCGACGTACCGGCCTGGGTGGTCGGGCTGGTCGCGCTGGTCGGCTGGCAGGTCGCGTACGCCCTCGACTGCGCCGACGGGCAGCTGGCACGGGTCACCGGCCAGGGCAGCGCGGCCGGCGCCCGGGTCGACGTGCTCTGCGACGTGGCCGCCCAGATCGCCCTGGTCGCCGCGCTCGCGGCGACCGCGGTGGCGCAGCAGCCGGCGACGCCCACCTGGCTGGTGGCGGTCTTCGCCGGCACCTGGATGGTCAACCTGGTCACCTCGGTGATGCAGGCCGGCCCGAACGCGGCCAGCATGGTCACCTCGACGTCCCTGCCGGTACGCCTGGTGAAGCTGGTCCGCGACTACGGTGCGGTGATCTTCGTGGCCGCGCTCGTGCTGGCCTTCGCGCCCGCGCTCACCCTCTGGGTGATCGTCGCGTTCACCGTCGTCAACGGCGGGTTCCTGCTGGCCAGCATCGCCTTCTCCGCCCGCGCCTCCCTCCGCTGACACCCCACGCCACCCTCCGCTCCGGCACACGGGGTGACCAGGCGCCGCAATGGCGGCCTACGCGCCGCGGAATGAACAGTTTCCGGGAAAGTGCGGCTTTGCACGCCACCGAGTGCGCGGTTTCGGGAAGGTGCGGGCAGTTTCGGTGGCCGGTGCGGGACGGCTCAGGGAGCGGCGGGGGTGCGGGCGGTGTCGGCGTAGATGTCGATGAGCTGCTTGGTGACCACGTCGGGGTGGAAGGTGCGCTCGTAGCGGGAGCGGGCGGCGGGCGCGAGCGCGGTGGCGCCGTCCCGGGCCACCGGTAGTGCGGCGGCCAGCGCGGCCGGCTCCGGCGGCACCACCCAGCCGGACTCGCCGGCCACGATCCCCGCCGGCACGGCGGCAGTCCCCGACGCCGCACCCGCAGGGCTCACCGGAGCCGGGGCAGGGCCCGCTGGAGCCGCACCCGGGGCGGG
>NZ_POUB01000314.1 GCF_003236335.1 Micromonospora deserti
TCGGGGGGCAGGGGAGTGAGGTCGGCGAAGATGGAGGCGCCGTCGCAGCCGGCGTGCAGCGGGTACCAGCGCGGGGTGCCCGGCGGGCGCTGGAGGCAGATCGCCTTGACCGTCTGCACGTCCAGCAGCCGGACGTGGGTCGGGTCGGCGACCGCGTTCACGTGCCCCCACCAGGGGCTCATCACGTGCAGCACGCCACCCGGGCGGAGCACCCGGTGGCACTCGTCCACCAGCGGCAGGAAATCGATCAGGTGCTCCAGGATGTGCACCGCGAAGAGCACGTCCACCGAGTCGTCGGCCAGCGGCAGCGAGCGGGACAGGTCGGCCACCGCGTTCACCCCGGGAGCCGGGAAGATGTCCAGCCCGAGGTTGCCCGGCCACTGCTTGGTGGCGCCACATCCGAGGTCGACCACCACTGGGTCGCTGCCGCCGACGCGTACCTTGCACCAGACGCCGAGCACGCCGGCCAGCCGACCAACCCGGTCCCGGACCAGGCGCAGCTCGGCCGGCTCGGCGACCTCCCCAGTCAGGTGGGCCACCCCCCGATCGAAGCGCACCTCGACCGCGAGGCCTCGCAGCCGGTCGTCGTGCCGGGTCTGATCGGCCCACGCCTCGGCGAGGAACCCGTCGACCGCCCGGAGCCGCTCGCCCGAGAGCGGAGTCTGTGCCAACGCGACCATACTCAGGCCACCTCCCGGCGCGCGATACCCCGATCTCCGCCCGGTATGCGCCGGCGGTGGCCCCGTCCTCCGGTCAGAGCGGCCTGGCCACGGGTCAGCCGCCAATGGGTGCCGAACGGGTTCCGCAGCCCTCGTCGATGCCGTAGACCTGTGGCCGGGACCTCCCGACAGGTCGCCGGAAGTCGTCGGTGGTGAACGCCCCCCGGCCCCAGGAACCCCGCCGGCACGGCGCTCCCGGTCAGCTGGAGATGGTCCGCCGGGGCCGGCCGACGGCCCGCATCCGCTGCCGGGGCGGCGCGGCGGCCGGCTTCGGCCGCTTGAGGTGGTAGCGGTGCAGCTCGTTGTTGCCGGGCAGGGACGGGTCCTCGCTCATCGCGACCAGCTCCCAGCCCTGGTCGCCGGCCCGGTTGAGGTGGGCCAGCGCCGTGTCGCCGTAGGGCGTCACGTCGACCATCGAGCCGTCCGGGCCGTACCAGACGAACACGACCTCCCAGCCGACGTCGTTGGTGGCCGCCTGGCGCCGGCGGACCAGCAGCGCGTACTCCCACTTGAGCATGGGGTCATTCTCACCCGGCGCGGCCGGGACAGCCCGGATCAGTCCTCGGCGATCCGCCCGGCCGCCACCCGCAGCCGGCGATTGGTCGCCACGGACTCCAGCATCCGCCGGTCGTGGGTCACCAGCAGCAGCGTGCCGGGGTAGCTGGCCAGCGCCGACTCCAGTTGCTCGATGGCGGGCAGGTCGAGGTGGTTGGTCGGCTCGTCCAGCACCAGCAGGTTGACCCCGCGCCCCTGTAGCAGGGCCAGCGCCGCCCTGGTCCGCTCGCCCGGGGACAGGGTCGCCGCCGGCCGCGGCACGTGCCCGGCGCGCAGGCCGAACTTGGCCAGCAGGGTCCGCGCGTCCGCCGGGGACAGCTCCGGTACGGCGGCCCGGAACGCGTCGATCAGCGGCGTGTCGCCGAAGAAGAAACCGCGCGCCTGGTCCACCTCGCCGACCACCACGCCGGGGCCGAGCGCGGCGTGCCCGGAGTCCAGCGGGAGCCGCCCGAGCAGGGCGGCCAGCAGGGTCGACTTGCCGGAGCCGTTCGCCCCGGTCACCGCCACCCGGTCGGCCCAGTCGATCTGGAGGTCCACCGGTCCGAGGGTGAAGCCGCCGCGGCGTACCACCGCGTCGCGCAGCGTGGCCACGACGGCGCCGGCGCGAGGCGCGGCCGCGATCTCCATCCGCAGCTCCCACTCCTTGCGGGGCTCCTCCACCACCTCCAGCCGCTCGATCAGCCGCTCGGTCTGCTTGGCCTTGGCGGCCTGCTTCTCGGTCGCCTCGGAACGGAACTTCCGGCCGATCTTGTCGTTGTCGGTGGCCTTGCGCCGGGCGTTGCGTACGCCCTTCTCCATCCAGGCCCGCTGGGTCCGGGCCCGGGCCGCCAGCGCCGCCCGGGTCTCCGCGTAGTCCTCGTAGTCGGCGCGGGCGTGCCGGCGGGCCACCTCGCGTTCCTCCAGGTAGGCCGCGTAGCCGCCGCCGTAGTGCCGGACCTGCTGCTGCGGCAGGTCGAGCTCCAGCACCCGAGTCACCGTGCGGGTGAGGAACTCCCGGTCGTGGCTGACCAGCACGGTGCCGGCCCGCAGGCCGGTGACGAACTCCTCCAGCCGTTCCAGCCCGGCCAGGTCCAGGTCGTTGGTCGGCTCGTCGAGCAGGAAGACGTCGTAGCGGCTGAGCAGCAGCGAGGCCAGCCCGGCCCGGGCCGCCTGGCCGCCGGAGAGCCCGGTCATCGGATGGTCCAAATCGACCGCGAGACCCAGCTCGGCGGCCACCTGCCCGGCCCGCTCGTCCAGGTCCGCGCCGCCGAGGCCGAGCCAACGCTCCAGTGCCTCCGCGTAGGCGTCGTCGGCTCCGGCGGCGCCGGCGGTGAGCGCCTCGGTGGCCGCGTCCAGCGCGGTCTGCGCGCCGCTCACCCCGGTGCGCCGGGCCAGGAAGCCACGCACGGTCTCGCCGGGCCGCCGCTCCGGCTCCTGCGGCAGGTGCCCGACGCTCGCCGTGGGCGGGCTCAGCGTGACGCTGCCGGCCTCCACCGGCAGCAACCCGGCGAGCGTACGCAGCAGCGTCGACTTGCCGGCCCCGTTCGGCCCGACCAGCCCCACCACGTCGCCGGGCGCGACCACCAGGTCGAGCCCGGAGAAGAGCGGGTGGTCCCCGTGCCCGGCGGCCAGCCCCTTGACGATCAACGTGGCGCTCATGAGGACGCGAGCCTATCCCGGCCCCCCGGTTCCCGCGCGATCTCGCACTCCATGCCCGGGCCTGCCGAGCGGAGAGCCGCACACGCCGGGCCCGAAGTGCCAGGTCGCGGAGGAGGTTCCGGACGGACAAGGCACACTGCTCGGGTGGTGACCACTCTGGCGATCGACTGCGGGGGCGGCGGGATCAAGGCGTCCGTGCTCGACGAGGCGGGGACGATGCGAGCGCGACCACTGCGGGTGCCCACGCCGTACCCGCTGCCGCCGGCGCTCTTCGTCAAGACGCTGCTGGACCTCAGCGCGCGGCTGCCCGCCGCGGACCGGCTCACCGTCGGCATGCCCGGCATGATCCGGCATGGGGTGGTGGTGGCCACCCCGCACTACGTCACCCGGTCCGGCCCGCGTAGCAAGATCGTGCCCGAGCTCCTCGCCGAGTGGTCCGGGTACGACGCGCGCACCGCCCTCGCCGAGGCGTTCGGGGTGCCGGCGCTGGTGCTCAACGACGCCGAGGTGCACGGCGCCGGGGTGGTCGCGGGCACCGGCTGCGAGCTGGTGCTGACCCTCGGCACCGGGCTGGGCAGCGCCCTCTTCGACGGCGGGGTGCTCGCCCCGCACCTGGAACTCTCCCACGCGCCGGTGCGCTGGGGCACCACCTACGACACGTACGTGGGGGAGCCGGAGCGGCGCCGGCTCGGCGACGCGTTCTGGTCCCGCCGGATCCGGCAGGTGGTGGACGGGCTGCGCCCGGTGTTCCGCTGGGACCGGCTCTACCTGGGCGGGGGCAACGCGCGGTTGATCCGGCCGGAGCAGCTGGCCCGGATGGGCGACGACGTGGTGGTGGTGCCGAACACCGCCGGGATCGTCGGTGGGGTCCGGGCCTGGGATCTCGCCGCCGGCCGGCACGGCGCGGCCGCCTGACCGCCCCGCACCTGGCGGGAACAGTCGCGGTGCGAGCGGTGTTGTGCCAGCGTCGGGGGATGGCGGCACGACACGAGGGGGTGGGTGGAATGGATCTTCTGGCCGAGTACCGGCGGGCGACGCTGTTCTTCGAAGCCGGTGATCCGACCCGAGCGGCCCGGCTGCTCGAACCGATCGTCGAGGCCGAGCCCGACAACGCCGCGGTGCGGCAGCTGCTGGCCCGGGCGTACTTCCAGTCGGCCCAGCTCAACCGGGCCGAAAAGCAGCTGCGCGAACTGGTTGACCGGGATCCCAGCGACCACTACGCGCACCACGTGCTGGGCCGGACGCTGGAGCGGCTGAACCGGCACGCCGACGCGCTGCGGCACCTGCGCATCGCGGCGGCCATGCACTGGGGCAACGACGACTACCGGACCGCGCTGCGCCGGGTGGAGACCCGGGTCAGCGGCGGTCGCTGAGCCACCGGCCGACGACGGCCGGCGGGCGTACGGACGGGGCAGCCCGACAGGGCTGCCCCGACCCGTCCCGGCGTCCGTACCATGGGCCGTCATGGGAGCTGAGCTGGAGGTGGGTGCGGAGTGAAGCTCAAACTCGACCTGCACGACATCTTCAACAAGGGCCACGACATCGACCGGGCGCTGCGCGGGATCATGGACGAGGCGGTGGCGAAGAAGGCCACCCTTGTGGAGATCATCCCCGGCAAGGGCTCCGGCCAGCTCAAGAAGCGGGTGCTGCGCTTCCTTGACCAGAAGGACGTCAAGCAGCTCTACCACCGCGTCGAAAAGGACTCGAAGAACTTCGGCCGCCTGTTCGTGCACTTCCGCTGGAAGTAGTGACGGCACGGCACCAGCCGCCGTGTCGCCCGGTTCGCTGAGCGCTATCGACCTGCGGCACTTGCATCCGCACGATCAGCGGCGGCGCGGTGCGCTGGCATGCTGTGCGGATGCGACAGGTCACCGTGCTCGGCAGTTGTGGCGCCTTTCCCGAGTCGGGTCGCGCGTGCAGCGGTTTCGCGGTGGACTGGGACGGCTACCGTCTGGTCTTGGACCTCGGCTACGCCACGCTGCCACGGCTGCTCGCGCACTGGCCGGACGGTGTCGTGGACGCTGTTGCCATCACCCACGAGCACCCGGATCACTGCATCGACCTGCACGGGTTGTTCCGGATGCGGCTCTACGGCAGGGCTGGGGAACCGAGGCTGCCGTTGTACTGTCCGCCCGGCGTGCTCGACCGTCTCGAAGGCCTGGAGCCCGACGTCGACCTGACCGCGGTCTTCGATGTGCGTCCCCTGCCCGGCACCTACCGGGTGGGGCCGTTCGAGCTGACCGGCCTGTCCCTCCCGCACTTCGTGCCCAATGCGGGCATTCGCCTGCAGGCGGGCGAGATCGCCCTGGCCTATTCCGGGGACACCGGTCCAGATCCGCTGCTGGCCGAACTCGGCCGTGACACCGACCTGTTCATCATCGAGGCCACCGACCGGGACGGCGAGATCCTGCGGCCCACCCGCAACCTGATGACGTCCACCGAGGCCGGCCACTGGGCCGCGCGCGCGGGTGCCCGCAGGCTGATGCTCACCCACTTCTGGCCAGGCAACGACCGGGCAGCCTCGGTGGCCGCTGCTCGCGACGTTTTCGAGGGTGGGGTGCTGGCCGCCGAAGAAGACCTCGTCATCACACTCGGCGCGCTCCAAGGTTGACCAGAAGACCCCGGACGGTGGGAGAGGTCTGGGGATCAGGCCGGGCGGGTGCTGAGACTGTCGATCGAGCTAGGGCCGGCGGCGTGCGAAGAGGAACGCTCCTTGTGTGCTCTCGTCCGGGTAGTGGAGCATTTGGGCCTCGACGGTGAACCCCGCGTCACGGAGCCAGGCTGCGACCCGGTCGGGCGGACGGCGGTGGACGTGCACCTTCATCGGGTGGCCGCCATAGCCCTGCGTCTTCAGCCGATGCTCGTCGCCGACGTGAAAGCCGAGCAGCAAGGCACCGTCGGGACGTAACACCCGGTGGAAATGTGCGAGGACCCTGGGGACCTCGTCGTCGGGGATGTGGATCAGTGAGAACCAGGCGAGAAGACCGGCGACGGAGGAATCGGTGAGGTCGAGGTCCGTCATGGAGCCCACCTGGAACCGCAGGCCGGGGTGGTCACGCCGGGCGACGTCGATCATGGCGGGGGAGAGGTCGATGCCGAAGGCCTCGACGCCGAGGTTGTGCAGGTAGGCGGTGATCCGTCCCGGTCCGCAGCCTATGTCGGCCACGGGTCCGCCACCGCTGGCGTGGACCAGTTCGGCGAACAACGCCAGGATCCCCCGTTCGAACGGCGCACCAGCGAGTGCGTCACGCAGCAGGTCCGCATAGCTCTCCGCCACCGCGTCGTAGGACGTCCGGGTGTCGGCAAGCCAGCCGTGAGCGCTCATGCCGGGCACGGTAGTCCAGTGATCAACGGTGCGCGCGTGGCTTCAAGATCAGGTCGGCAGGGC
>NZ_POUB01000315.1 GCF_003236335.1 Micromonospora deserti
CCCGAGGAGGTCGTCCCGGCCGGGGAACACGTCGCCCCGCCGAACCCCGCCGAGGAACACGCCACGGCCGACCAGTTCCCCGGCCGGGCCGCCACGGCCGACCCGGCCGGGGAACAGGTCGCCGCGGCGGACCCGGCCGGGGAACGGCCGGAGCCACCGGCGCCGGGAGACCCGTTCGACCCGCTCGACCTGCCCCTCGACGATCCGGCCCCGGCCGGCGACCGGGCGGCCGCGGAGGCGGTAACCTCGCGGGAACTGGACGAGGCGATCTTCGGCCCCCGGCCGACCGCCGGCCCGGGCCTTGACGCCGCCGACGAACTGGGCGCCCCGATCGCCGGGGTCGGGCTGACCCTGCTGGTCACCGACCTGCCCCGGTCGCTGGGGTTCTACCGGGACCTCGGCTTCACCGAGATCGACCGGGGGGCCGGCAACGCGGTCCTCGCCTCCGGGGCGACCCGGCTGGTGCTGCGGGAGGTGACCGAGGCGGCCCCGATCAGCCGCCGGCTGGTGCACGTCAACCTCGAGGTGGACGACATCGACTCGGCGTACGAGCGGCTGCGCGACTCAGGCGTCCGGTTCACGTACGCCCCGCGGGTGGTGAACCGGGGCACGAGGCTGGAGGTGCGGGCCGCCGCCTTCCGCGACCCGGACGGCCATGGCATCGCCCTCACCCAGTGGCGGGAACGCGCCGACGCCTGACCCACGCCCGCGCCGGCTCCGGCCGGCGCGGGCGGCTCAGCCGAGGATGACCCGGCGCACGTGCAGGGCGTACGCCCAGACCAGGGCGAAGATGACCCCGAGCACGAGTAGCGACCAGTGCAGCAGGCCAGCCAGCATCAGCAACCCCTGCAGGACGGTGCCGGCGGGCCAGGCCCAGGGCCGGCGCATCACCCCGGCCAGCACCATCGCCGCAACGGCCAGCCCCACCAGCACCCCGACGGCGGTGCCACCCAGGTCGCCGCCGACCATCCGGATCGGCTGGATCGCCAGCAGCAGCACGATCGCCTCCAGGCTGAGCGTGCCGGCGCCGAGCCCGCGTGCCGCCCGGTCCGGGTTCCGCAGCCCCGACCGTCGCGGCGGCGCCTCGGGCGCACCGGTCGGGCGCTCGGCCTGCTCCCGCTCCGGTCCGGTCATCGCTTGAGCAGCCGGCGGGCGTCGGCCACGGTCACCACCGAGCCGGTGATCAGCACCCCGACCCCGCTCAGCTCCCCGGGCACGTCCTCCTCGGCCAGCGCCACCGCCGCCTCGATCGCGTCCGGCATCTCCTCGGCCACCTCGACCCGATCCGGTCCGAAGACCTCCGCGGCCAGGGCCGCGAGGTCCTTCGCGGGCATCGCCCGGGGCGAACTGTTGCGGGTCACCACCACCTGGTCGACCACCGGCTCCAGCAGCTCCAGCAGGCTGGCGGCGTCCTTGTCGGCGAGCACGCCGAGCACCGCCACCAGCTTGCTGAACGCGAACTCCTCCTGCAGGGCGGTGACCGTGGCGGCCATCCCCTGCGGATTGTGCGCACCGTCCAGCAGGATCGTCGGGGCGCTGCGGACCCGCTCCAGGCGGCCGGGTGAACTGGCGGTGGCGAACCCCTCCCGGACCGTCTCCACGTCGAGCTGGCGCTTCGCCCCCGCGCCGAGGAACGCCTCCACCGCCGCGAGCGCCACCGCCGCGTTCTGCGCCTGGTGCGCCCCGTGCAACGGAACGAAGATCTCCTCGTACACCCCGCCGAGCCCCTGGAGGCTGAGCACCTGGCCGCCCACCGCCACCGCCCGGCGCAGCACCCCGAACTCGGAGCCCTCCCGGGCGATGGTCGCCCCCACCTCGGCGCACCGCTCCAGGATCGGCCGGGCCGCCTCCTCCTCCTGCGCCGCCGCGATCACCGTGGCCCCGGAGTGGATGATTCCGGCCTTGGCCAGGGCGATGTCCTGGATCGTGTCGCCGAGCCACTCGGTGTGGTCCAGCCCGATCGGGGTGAGGACGCACACCCCGGCCTGGATGACGTTGGTGGCGTCCTCGGCTCCGCCCAGCCCCACCTCGACCACCGCCACGTCCACCGGCGCGTCGGCGAAGGTGGCGAACGCCAGCGCCGTGGTCATGTCGAAGTAGGTCAGCGGCTCGGCCGAGCGCTCGTCGACCAGCCGGGCCAGCGGCTCCACCTCACAGTAGGTGGCGGTGAACCGCTCCTCACTGACCGGCTCGCCGTCCAGGCTGATCCGCTCCCGGACGGTCTCCAGATGCGGGCTGGTGTAGCGGCCGGTGTGCAGCCCGAACGCCCGCAGCAGCGAGTCGATCATGCGGGCCGTCGAGGTCTTGCCGTTGGTCCCGGTCAGGTGGATCGACGGGTACGCCCGCTGCGGGCTGCCGAGCAGGTCAAGCAGGGACTGGATCCGGTCCAGCTCGAAGACCATCCGGGTGAAGCCCCGCCCGGCCAGCTCGGCCTCCACAGCGGTGAATTCGGTGCGATCGGTCACGAGGGCAGCGCCTCCAAAGCCGCGTCGATCCGGGCCAGGTCGGCCTCGGCGATGGCCAGCCGGTCCCGGATCTTGGCAACCACCGGCGCCGGCGCCTTCCCGACGAACGCCGGGTTGTCGAGCTTCGCCCGGGCCTGCGCGGCCTCCTTCTCGGCGGCGGCGCGGTCCTTGGTGAGCCGGGCCCGCTCGGCGGCCACGTCGATCGAGCCGCGGGTGTCCAGTGCGACGTTCACCTCGCCGGGCATGGCCAGCGTGGCGCTGGCCTGGAAGTCGTCACCGGCCGCATCCAGCCGCGCCAACGAGCGGATCAGCGGTTCGTGCCCGGCGATGCCGGCGGCGGCCAGCCCGTCCAGCCGGGCGGCGACCCGCTGGGTGGGGCGCAGCCCCTGGTCGGAGCGGAACCTCCGGATCTCGGTCACCACCCGCTGCACCATGCCGACCTCGGCCTCCGCAACGTCGTCCACCAGGGCCCGGTCGACGGTCGGCCACGCGGCCCGCAACACCGTCTCGCCGCCGGTCAGCGCGGTCCAGAGCTCCTCGGTGACGAACGGGATGAGCGGGTGCAGCAGCCGCAGCAGGTGGTCCAGCACGTGGCCGAGCACCCGCCGGGTGGCCTCGGCGGCCGGGCCGCCCTCGGCAAGCACCGGCTTGGTCAGCTCGACGTACCAGTCACAAACGTCGTCCCAGGCGAAGTGGTAGAGCAGGTCGCAGACCTTCGCGAACTCGTACGCCTCGAACTGCTCGTCCACCTCGGCGGCGACGTGCTGCAGGCGAGACAGGATCCACCGGTCGACGGTGGAGAGCCGCTCGGCGGCGGGCAGCGGGCCATCGGTGTGCGCGCCGTTCATGAGCGCGAACCGGGTGGCGTTCCACAGCTTGTTGCAGAAGTTGCGGGAGCCCTCGCACCACTCCTCGCTGACCGGCACGTCCTGGCCCGGGTTGCCGCCACGGGCCAGGGTGAACCGGGTCGCGTCGGCGCCGAAGCGGTCGATCCAGTCCAGCGGGTCGACCACGTTGCCAAACGACTTCGACATCTTCTTGCCGAACTGGTCGCGGACCATGCCGTGCAGGGCCACCACGTCGAACGGCTGCCGGCCGTCCATCGCGTACAGGCCGAACATCATCATCCGGGCGACCCAGAAGAAGAGGATGTCGTAGCCGGTGACCAGGACGCTGGTCGGGTAGAACTTGGCCAGGTCCGGGGTCTGCTCCGGCCAGCCGAGGGTGGAGAACGGCCACAGCGCGCTGGAGAACCAGGTGTCCAGCACGTCCTCGTCCTGGTGCCAGCCCTCGCCGGTGGGCGGCTGCTCGTCGGGGCCGACGCAGACCACCTCGCCGTCGGGGCCGTACCAGACCGGGATGCGGTGACCCCACCACAGCTGTCGGGAGATGCACCAGTCGTGCATGTTGTCGACCCAGGCGAAGTAGCGCTTGGCCAGTTCGGCCGGCTCGATCCGCACCCGCCCGTCGCGCACCGCGTCGCCGGCGGCCTTGGCCAGCGGGGCGGTGTTGACGAACCACTGCAGCGACAGCCGCGGCTCGACCGTCGTACGGCAGCGCGAGCAGTGCCCCACCGCGTGCACGTACGGCCGCTTCTCCGCCACGATCCGGCCCTGCTCGCGCAGCGCCGCGACGATCGCGGGTCGCGCCTCGAACCGGTCCAGCCCTTCGAACGGGCCGGGCACGGTGATCACACCCCGCTCGTCCATCACGGTCAGCGAGGGCAGGTCGTGCCGCTGGCCGATCTCGAAGTCGTTGGGGTCGTGCGCCGGGGTCACCTTGACCATGCCGGTGCCGAACGACGGGTCGACGTGTGCGTCGGCGACGATCGGGATGCGCCGCCCGGTCAGCGGCAGCTCGACCTCGGTACCGATCAGGTGCCGGTAGCGCTCGTCGTCCGGGTGCACCGCCACCGCGGTGTCGCCGAGCATCGTCTCGGCCCGAGTGGTGGCCACCACGACCTCGTCGCTGTAGCGGATCGAGATCAGCTCGCCGTCGTCGTCGGTGTGTTCCACCTCGATGTCGGACAGGGCGGTGAGGCAGCGCGGGCACCAGTTGATGATCCGGTTGGCCCGGTAGACCAGGCCGTCGTCGTACAGCTTCTTGAAGATGGTCTGGACGGCGCGCGACAGGCCCTCGTCCATGGTGAAGCGCTCGCGGTCCCAGTCGACGGAGTCACCGAGGCGGCGCATCTGGCCGAGGATGGCGCCACCGGACTCGGCCTTCCACTGCCAGACCCGCTCGACGAACTTCTCCCGGCCCAGGTCGTGCCGGGACAGGCCCTGGGCGGCGAGCTGCCGCTCCACGACGTTCTGCGTGGCGATGCCGGCGTGGTCCATGCCGGGCAGCCAGAGCGCCTCGTAGCCCTGCATCCGCTTACGCCGCACCAGGGCGTCCTGCACGGTGTGGTCGAGGGCATGGCCCATGTGCAGCGAGCCGGTGACGTTCGGCGGCGGGATGACGATGGTGAAGGGCGGCTTGTCGCTCTCCGCCGACGCCCGGAAGTGGCCGGCGGCTACCCACTGCTCGTACCGTCGCTGCTCTACCTCGCCCGGCTGGTACTGGCCGGACAGGGTCGGTGCGTCGGGGCGTCGGGCATCCAGTCTCTCGGTCACCCTGAAAGTCTACGGAGGGCTTCCGCGGACCTGACGTGCGCCACCGGTGGTTCGCGTACGGTGTCGGCTATGTCCGACGCACATCTCACCGAGCGTCCGGTCGCGGACGGCCCCGAGCCGGTCGACCTGGTCGAGGAGCCCATCCAGCTGAGCAACCGCGACCCACGGCAGGCGCCCGAGCAGCGAGCGCCCCGGTCACGACGCCGGCGGGTGGCGTGGGCGCTGGCGGCGTTGGTCGGGCTCGCCGGCGCGGGCACCCTCGGCACGGCGGGCTGGCGGGTGGCGCAGCAGAAGGACGCCGAGTTGGCCACCCCGGCCAGCGTGGCGGGGCTGACCCGTGACGACAGCGAGCGGGCCCGCAGCACCGCGGACTACCTGCGCAGCGGTTTCGCCGCCGACATCGAACTGGACCGCAGCTTCGGCACGGTCTACCGGGACCCGGCGGACGAGAAGCGCTCGGTGCTCGTCTTCGGCGGCGCCACCCTGCTCTGGCAGCCGGAACGCGACCTCGACAGTCTCTTCGGGCTGATGGCCGACGAGGCGGGCGCGGTGACCGGCCTCCGCGAGGTGCCCGCGGGACGCCTCGGCGGGGTGATGAAGTGCGGTACGACCAGCGGCGAGGGCGGCGACTTCGCCGTCTGTGGCTGGGCCGACCACGGCAGCGTGGTGATGGCGATGTTCCCGGGCCGCCCGGTCGACGAGGCCGGCGAGCTGCTCCGGAAGATCCGCGAGGAGATCCAGACCCGCAAGTGACCGCTTCGCCGCCGGGCTGGTGGAGCATGGCGTGCTGGAGCGCGAGCCTACTCGTTCCGCACCGGCATGCCGCTTGCGCAGCCCTTCGGCCTGGATCGCCGGTCGCGCGCACCCTCGACGCCCCGCCTCGGGGAAGGACAGCGGGGTGGGGCGGGTCAGCCCTGTCGATGGCCCGGGCCGCAGCGGGACCGCGGCCCCTGAACGCAGTGAGGGCCACCCCGGGTAACGGGGTGGCCCTCGACTGGAAGATTGTCCGGCGGTGTCCTACTCTCCCACACCCTCCCGGGTGCAGTACCATCGGCGCTGGAGGGCTTAGCTTCCGGGTTCGGAATGTGACCGGGCGTTTCCCCTCCGCCATG
>NZ_POUB01000316.1 GCF_003236335.1 Micromonospora deserti
CCCCCGTCGCCGCCTTCCCCAAGCGGCTGGCCCGGGTCGCCCGCCACGACGCCAAGGTGCTCCGCACCTCGGCCCGCTGGCTGGTCACCTCCCGGGAGCACCACAACTACACGTACGAGCTGACCAAGCTGAGCCGGCACCACCTCGCGTGGTTCGTCAGCGTGGTCTGCGACCTGCCCGTCAAGCAGGTCCGCGGGTACCTCGACGAGATCGAGTCGGACGACAAGCTGCGCCGGCACATCGAGACGGCCATCGCCGGCGCCGCCCGCCGTGGCCTGGCCGACAAGCGCGTGCGGTACGCCCGCCGGATCGGCTGGTACGCCATCGTCCGGGCCACCCGGCCGACGCACGTCGTGGAGACCGGCGTCGACAAGGGACTCGGCAGCTGCGTGCTCGCCGCCGCCCTGCTGCGCAACGCGGCCGAGGGGCACCCCGGGCGGGTCACCTCGCTGGACATCAACCCCGAGGCCGGCTATCTGGCCCGCACCGCGCCCTGGTCCGAGGTGGTCGACCTGGTCATCGGCGACTCGATCGCCTCCATCGCCGCGCTGGACCGGCCGGTCGACCTTTTCCTGCACGACAGCGACCACAGCCGGGCCCACGAGAAGCGCGAGTTCGAGGCCGTCGAGACGAAGCTCGCCCCCGGCGCGATCCTGCTCACCGACAACGTCACCGCCACCAACGTCCTCGCCGAACACGCGGAACGCACCGGCCGCCGGTTCCTCGCCTACCGGGAGACCCCGGCCAACCACTGGTATCCGGGGGACGGTATCGGCGTGGCATGGTGACCGGGTGCAGCTGATCGCGATCCACACGTACCCGGTCAAGGGTTGTCACCGGCTCGACCACGAAGACGCCCGGGTGCTGCCCTGGGGGCTGGCCGGCGACCGGCGCTGGATGGTGGTCGACGCCGACGGCGTCGGCGTCACCCAGCGGGAGGCCGGCGGCCTGGTCGGGCTGCACGCGGTGGCCCGCGACGGCGGCCTGCTGCTGCGCGCCGCCGGCCGCCCCGACCTGGACGTGCCCGAGCCGTCGTCCGCGGCCGAGGCGGTCCGGGTGCGGACCTTCCGGAACCGCAAGCTGCCGGTCCCCGCGCTCCCCGCCGGCCCGGCGGCGGACGCCTGGATCAGCGCGTTGCTGGACCGCCCGGTACGCCTGGTCTGGCTCGCCCAGCCCGCCCGGCACATCGCCGCCGGTGAGCGCGAGCACGACACCGGCGACCAGGTCAGCTTCGCCGACGCCTATCCGCTGCTGCTGACCAGCACCGCCTCCCTCGCCGCGCTCAATGGTTGGCTCACCGACGCTGGCGAGGAGCCGGTGCCGATGAACCGTTTCCGCCCCAACCTGGTCGTCGACGGCGCACCGGCCTGGGCGGAGGACGCCTGGGCCGGGCGGCCGGTGCGCGTCGGCGGGGTCCGCCTGCGCGCCGCCGGGTCGTGCGACCGCTGCGTGGTCACCACCACCGACCAGGAGACGGGGGTACGCGGCAAGGAGCCGCTGCGTACCCTGGCCCGGCACCGCAACGTGGGGCGCAAGCTCCTCTTCGGACTCCACCTCGTTCCGCAGCGGCCGGGCACGGTGACCGTGGGGGACCGGGTCACCGTCGGCGGCTGACCGGCGGGACCGGCGCCCGCCCCACCGGTCGACCTGCGCATCCGTGCGACCACCAGGGCTTGTCGGGAACGCCACCGGGATCGATGATGACCGAAGGTGTCACGTCGACAGAGGAGTCGAGATGCCGGTGATCCATCATCCCCGCGTGGCGTGGGACACCGCCCGCGTGCTCGTCGGGGCGGTGCCCGACGACGATCTCTTCGACTGGCTCACCGCCAAGCTGGGTGACCTGCTCGGGCCCGACTGCGAGCAGGCCCTGCGGGAGACCCGCGACCGGCTGTGGTGGACGACCGACAATGACCTGTTCCTGGTCGAGGCCGGCCGGTGGCGGGTCCGCCTGGAGGAGGCGCTGCGCAGCCGGCCGCAGACCGCCGAACCGCTGTGGCAGCTGAGCGCCACCGCCACCCGCCTGCTGCGCGAGCGCCGCGTCGCCGCCTGAGCCGACGGCCCGGCCCAGCCGTCGCCGGCCTGGGTGGCTTCGCGTCCGGCGGCCTGGTGGCTCAGCCCTCGGCGGGCTTCCCGTCGGTCAGGTCCCGCCACATCAGGATCTCGTCGCGGTCGTCGCCGGGGGCGACCCGCAGCGCGCCGGGCAGCCGCCCGATCTCGCGGTAACCGAGGCCCCGGTAGAACCGGTCCAACCCGAGGCCGTCCCGCACGGTCACGTGCAGCGCCTCCCGGCCCAGCTCCCGGCCGAGCCGCTCGGCCTCGCGCATCAGGGCGGCCCCGTACCCCTGGCCCTGGGTGTCCGGGTGCACCATCACCCGCTTCAGCACGCACCAGTGCGTCTTCAGGTTGAACCGGTTGTCGCAGAGGATCAGCGCGGCGACGAGCCGGTCGCCGGCGTACCCCAGCAGCAGCCGGTCCGGGCCGTCGGCGATCCCGGTGAAGGTCGGGTCGGCGGTGGCCCGGACGTCCCCGGCGGTGACCGGTGGCACGAAGCCGACCGCCCCGCCGGCGTTGGTGACGTCGACCCAGAGCGCGACGATCTGCTCGCGCAGCTCGGAGGTCAGCTCGGGATCGAGGACGAAGCGCAGCCTCACGTCGTCATCCTGGCCCGCCGGGTGCGGCGCTGGCCCGCGATCGTGACGCTCCTGACACGGCGGTCGCCATTGCGAAGTGCGGGAGGGGGGATTCGAACCCCCACGTCCTTTCGGACAATAGGACCTAAACCTACCGCGGCTGCCGTTACGCCACTCCCGCTGACCCGCTGAGTCTAGAGCGTCTCAGTCCAGGCCGAGATCCCGGCGGAGCTTGGCGACGTGGCCGGTGGCCTTGACGTTGTAGAGCGCCCGCTCAATCTTCCCGTCCTCGTCGATGACGAAGGTCGAGCGGATCACGCCGGTCACCGTCCGGCCGTACATCTGCTTCTCGCCGTACGCGCCGTACGCGGTCAGCACCGTCTTGTCGGTGTCCGCGACCAGCGGGAAGGTGATCGCGTCGCGCTCGCGGAACGTGGCCAGCTTCGCCGGCTTGTCCGGCGAGATGCCGACCACCTCGTAGCCGGCCGCCTGCAACGAGGCGAGCGAGTCGCGGAAGTCGCAGGCCTGCTTGGTGCAGCCGGGCGTCATCGCCGCCGGGTAGGCGTAGAGCACGACCTTGCGGCCGCGCAGGTCGGTCAGGGAGAGCGTCTCCCCGGTGTCGGTGGGGAGGGTGAACTCCGGTGCGGGGTCGCCGGGGGAGAGGCGGTCGGGCGCGGTCATGGCACGACCCTACCGCCGGCCGCGCCGCACCGATCGTGGTCGCCGGGCCGTGTCGGGGCACCGGCGGGCGGCGCCGGGCCGACCGGGTCCGTGGCCGGCCGGGCGCCGCGTCCACCGTGATCAAGACCATGGCTTGTTGCCAGATATTGGCAACAGTTAGGTGCAGGAAATAGGCTGACCCCCGCCGGCGTGGACGGGCCCGCCGACGCGTGGAGGTCACGTGGAAACCCTGGCGATGCACATCTCGAACGGGATCATCGACGGTCCCGTCGCCGCGGTGTTCGCGGCGATCGCGCTGGCCGCGATGACGGTCTGCGTCCTGCGCGGCCGGCGTGACCTGGACGACCGGCTCGCCCCGATGGCCGGCCTGGTCGCCGCGTTCATCTTCGCGGTGCAGATGCTCAACTTCCCGATCTTCACCGCCGGGGTCAGCGGGCACCTGCTCGGCGGGGCGCTCGCCGCGATGCTGGTCGGCCCCTGGGTCGGCGCGCTCTGCGTGGCCGTGGTGCTGGTCGTGCAGGCGCTGGTCTTCGGTGACGGCGGGGTGGCCATGCTCGGGCTCAACATCACCAACATGGCTGTCCTCGGCACCGCGGCGGCGTACCTGCTGATCGCGCTGCTGCTGCGGGTGCTGCCGCGCACCCCCACCGGCCTCGCCGTGACCGCGTTCGTCTCCGCCCTGGTCAGCGTGGTCGTCGCGGCCATGGGCTTCGTGCTGCAGTACCAGCTCGGCGGCACCACCGACCTGGGCGGCAACCTCGCCGGCCTGGCCGGCACCATGGCCGGCGTCCACCTGCTGATCGGCATCGGCGAGGGCCTGATCACCGCCACCACCGTGGTCACCGTCGCGAAGGCGCGGCCCGATCTGGTGTACGCGCTGCGCGCCCTGAAGCCGGCCGCGCCGGCGCCCGTCCCGGCTGTCGGAGGTGTCCGGTGAAGACGCGTTCCTGGGGGTTCCTCGTCGGCGGGCTGCTGGTCGCCCTGCTGCTGGCCGGGGTGGTGAGCAACTTCGCCTCCGCGCACCCCGACGGGCTGGACTCGTCGCTGCGGGAGGGCTGCACCTTCGACGCCGACGACAACATCACCGGCGGCAGCTGCCCGGCGCAGCAGGAGAAGGAGCACGAGGTCGGCGGCCCGCTGGCCGACTACGGCGTGGCGGGCGTCGACAACGACTTCCTCTCCACCGGGCTGTCCGGCGTGATCGGCGTGCTGCTGACCTTCGCCGTGGCCGGCGGCGGGTTCTGGCTGGTCCGCCGCCGGGCAGCGGAGGCGGCCGACGCCGCCGACCGGGAGCGCACCACCGCCGGCGCCGGCAGCTAGGGGGTACGACGATGGGCGCCGGGCACGCGCACGTGCTGTACCGGGAGTCCGCCTCACCGGTGCACCGGCTCCCGCCCGAGGTCAAGATCGCGGCGATGGTGGTCTTCACCCTCGCCGTGGTCGCCACCCCCCGCGAGGCGTTCTGGGCCTTCGGCGGGTACGCCCTGCTGGTCGCGGTCGTGGCGGCGCTGGCCCGGGTCGGGCCGGGTTGGCTGCTCAGCCGGGCGACGATCGAGCTGCCGTTCGTACTCTTCGCGGTCGCACTGCCGTTCCTCGGCGCCGGTGAACGGATCGACGTGCTCGGGCTGCGCCTCTCCTCCGACGGCCTGCTCGGGGCCTGGAACATCATCGCGAAGGGCACCCTGGGTGTGCTCGCGTCGCTGCTGCTGGCCGCGACCACGACGATCCGCGACCTGATCCTCGGCCTGGACCGGCTGCGCTGCCCGCAGATCCTCACCCAGATCGCCACGTTCATGCTGCGCTACCTGGACGTGCTGGTCGGCGAGGCCCGCCGGATGCGGGTGGCCCGGGTCTCCCGCGGCGACGACCCGCGTTTCCTGTGGCAGCTGCGCGGCTTCGCCGCGGGCGTGGGGGCGCTCTTCCTGCGCGCCTTCGAGCGGGGTGAGCGGGTGTACCTGGCGATGGTGTCGCGCGGCTACACCGGGCGTATGCCGGCGGTGTGGCAGGGGACGGGCGCGGCGACGGCCGGGCAGTGGCTGGTGGCGTCCACCGTGCCGGTCCTGGCGGCCACCATCGCCGCCACCGCCGTCGTGCTGACATGATCGGAGTCGTGCAGCCGACTGTTCCCAGCCTGGACGTCCGTGGCGTCCGGTACGCGTACCCGGACGGGCACGTCGCCCTGCACGGGGTCGACCTGACCGTGCCCAGGGGTGACCGGGTGGCGCTGCTCGGGCCGAACGGTGCCGGCAAGACGACGCTGGTGCTGCACCTCAACGGCATCCTTACCCCGACCGAGGGCAGCGTGCGAGTGGGCGGTCTCGCGGTGGCCCAGGACCGGGCCACCCTCGCCGAGGTGCGCCGCCGGGTGGGCATCGTCTTCCAGGACCCGGACGACCAGCTCTTCCTGCCGACGGTCGCCGAGGACGTGGCGTTCGGCCCGGCCAACCTGGGGCTGCGCGGGGCGGAACTGGCCGCCCGGGTGGACGAGGCGCTCGCCGCGGTGGGGATGAGCGATCACCGGGACCGGGCGCCGCACCACCTCTCCTTCGGGCAGCGCCGCCGGGTGGCGGTGGCCACGGTGCTCGCCATGCACCCGGAGATCCTGGTGCTCGACGAGCCGTCGTCGAACCTCGACCCGGCGGCCCGGCGCGAGCTGGCCGAGATCCTGCGCGGCCTGCCGGTGACCCTGCTGATGGTCACCCACGACCTGCCGTACGCGCTGGAGCTCTGCGACCGTTCGGTGATCCTCGACGCGGGGCGCATCGTCGCCGATGCCCCCACCCGGGACCTCCTGGCCGACGCGGACCTCCTCGCCCGCCAC
>NZ_POUB01000317.1 GCF_003236335.1 Micromonospora deserti
TGGGCTCGGAGATGTGTATAATAGACAGGCCCCCGCCCCGTACCGCCCAGAGTCACCCTCCGTGCCACCGAACCGTCCCGGCTCCGCCCCGGTCACCCCGAAGCGGCCGGAGTCCTCGACGCCCCCGAACGGTCCCCGGTCGGCGTCCACCGCCGCGAAGCGCCCGGAGTCCGGTTCGACCGAGCCCAAGCGCCCCGGCTCGCGCCGGCCGGTGTCGCCGTAGCGGGCGTCCTCCGCGCCGCCGCGCTGCTCCGGAACCCGCACGTCACCGTCGCCGTACGGGTCCTCCGCCGCGCCACGCCACTGCGGCTCGCCGTAGCCGCGGTCGCGCTCCCCGCCGGGATACCACCGCGACTCCTGATCTTCGGCAAAGCTCCGTCGTCCGTCCACGTCCGGCACCGTATGCGACCGGCTCCACCGCCGCCATGGCCGGGCACCGCTTGCGGGGCCGGCCCGGGCCCGGGTCAGGAGCGGTCCCCGGCGAGCGCCTCCAGCTCCGCCGTCAGCCGCGCGCGCAGCGCGTCGTGCCGGGCCCAGAGGGCGTACGCCGGATCGCGCCACACGTCGTCGGGATACCGGTAGACGGGGCCGTCGCGCAGCGCCGCCGGCTCCCAGCGGTAGCGGGGGCGGACGTGCGCGTGCAGGAACGTGTCGAGGTTGCCGAGGATCTCGTAGTTGATCCGCCGGAAGCCCGGGTCTCGCCGGGCGCAGACCCGGGCGACCGCCTCGCCGAGCAGGTCCATGTCGGCCAGGAAGGCCAGCCGCCGGTGCCGGGGCAGGTCGGTGAGCCGGTCGGCGGTCGGGTCGTCGGTGATCAGCACGCAGTATCCGGGCAGGTGCTGCACGTCGCCGATCACCGCGAACCCGGCGGAGAGCCGGCGCAGCACGGTCGGGTTCGTGCCGTGGAGGGCCGCGCGGACCCGGTGGGCACGCCAGTCGGCGCTCATCCGGGCACGCTAGCCGACCGGCGCGTCGCCGGCCCCGTTCGAGACCTCGCATAGCACGGCGAGGGCATGATCGTCCGGCCGTCCACAGCCCGTCCGGTCATCCACAGGACGGCGGTGCGGGGCGGCGGGATCCGGCCACGGCCGGGCACCGTGCCGGCATGACGACGCGAAGCCAGGCGGTCGGCGCGTACGGCGAGCGGTGCGCCCTGCGGCACCTGATCGGGGCGGGGCTGCGGCCGGTCGCCCGCAACTGGCGCTGCCCCGCCGGGGAGATCGACATCATCGCCTGGGACGGGCCGGTGCTCGCCTTCTGCGAGGTGAAGACCCGCCGCACCGAGGAGTTCGGCAGCCCGGCCGAGGCGGTCGTACCGGCCAAGGCGCGCCGGCTGCGCGGCCTGGCCGCCCGATGGCTGGCCCAGACCGGCACCACCGCCGACGAGGTGCGCTTCGACGTGCTCTCGGTCCGGCTCACCGGCGCCGGCGCGGCCCGGGTCGAGCACCTCAAAGGCGCGTTCTGAAATGGCCGGGCGCGCGGAGCGGGAGTCAGGCCACCGCGCGGGCGCGGTACGCCGGGCCCGGCCATCGGGCGGCAGGCCGCGCGGTGGCGGTGGAGGGCCGGTGCCGGCATGAGCTACGCGAAGGTGCTCTGCGTGGGCCTGGTCGGGGTGACCGGCCACCTCGTCGAGGTGGAGGCCGACCTGGCTCCCGGCCTGCCGGCGGTGGTCATCTCCGGGCTGCCGGACACCGCCCTGCACGAGGCCCGGGACCGGGTCCGCGCCGCCGTGGTCAACTCCGGCCAGCGGTGGCCCAACCGGCGGATCACTCTCAACCTGCTGCCGGCCACCCTGCCGAAGTTCGGCTCCGCCTTCGACCTGGCGATCGCGGCGGCCCTGCTGGGCGGCTCCGGCGAGTTGCCGCTGCTGCCACTGGAGGGTGTCGTGGTCCTCGGTGAGCTGGGCCTGGACGGAACGGTCCGGCCGGTACGCGGCGTACTGCCGATGGTCGCGGCGGCGGCCCGGGCCGGTGTCGTGCGGGTGATCGTGCCGGCCGGCAACGCCGCCGAGGCCGCCGTCATCCCCGGCGTGCGGGTCCGGGCGGTCGACACGCTGCACCGGCTGGTCAGCTTCGTCCGCGACGGGGAGCCGTTGATCGAACCCGACGTCGGCGAGCCCTCGCCGGCCACCCCCGGGCCGGACCTTGCCGAGGTGGCCGGGCAGGGGTTGGGCCGGCGCGCGGTGGAGATCGCCGCCGCCGGCGGCCACCATCTGGCGCTGCTCGGGCCGCCCGGCGCCGGCAAGACCATGCTCGCCGAGCGACTCCCGTCGATCCTGCCCGAGCTTGACGACGAGGCCGCGCTGGAGGTCACCGCGCTGCACTCGATCGCCGGGCTGCTCCCGCCGGGCGGCCGGCTGCTGCGCCGCCCGCCGTTCCAGGCGCCGCACCACACCGCCACCGTGCCGTCCCTGGTCGGCGGCGGCTCGGGGCTGGCCCGTCCCGGCGCGGTGTCTCTGGCCCACCGGGGCGTGCTCTTCCTCGACGAGGCGCCCGAGTTCAGCAAGGGCGCGTTGGAGGCGCTGCGGCAGCCGTTGGAGAACGGCCGGGTCCAGCTGGCCCGTAGCCGGGGCGGCGCCGAGTACCCGGCCCGCACGCAACTGGTGCTGGCGGCCAACCCGTGCCCGTGCGCCAGCCCGGCCGGCGACGCGTACTGCGAGTGCCCGCCACTGGTGCGCCGGCGCTACCTGGGCCGGCTCTCCGGGCCGCTGCTCGACCGGATCGACGTGCAGGTGAGGCTGCCGCCGGTGCGCGCGGCCGAGCTCATGGAGGCGGCCGCCGACAGCGAGTCATCGGCGACGGTGGCCCGGCGGGTCGCCGCGGCCCGGGCGGCGGCGCAGGCGCGCTGGGCCGCACTGGGCCGCCGGCTCAACGCCGAGATACCCGGCCCGTACCTGCGCCGCCCACCGTGGCGGCTGCCCGCCCGGGACACCGCCGAACTGCGGGCACGGCTGGACTCCGGCTCGGTCTCCGCCCGCGGCTTCGACCGGATCATCCGCCTGGCCTGGACGATCGCCGACCTGGACGGGCGGGACCGACCCGACCGGGAGGACGTACGGGAGGCCATTCAACTCAGAACGGGGGAAGGTTCGTGAGCACCGCCGAGGAGCAGACGCTGGCCCGGGTGGCCCTGACCTGGCTCACCGAGCCGGGCACCTGGTCGGTGTACCACCTGGTCGACCGGCTCGGCCCGGTGACCGCACTCGACCTGCTGCTCGACGGCGGCGCGCCGGACGAGCAGCTGCGGGCCACCGTCGCCGCCCGCTCCGCCGGCGGTGACGCCCGAGCCGTGGCGGCCGAGGCGGTGACCCGCACGGAGCGACTCGGCGCGCGCATCGTCAGCCCAGGCGACGACGAGTGGCCCGCCCGCGTCGACCATCTGCGCCGGCTCCGGCTGCCCGACGCGCAGCGACGGGTGGACACGCAGACCGCGCCTCCGCTCTGCTTTTGGGTACGCGGCTGTTGGCCGCTCGCCGAGGCGTTCGACCGTTCGGTCGCGGTGGTCGGCGCTCGGGCCGCCACCGGGTACGGCACGCACGTCGCCACCGAACTCGGCTACGGCCTGGCCGATCGGGACTGGACGGTCGTCTCCGGCGGCGCCTTCGGCATCGATGCCGCCGCCCACCGTGGCGCGCTCACCGCTGGCGGGCTCACGGTGGCGGTGCTGGCCTGCGGGGTGGACCGCCCCTACCCGATGGGCAACGCGGCGCTGTTCGACCGGATCGCCGACACCGGGCTGCTGGTCAGCGAGTGGATGCCCGGCGCCGACCCGTTGCGGCCCCGGTTCCTCATCCGCAACCGGGTCATCGCGGCCGGCACCCTCGGCACCGTGCTGGTGGAGGCGGCGGCCCGCAGCGGCGCCACGCAGACGACCCACCGGGCGATCGCCCTCGGGCGGCCCGGGATGGTGGTGCCCGGACCGGTCACCTCGGCGATGTCGGTCGGCGCTCACGAGTTGCTGCGGGAGTACCCGAAGGCCCGGGTGGTGACCGGGGTCGCCCACGTGCTGGAGGAGGTGGGCCGGATCGGTGGCGACCTGGCCCCGGTCCCCCGCGGCCCGCAGCGGCCCGTCGACCTGCTCGACGACGACACGAGATCGGTGCTGGAGTCGATGCCTCGCCGGGGCGTGGTCGGGGTGGACGTCCTCGCCGCGCGGGCCGGAGTCGCCGTCCGCACCACCCTCCGGAAACTGTCCATGCTGGAGGAGATGGCCCTGGTGGTGCGCCGGGAGAAGGGCTACGCTCTCGCGTCGCCGCCCACCCGCCGATCGTCCCGCGACGGCTCCTGACCGCACCGGTGGGCGGCCTGGCGGCAGGTGGGTCCCGTCGTGGCCGTGGTCCGGTCAGTCCCCCTCGAAGCGGATCTCCATCTCGCCGTCCTGCCGGCAGCGGCGGGCCAGCCGGTCCAGCCGGCGCAGGTGGGCCAGCTCCGGGGCAGCCCGGGCCGCCTCGGCCAGGCGGCGCAGCTCAGCGAGGAGCTGCGGCGCCCGGTCGGCGGGGACCACCAACTCACCAATCGGGTCCACCCGGTCGAGCAGCGGCGTACGCCCACCCCCGCGGGCCCGGGTGAGCAGGTCGAGCAGCACGTCGTCGGGATCGGGCAGCACCTCGGCCGGGACGTACGACACCCGGCGGCGGTCGGGGCCGGCACCGACCACCCGGTAGAGGACGACATCCACCCCCACGGCGGCCCCCTTCGTCGAGCCCGGCGGGTCGAACGGCGAGCTGCGCCCAGAGCTCACACGCGTTGTCCGACAGTCTCCCCGCACCGGCCCCGGTAATCCACTGCGGTGGCGACGGGAACCGCGTACCAGCACGACCCGGGCCGGAGGTAACCGGACCATCGGTGGCGCCGGACCGCACCTCGACGGCGCTGGTGGGCGCGGCAGACGGCCGGCCCCGTCGACGGCGCACACCCTGCCTGCGGGCCGTCACCGCTCTCATCCGCAGCTCAACAGCGGGCCGGCAGGACCGGTGAGCCCTCCCCCGGCGGCTCGGCGTCGTGCCGGTGGCGCGGGCCGCCGTAGGCTTGACCGGTGCCAGCCGAGGACGCCACGAGATGAGCCGGTCGGCCAGGAGCACCCGGGCCATGCACGAGGCGCTTCCGGGGGCGATGCGCGAGGCGGTGGACGACTTCGCCGCGCACCTGTCCACGGTGCGCAATCACTCGGCGCACACCGTCCGGGCGTACGTGGGTGATCTGGTCTCGTTGCTGGACCATGCGAGCCGGATGGGTTGCGTCGAGCCGGCAGAGCTGGACCTGGGGATGCTGCGCAGTTGGCTGGCGAAGCAGCGGACGACCGGCGCCGCCCGGACCTCGCTCGCCCGCCGGGCCGCCTCCGCGCGGACGTTCAGCGCCTGGGCGCACCGCTGCCGGCTGCTCCCCACCGACGTGGCGGCCGGCCTGACGAGCCCTCGCGCACACCGGGAGCTGCCCACCGTGCTCCGCGCCGACCAGGCCGCCGCTCTGGTCGAGGCGCCCGGACGGATCGCGGCCCACCCGGTGACCGCGGCCCGGCCCGAGGACGCCGCGCCGCCGGTCCCGGGCGCCGAGGGCGACGGGTCCGGCGCCGCCCCGGCGGGTGGTCCCTCGACGGTGGACGCCACCGCGGAGGCGGTGCTGCTGCGGGACCGGGCGCTGCTGGAGCTGCTCTACGGAACCGGGGTACGGATCAGCGAGGCGTGCGGACTGGACGTCGCGGACGTCGACCACGCCCGGCGGGTGGTGCGGGTGCTGGGCAAGGGCGGCCGGGAACGGGCGGTGCCGTACGGGGTGCCGGCCCAGCAGGCGATCGACGAGTGGCTGCGTCGGGGCCGGCCGGTGTTGACCGCCGCCCACTCCCGGGACGCGCTGCTGCTCGGTGCCCGTGGCGGGCGGCTACACCCGACGGCGGCTCGCCGGGTCGTCACCGGGTACGCCGAGGCCGTCGGACTGCCCCGGATCGGCCCGCACGGGCTGCGCCATTCGGCCGCCACCCACCTGCTGGAGGGCGGCGCGGATCTGCGGGCGGTGCAGGAGCTGCTGGGACACGCCTCGCTGGCGAGCACCCAGATCTACACGCACGTCTCGGTGGAACGCCTGCGCGCCGCCTACCGCCAGGCCCACCCCCGCGCCTGATCGCAC
>NZ_POUB01000318.1 GCF_003236335.1 Micromonospora deserti
GGGATAGGGTGGGCCGACCGACTTCCCACCATCCACGAAGCCGACCCGGGGGGCGCCACGCATGGGCGATTCGTTCGCGCATCTGCACGTGCACACGGAGTACTCGATGCTCGACGGGGCGGCCCGGCTCAAGGACCTGTTCGCCGAGGCCAACCGGCTCGGCATGCCGGCGGTGGCGATGACCGACCACGGCAACATGCACGGCGCGAACGACTTCTACAAGCAGGCGATGGCCGCCGGGATCACCCCGATCCTGGGCGTCGAGGCGTACGTGGCGCCGGAGTCCCGCTTCCACAAGCAGCGGGTCAAGTGGGGCCGGCCGGAGCAGAAGAGCGACGACGTCTCCGGCAACGGCGCGATCACCCACATGACCATGTGGGCGGCGAACAAGACCGGCCTGCACAACCTGTTCAAGCTCAACTCGCGCGCCTCGATGGAGGGGCACTACGTCAAGTGGCCCCGGATGGACATGGAGTTGATCGCCGAGCACGCCGAGGGGATCATGGCCACCACCGGCTGTCCGTCCGGCGCGGTGCAGACCCGGCTGCGGCTGGGGCAGTTCGACGAGGCGCTCAAGGTGGCCTCGGCGTACCAGGACATCTTCGGCAAGGAGAACTACTTCCTGGAGTTGATGGACCACGGCCTGGACATCGAGCGCCGGGTCCGGGACGGGCTCACCGAGATCGGCCGGCGGCTGGGCATCCCGCCGGTGGTCACCAACGACTCGCACTACACGCACGAGGCGCAGGCCGAGGCGCACGACGTGCTGCTCTGTGTGCAGACCGGCAGCAACATCGCCGACCCCAACCGGTTCCGCTTCGAGGGCGGCGGCTACTTCATCAAGTCCGCCGAGCAGATGCGCGCCGTGGACTCCTCCGAGCTGTGGCTGGAGGGCTGCCGCAACACGCTGCTGGTCGCCGAGAAGGTCGACCCGACCGGGATGTTCGCCTTCCGCAACCTGATGCCGCGCTTCCCGGTGCCCGAGGGCGAGACCGAGGAGTCCTGGTTCCGCAAGGAGACCTTCGCCGGCCTGGCCCGCCGCTACCCCGACGGCATCCCCGAGGGGCACGTCAAGCAGGCCGAGTACGAACTCGGCGTCATCATCCAGATGGGCTTCCCGTCGTACTTCCTCGTGGTCGCCGACTTCATCCAGTGGGCCAAGAGTCAGGGCATCGCGGTGGGCCCGGGCCGGGGCTCGGCCGCCGGGTCGCTCGTCGCGTACGCCCTGGGCATCACCGATCTGGACCCGATCCCGCACGGCCTGATCTTCGAGCGGTTCCTCAACCCCGAGCGGGTCTCCATGCCGGATGTCGACATCGACTTCGACGAGCGCCGGCGCGGTGAGGTGATCAAGTACGTCACCGAGAAGTGGGGCGAGGACAAGGTCGCGCAGATCGCCACCTTCGGCACCATCAAGGCGAAGGCCGCGATCAAGGACTCGGCCCGGGTGCTCGGCTACCCGTACGCGGTCGGCGACCGGATCACCAAGGCGATGCCCCCGGCGGTGATGGGCAAGGACATCCCGCTCGCCGGCATCTTCGACCCGAAGCACCCGCGCTACGCCGAGGCCGGTGAGATCCGCGGGCTCTACGAGTCCGATCCGGACGTGCGCAAGGTGATCGACACGGCCCGGGGCATCGAGGGGCTGATCCGGCAGACCGGCGTGCACGCCGCCGGGGTCATCATGTCCGCCGAGCCGATCATCGAGCACATCCCGCTGACCCGCCGGGACGCCGACGGGGCGATCATCACCCAGTTCGACTACCCGACCTGCGAGTCGCTCGGGCTGTTGAAGATGGACTTCCTCGGCCTGCGCAACCTCACCATCATCGACGACGCGCTGAAGAACATCGAGTCCAACCACGGCACCACGGTCGACCTGCTCAAGCTGCCGCTGGACGACAAGCCCACCTACGAGCTGCTGGCCCGCGGCGACACCCTCGGCGTGTTCCAGCTCGACGGCGGGCCGATGCGCTCGCTGCTGCGGCTGATGAAGCCGGACAACTTCGAGGACATCTCCGCCGTGCTGGCGCTCTACCGGCCCGGCCCGATGGGCGCCAACTCGCACACCAACTACGCGCTGCGCAAGAACGGCCTGCAGGAGATCACCCCGATCCACCCGGAGCTGGCCGAACCCCTGGAGGAAATCCTCGGCCCGACGTACGGCCTGATCGTCTACCAGGAGCAGGTGCAGCGCGCCGCGCAGAAACTCGCCGGCTACAGCCTCGGCCAGGCCGACCTGCTGCGCCGGGCGATGGGCAAGAAGAAGAAGGAGGTCCTCGACAAGGAGTTCGTGCCGTTCCGCGATGGCATGCGCGCCAACGGCTACTCCGACGAGGCCATCCAGACCCTGTGGGACATCCTGGTACCGTTCGCCGACTACGCGTTCAACAAGGCGCACACCGCCGGCTACGGCCTGGTGTCGTACTGGACCGGCTACCTCAAGGCCAACTACCCGGCCGAGTACATGGCGGCGCTGCTCACCTCCGTCGGCGACGACAAGGACAAGATGGCGCTCTACCTGTCGGAGTGCCGCCGGATGGGCATCCAGGTCCTGCCACCCGACGTGAACACCTCCGCCGGGCCGTTCACCCCGGTCGGGCGGGACATCCGCTTCGGCCTCGCCGCGATCCGCAACGTCGGCGCGAACGTGGTCGCCGCGATCATGCGCTGCCGGGCGGAGAAGGGCGACTACGCCGACTTCTACGACTTCCTGTCCAAGGTGGACGCGGTGGTCTGCAACAAGAAGACCATCGAATCGCTGATCAAGGCGGGAGCCTTCGACTCGCTCGGGCACCCCCGCAAGGCGCTGCTCACGGTGCACGCCGAGGCGATCGACGCGTACGCCGGGGTGAAGCGCAACGAGGCCGCCGGCCAGTACGACCTCTTCGGCGCCGGCTTCGGCGACACCGACACCAGCAGCAACGTGGCGATGCCGGTGATCGGCGACGGGGAGTGGGACAAGCGCGACAAGCTCGCCTTCGAACGCGAGATGCTCGGCCTGTACGTCTCCGACCACCCGCTGTTCGGGCTGGAACACGTGCTCGGCGCGGCGGCGGACTGCACCATCGCCGCACTGTCCGAGGAGGGCACCGTGCCGGACGGCGCGGTGGTCACCCTCGCCGGCATCCTCTCCGGGGTGCAGCGCCGGGTCACCAAGCAGGGCCGCGCCTGGGCCTCGGCCACCCTGGAGGACCTCGCCGGCGGGGTGGAGACGCTCTTCTTCCCGAACACCTACGAGGTCATCGGGCAGTACATCGCCGAGGACGCCATCGTGGTGGTCAAGGGGCGGGTCGACCGCCGCGACGACACCCCCCGGATCATGGCGATGGACATGTCCATGCCGGACATCAGCAGCAACGCCGCGAACAAGCCGGTCACCCTCACCATCCCGGTGACCCGCTGCACGCCGCCGCTGGTGGAACGCCTCAAGGAGACCCTCGTGCTGCACCCCGGCGACGCCGAGGTGCACGTCAAGCTGCTCAACGGCAGCCGGGTCACCACCCTGCGGCTCGGTCCGTTCCGGGTGTCGGCCACCACCGCGCTGATGGCCGACCTGAAGAGCGTCCTCGGCCCCGCCAACGTCAGCTGACCCGCCGGCCGCCTTCGCCGCACGCGGAGCGTCCGCGCGCTCAGACCGCGCGGTACTCCATCTCCGGGCGGCCCGGCGTGCCGTACCGGGGGGTGCGCACCGCCCGGTCCACGGTCACCAGGTACTCCAGGTAGCGGCGGGCGGTCACCCGGGAGATCCCCGCCCGTTCGCCGACCTCGCTGGCCGACAGCCCGTCCCGGCCGGGGAGCGCGGCCAGCACCACGTTCAGGGTCTGCTCGTCCAGGCCCTTGGGCAGGGTGTGCCGGCTGGCCCCGCGCAGCGTGGCGAACATCCGGTCCACCTCGTGCTGGGCGCCCACCTCGCCCTCGGCGAGCGCCTGCCGCCGGTAGTCGGCGTACCGCTCCAGCTTGTCGCGGAAGGCCGCGAAGGTGAAGGGCTTGAGCAGGTAGTGGGTGACCCCGAGGGAGACGGCCGTCCGCACCACGGTCAGGTCCCGGGCGGAGGTCACGGCGAGCACATCGACGCTGCTGCCGGCGGCCCGCAACGCCCGGCAGACATCGAGGCCGTGCAGGTCGGGCAGGCGGAAGTCGAGCAGCACCAGGTCGACGTCCGCGCCGTCGCGCCGGCGCAGCGCCGCCATCGCCTCCCGGGCGGTGTGCGCGACCCCGACCACCACGAAGCCCGGCACCCGCTCGGTGTACGCCCGGTGCGCCTCCGCCAGCAGCGGCTCGTCCTCCACCACCAGTACCCGGATGTCGGTCATGGCCGCTGCTCCGGCAGCGGCAGCCGGACGGTGAACAGGGTGCCGCCGTCCGGGGCGGGGTCGACCTCGGACCGCCCGCCGTAGCGGCGGACCACCTGCCCGACCAACGCCAGGCCCAGCCCGCGGCCGCTGCTCTTGGTGGACCAGCCGCGCCGGAACGCGTCGGCCACCCGCTCCGGGTCCAGCCCCGGACCGCTGTCGCCCACCCGGACGACCACCTCGCCGTCGCCTACGCCGACGAAGACCCGGACCCGCCGCGGCGGGTCGCTGCCGGCGACCGCCTCCAGCGCGTTGTCGATCAGGTTCCCGACGACCGTGAGCAGGTCGGTCGGGGGCAGGTGGTCGGCGTCGAGCCGGCTGTCCGGGTCGATCACCAAATCAACGCCGCGTTCACCGGCCTGCGCCGACTTGCCAAGCAGCAGGGCGGCCAGCGCCGGTTCGGTCACCGCGCCGACCACCCGGTCGGTCAGCTGCTGGGCGACCGCCAGGTCGCGGGTGGCGAGCTGCACCGCCTCCTCGGTGCGGCCCAGCTCGACCATGGTCAGCACGGTGTGCAGCCGGTTCGCCGACTCGTGCGTCTGTGCCTGGAGGGCCTCGGTCAGCGCGCGTACCGAATCCAGCTCGCTGGCCAGGTTGCGCAGGTCGGTCTGGTCGCGCAGGGTCAGCACGGTGCCGAGCGCGGCCCCCTCGAAGCGGGTGGTGCGCTGGTTGGCCACGAGCACCCGGTCACCGGCCAGCACGGGTTCGTCGTGCGCGTCCCGGCCCGAGGCGAGCAGCTCCGCCACCGCCGGCGGGAGTTCGATGCCGGCCACCGGCCGGTCCGCCACCGCCGCCTCCTCGGCCAACCCCAGCAGCCGCCGGCCCTCGTCGTTGACCAGCGCCACCCGGCGGTCGGGGGTGAGCACCACCAGCCCTTCCCGCACCGAGTGCAGGACCGCGTCGTAGTACTCGTACATCCGGGTCATCTCGGCCGGCCCGAGCCCGTGCGTCTGCCGGCGCAGCCGGCGGCTGAGCAGCCAGGAACCGGTGCCGGCGAGGGCGAGGGCCGGTGCGGCGGCGGCGGCCAGCACCGGCGCCTGGTCGAGCAGCCGGCGGTTGATCGCCCGGGTGGTGATGCCGACCGAGACCAGACCGACGACCCGCCCGTCGTCGGCCCGGACGGGCACCACGGCCCGCACCGACTCGCCCAGTGTGCCGACGTTGGTCGTGGTGAACGCCCGCCCGGCCAGCGCGGGCCCGATGTCCCCGATGAACGGCCGGCCGATCTGCTCCGGGCTCGGGTGCGAGTACCGGGTCCGGTCGGGCGCCATCACCACCACGAAATCCGTGCCCGTCGCCACCCGGGTGGCCTCCGCGTAGGGCTGGAGGGTGGCCGCCGGGTCGGCCGAGAGCAGGGCCGTGCGCACGTCGGGGGAGCCGGCGACGGTGTGCGCCACCGCGAGCACCTCCTCCCGGGCGGCCTCCCGCGCGTCGGTGCGGGCCAGCCACACCGCGCCCGCGGCCGCCGCCGCGACCAGCAACGTCACGACCACGGCCTGGAGCGCGAACAGCTGTCCCGCGATGCTCCACTGCCGTCGGGCCACCACCACTCCTGTCCCCGGTCCGATTCCGGTCACCAGTGTTGCGCGCCCGTCGCGGCGAAACGTCACCCATGGGTCGCCGAGATGAACAGAATGACCACAAGGCTGTCTTGGAGTGAGGCCCAGGTCACATTGTCGGCATGGACACCACCGCCACCCCCACCCC